>DATCGA010000555.1:0-2759 GCA_036509215.1 Trebonia sp.
CGGAGCGCGATCGCGCCCGCCACGTTGACCGCCAGCCCGTCGACCAGCGCCCAGGTGCCCGACTGGCGCAGCAGTAGCTCCACCGTCGTCAGATCGCCTGCGCCCATCCGGGGCGCGGCCAGCGTCAGGATCTCGGCCGCCGCCATCCGCCGTTCGTGCACCGGCGCCCGCCACAGCGCGACCGCCCAGGCGACCATCTGCGCCTCGTCCAGCCCGGGGTAGCCCCGCACCGCGCCCTTGACCACCCGCCGCAGCTCCGGCACGGTCACCCCGAAGAACTCGAGCTCGCTCTTGAGGTACCGCTTCTCCTGCGCGGCCCGGTCGGCCGTGCCTACCGCCCGCAGCGCCTCGGCGACCGCCAGCGCCGCCCCCTCCGGATCAAACCCGTCCATGTCGTCACCCTAGGGCGCAGGGGTGACGGCGACCGCTTAAGCCGGGCCGAGGAACGCCAGGGCCGCTCGCGTGAACGCGTCCGGGTCGGCGTCGTGGATGGAGTGGCCGGCCTCGATGGTCTCCAGCCGGGCGCCGGGGATCTGCCGCGCCAGGTCCGCCACCCAGTCCTGGGGCACGTGGCTGCCCGCCCCGCCGCCGATGACCAGGGTCTGCGCGGTGATCCGGCCGGGCCGGCCCAGCCAGGCGGGGTCGGGGTTGTTGATCTGGCCGCGGATGGCCAGCACCATCTCCCAGTCGAACGGCAGCTCGCCCTCCGGGCGGTCGGGGGCGCCCCGTTCGCGCGGCCGCAGCGCCGCGACGTCCTCCAGGATCAGCCGAGCCACGCGTTCCGGGTGGTCCCCGGCCAGCAGGTAGCCGACCAGCCCGCCCATCGAGTGCCCGATCAGGTCCACCCGGTCAAGCCCGAGGGCGTCAAGGAAGCCGAGCAGGTCGGCCTCCATGAGCTCCACCGAGTAGTTACCGGTCCGGTCGCTGCGCCCGTGGCCGCGCAGGTCGGGCGCGTAGACCCGCCAGCGCCGGGCGAAGGCCGGGGCGACGCCCTCCCAGCTGGCCGCGCCGTCGCCCAGCCCGTGCAGCAGGACCAGCGGCGGCGCTCCCGGCGAACCCGAGACCCGGTAGGCCAACTGGATCCCGGCCGTCTCGATCACGCGATCATCGTCCACGCCGCGACTCTAGCCGCCGCGTTCGGCCGGACCGGGCCGTGTTCACCGCCGGCGAAGCCGCTCCCGGCTGGTAATCGCGGGTGGCAATCGCGCTCAGGCGGCCTGCGGTGGCAGCGAGTCGGCGGCGAGGGTGACGACCGGCACCCTGTACCGGTCGAGCGCGGCGGTGAGCTCGGGGGAGGCGCCGAGCAGCAGCAGGCACTGCCCGGCCTGCTCGAACAGGCGGGCGGGGGCGAGCAGGTCACGGGCGAACGCGCCCGGCTTGCCGACGACGGCGGCGGTCAGGTCGACGATGATCATGTTGCTGCTGGCCAGGTGGCCGAGCGACTGGCAGAGCCCCCGCAGCGCCGCGCGATCCATCGATCCGGCCGGACGAAGGATCGCGGTCAGCCACCGGCCCTGGTCGGCCGCCTCGCTCGCCACCGCCCCGACCGTCGGCGCGGCCGCCAGCCTGGCCCGTATGCTCTGCCGGGTCCGCTGCGCCTGCGCCAGTTCGTCCCAGTCGGACAGGTACTGAGTCGTCATGATCGCGCTCCCATGTGCGTTCGAAGCCATTGCGCTCGTACGCCATCCAGCATGGCCGCGCCGGCTCAGCGGCAGGTCCCCGAATCCTCAGCCCTAGCTCAGAGTCCTGACGATTTTGGGCCGGCTAGAGGTAATCCACAGGAAGGGCCGGTCTACCGCTTGCGGCCGAGCGCGCAGAGCATCCAGATCCCCGGCGCGGGGTCCTCGGGGGAGTAGGCGAACGTCGGGTCGATGAACGTCCGCACGTCGGTCAGGCCGGGCGGCTGCACCTCGAAGCCGGTGAACAGCTCGCGGATCCCGGCCGTGCTCCGCATCGCCGGGTCGGTCGGGGACGCTTCGTACACTTCCTGGACGCCGGTCCCTCCGGGCGCGGTCGGCGTCGTCGGTGACCACGTGCGACAGCGCCAGGAAGCTGCCGGGAGCGAGCCGGTCGGTGTACCGGGCCACCAACGGCGCGATGTCGCCCCCGACGAAGTGCAGCACCGACATCATCAGCACCCCGCACCGCCGATCGAAGTCGATGAGCTCCTCGACCTCCGGTGACGCGAAGATCACCTCCGGTGAGCGCACGTCGGCCCGGACCGCCGCGGTGCCGGGCACCCCGCGCTTTGCCTGCGAGTGCAGGACGACCACCGGGTCGTAGTCCACGTAGACCACACGGGCGTCGGGAACCGTCTCGCGGGCCACCTCGTGGACGTTGGGCGAGGTCGGCAGCCCGGAGCCGACGTCCAGGTACTGGCTGACCCCCGCGGCGGCCATCTTCCGGACCGAATCCACCAGGAACGCCCGGTTCGCCCGGGCCAGCACCGGGATCACCGGCATCGCGGCCACCGCCTTCTCGGCCGCCTCCCCGTCAACCGGGAAGTTGTCCTTTCCGCCCGGATGCTTCCGCTATCCACGGCCAGAGCCAGCCAGCGTGACGAGGTGAGCGCCTGCCATTCCAGGGCGCCGCTGACAGGATTTTGCCCATGGGCTCAGACTTCTGCCGGACATGAGAGGTCGTTCCCGGTGCGAACCAGCCGATTTGCAGGACGTGCGTGCGTGCATGTGCACGGATGCGTGCTCGCGCGTTACGTGCAGGCACGCGCGCGCGGGAGCGTGCACGTTTCGTGCACGATC
>DATCGA010000556.1:0-17682 GCA_036509215.1 Trebonia sp.
CCGTCTGGGACGAGTCGGCCCGCCCGCTCGCCCCAGACCCCGACCCGGCCGCGAGCTACACCGATTCGGACCGGTCCTACGCCCGCGAGCTGGTCGGGGTCCACAATCACCTGCGGTCGGAGCTGGCTCAGCTGCGGGACATGATCTCGCAGGTGGCGGCGGGCAGCCTGGACGTCGCCACCGCGCGGAGCGAGATCAACAAGCTGACCATGCGGCAGAACCAGTGGACGGTCGGCGCGTACTGCGAGAGCTACTGCCGGCTAGTCGGGCTGCATCACACGATCGAGTCCACCCAGCTGTTCCCCGGCCTGAGCCGGCTGGACCACGGCCTCGCGCCGGTGACCGAGCGCCTGCACGCCGAGCACGAGGTCATCGCCGGCCTGCTCTCCCGGGTCGATGCCGCCCTCGTCGCCCTGGTCACCGACCCGGTTCCGGGCATGCCGACGCTGGAGGCCGCGGTGGACCTGCTGACCGACGCGCTGCTCTCCCACCTGTCCTACGAGGAGCACCAGCTGCTGGAGCCGCTGGCCCGCTTCGGGCCGGTCCTCTACGGCCGGTAGCTCAGCCCGATGGCACGCTGCCGAGTTCCAGTTCGTAGACGTACATGACCGGGCCGCCTGCTCCTCCCGCCCGGTTGGTGAACCCGAGGCTCTCGTAGAGACGGCGGGCGACGTGGTCCGGCTCGTCCACGCCGATGTCCATCGAGTCGGCGCCCCGCCGGCGGGCCTCGGTCAGCGCCGCCTCCATCAGCGCCCGCCCCAGACCCCGGCCCCGGCCGGCCGGGGTGACGTAGAGCTCGGCCAGGTCGCACTCGAGGCCGCTGCTCCAGATGGCGGCGCGGAAGCGGAGCACGGCCAGCCCGTCCGGTCCGTCGCCGCCCAGCACGACCGTCGTGTCGCCGCCCGCCATGAGCTGCCGCAGCCGCTGCGCCAGGGCAGCGGGCGCGGGCGTGGGCTCATCGAATTCCCGGTTGAAGTCGTAAAGCAGCCGCCCGATCACGGCGGCATCGTCACGGTCCGCAAGACGAACCAGGTGCATCATGAATCCTCCCAGTCGCATTTCCCAGTAGGCATAGCTAACTGGGCTCGTCGGAGGTCCACGAGCGCGGCATGGGCGGTCAGGTCAACATCGCACCCAACCACACTAACGCGCCCGCGCCGATACTGCGCCATGCCTGCGATGGAGCGTCATACTTTGGAGAATCGGATTGTGCGGGCGGGAGGCGCTATGGCTGGGGAAGTCGCGTCCATTGCGGTGGAGATGACGCCGTACGTATCAGCCGCATTTGGCGCCTACGGTGGCGCGGTATTGGCGAAGGTGCGCGATGACGCCGCCAACGCGACGGTGGGTCTCGGACGGCGGCTGCTGCAGCGGGTGTTCGGACGTCAGAGCCAGGGCGAGCCGTTGCCGGGGCCGCTGGCCGACCTGGCCGCCGATCCCGACGATGCGATGGCGCTCAACGCGGTGACCTACGCGATCCGCAAGGCGCTCGAGGCCGACGCGGCGATGCTAGCGGAGGTGCGGACGATGCTGGCATCCGCGCCGGGCACGTCCGTCACCCAGAACATCCGCGCGGGCCGGGACGCGTACGTCGCCGGACGGGACCAGACGGTGGTGAGCTACCGTCGCCCCGGTGAGTGAACCGGTGAGGCGAGTGCCGGGGGATCACCGGCCAAGCGGAGCATAGTTGTCGGTTCGCGGATTTTCCCTTTAGTCGACCGCTACCTCGGCTTCGATCTCGACCGGGAGGCTGAACGGCAGCTCGGCCACGCCGATGGCGGAGCGGGCGTGCGGGCCGGCGTCGGGGCCCCAGAGGTCGAGGATGAGGTCGGAGAAGCCGTTGATCACGGCCGGGGTCCTGGTGAAGCCGGGGGCGGTGTTGACCATGCCGAAGACGCGGAGCCAGCCGGTGACCCGGTCGAGGTCGCCGAGGGCGCCCTGCAGGCTCGCGAGCATGGCGAGCGCGGTCAGCCGGGCGGCGTCGTAGGCCTGCTCTTCGGTGACGTCACGGCCGACCTTGCCCACGACCGGGCTGAGCGACCCGTCGGGCAGCAGCGGGCCGTGCCCGGAGATGAAGGCCCGGCCGGGCCAGACCCGCACCCAGGGAAACGGCAGGGTCAGGCCGGGCGGCAGCTGCATGGGCTGGGGAAGCTCGAGGCCGAGTTCGGCCAGGCGGCGTTCGATGCGCATACCCGCCATCTTGCCGTGCTCGGTTCGACAGGCGGACGGGTTACCCGGCCGGGGACCGGATGACCAGGACAGAAGCCACCGGGTCGGTCCCGACGGCGGTGTACCCGTGGGCGACGTCGCTGAGCCACCGGGCCGCCTCGCCCGGGCCGATCTCGGTCTCCTGGCCGAGGCGGCCGACCCGGGCCCGGCCGGCCGTCACCAGCAGGTGCTCGGTGACGCCGGGGCCGTGGGCGGCCGAACGGTGCGCGGCGCCGGGGTCGAGCCGCAGCCGGTAGACCTCGACGATCGCGCCATCGTCGCGGCTCACGTCCAGCAGCCGAGCCTCGATGCCGAGGGAGGAGATCCGCGCCCCCGCGCGGTCGGCGAGCAGGGTCGCCAGCGGCACGCCGAGCGTCCCGGCCAGCGCGTAGAGCGTGCTCAGGGTCGGATTGCGGGCGCCGTTCTCGATCTCGGACAGCGACCCCTTGCCGATCCCGGCCGCCTCGGCGAGGGCGCCCAGGGACAGGCCGCGCTCGCGGCGGGCAGCCCGCAGCCGCTCACCGACCAGCCGCGCCAGATCGTCCACGGTCACCGAGTCTAGTGAATGGGTTCCATATACAGAACGACATTCACTAGAGTTCTGTATATGGAACGCATCAGCCAGCCGGTGCTGGCCGGGATCCTGACCGCCCTCGTCGGGTTCACCAGCTCGTCCGCCGTCGTGCTAACCGGGCTGCGCGCGGTCGGGGCGACGCCGTCCGAGGCCGCCTCGGGGCTGCTCGCGGTCTGCGCGACCCAGGGGCTCGGCATCCTCTGGCTGGTCCGGCGGCACCGGATCCCGCTGACGCTGGCCTGGTCAACGCCGGGGGCGGCGCTGCTCGCGAGCACCGGCGCGATCCGGGGCGGCTGGCCGGCCGCGATCGGGGCGTTCCTCATCGTGGGCGGGCTGATCCTGGTCACCGGTCTGTGGCCGCGGCTCGGCTCGCTGATCACCGCGATTCCGACCCCGATCGCGCAGGCGATGCTGGCCGGGGTGGTGCTCGAGCTGTGCCTGGACCCGGTGCGCGGATTCGCCGCCCACCCGTGGCTGGTCGGGCCGATCGTGCTGACCTGGGTGGTGCTGCTCCGGTTCGCGCGCAAGTGGGCCGTCCCGGCCGCGTTCGCGGTCACGCTGGTGGTCGTCGGCGTCGACGCCGCCCGGCACGGCGGCATTCACGGCGCGCTGCTCCCGCACCTGGACTGGACGACGCCCGCGTTCACCTGGGCCGGGCTGCTCAGCCTGGCCCTGCCGCTCTACGTGGTCACGATGGCCGGGCAGAACGTCCCCGGCGTCGCCATCATGGCCTCCTACGGGTACCAGGTGCCGTGGCGCGAGACGATGACCGTGACCGGCATCGGAACCGCGGCCGGGGCGCTGGGCGGCGGGCACGCCATCAACCTGGCCGCGATCACCGCCTCGATGGCCGCGTCGCCGGACGCGGACCCCGATCCCGGGCGGCGCTGGATCGCGTCCTGGACCGCGGGCTGGGCCTACCTCGTGCTCGCGCTGTTCTCGGCCGCGCTGACCACGTTCGTCAGCGCCGCCCCGGCCGACGTGACCGGCGCCGTGGCCGGGCTGGCCCTGCTGGCCACGCTCTCGGCGTCCCTGTCGGGGGCACTGTCGGCCGTGGACGGCCGTGAGGCGGCGGCGATCACCTTCGTGGTCGCGGCGTCCGGGCTGACCTTCCTCGGCATCGGGGCGGCGTTCTGGGCGCTGGTGGCCGGCCTACTGGTGCGGGCGGTGCTGCCGCGAGCCGGGCAGCCCGGCCCGCCGCGACCAGCCAGTCAGCCGGCATCCACGGCGGCGAGTTCGCCCGACTAGCGCGCTTGCACCTCACACGGTGTGAGGTCTTACCGTTCAGGCATGGGTTCTGATTCCGCGCGGGGCGCCGCCGGCACCGCCGGCTGGACCGTCAGCGACCTGGCTGCGGCGACCGGGCTGTCGCAGCGGGTGCTGCGGCACTGGGAGGAGCTCGGCCTGGTCACCCCGGCCAGAACCGCGGCCGGGCACCGCCGCTACGGCCCGAGCGACATCACCCGGCTGTACCAGGCGCTGGCGCTGCGCCAGGCCGGCCTGCGGCTGGCGCAGATCAAGACCCTGCTAGACGGGCGAGATCCGCAGTCGGCGGCGACGACGCTGCGCGCGCACCTGGCCGAGCTCGACGCCGACCTGCACCGTCGGGGGCTGCTGCGGGACCGGCTGGCGGCCGCCCTCGGCGCCCTCGACCACGCGGACGCGGACCAAGACCAGCTCGACCGGGCGCCGGCCGACGACGCCGAACTGCTGATGAAGGTGATCGAGACGATGACGATGTTCGAGCAGTACGTCCACGGCTACCGGGCCGCCGAGAACACCAGGCTGCACGACCAGGCCGACACCCTCTCAGAGCTGCTGCACTCCGACACCGGGTACCCGGCAGGCAGCGCGGTGCTCGAGGTCGGCTGCGGCGTGGGCGCGCAGACGCTGACCGTCGCCGAGCGCAGTCCCGGCGCGAGCCTCACCGCCATTGACCTGTCGGCCGAGTCACTCGCGGCCGCGCGCAAGCGCGCGCACGACGCGGGGCTGACGGACATCGCGTTCGCGCAGGCCGACGTCTACACGCTGCCGCGCGCCGACGGTCCGCTCGCGGCCGGGACGTTCGACCACGCCTTCGTCTGCTTCCTGCTCGAGCACCTGCCGCGGCCGGTCGAGGCCCTGCGACGGCTGCGGACGATGCTGAAGCCGGGCGGGACGATCACGGTGATCGAGGGCGATCACGGGCTGATCTGCTTTCATCCCGACAGCCCGGCCGCCCGCGACGCGATCGCCTGCCAGGTGGCCCTGCAGCGCAACGCGGGCGGGGACGCGCTGCTCGGCCGGCGGCTGCAGCCGCTGCTGACCGAGGGCGGCTTCCGCGACGTGTCCGTCTCGCCGCGGATGGTCTACGTCGACGGGAGCGATCCGGAGCGGGCCGACCGGTTCATCCGCCGGACCTTCACCGCGATGATCGAGGGCATCCGCGAGCCGGCCGTGGCCGGCGGCCTCACCACCGCCGACCACTTCGACGCGGGCATCCGCGACCTGCTCCGCACCGCGGAACCCGACGGGGTCTTCTGCTACACGTTCTTCAAGGCGACCGGCCGCGGCTGACCGGTCACGCGTGCTCGGCGGCCCAGGCGGGCACTCGTGCCGGCAACACGTGTCCCTCAGACAACGCCAGTTGAGGCTGGCCGGCCGTCGGCTGCTGGTCGTCCGCAAGCTGGACGCAGATCGTCTCGCAATCCTTGGAACGACTGGTGCGCGCGGCCGGCCAGTGGCCCTTGATCATGGCGACCGCCCGATCGTTGCCGTGCATCACATCCATCGTCACTGACGTCACGCCGCGCACTTGGGCGCCGGTGATCAACGCGCGTACCAGCGCCGATCCCACCCCCTGACGCTGCCAGGCGTCGGCCACCACCACGCCGATATCGGTCGTCTGCGCCCCGCATGACCCGGACGAGTCCGCTGCCATGCCATGCCCGATGATGACGCCGTCCCGGGTGGCGAGCACCGCATCGGTGGTGCCGTCGCCGCCGCACAGGAGGCGGAGCAGGGACAGGCCGGGTGTGATCGGCGAAAAGAATCTCAGGTAGCGGGCCTGCGTGGACAGTCCCGCGAAGAAGTCGGCAAGCGCAGGCAAGTCGGCTGTGCGTGCAGGGCGGATCGCGGCGGCGATGCCCTTTACCTGGGTTCGACTCATGAACCCAGAATCCTCTTGAGTTGCTGAGTCTGTCAACTAGATCTAGCATGCGACCATGGAGAGCCCGTGGATTCTGGATTACGACACGGCGAACTGCTCGATCGGCGCAGCCGTGGGGATTATCGGGGAGCGGTCGACGTTCCTGGTCTTGCGTGAGGCGTTCAACGGCGTGCGGCGCTTCGACGACATGCAGCGCCGCACCTCGATACCTCGGCAGGTGCTCAGCGACCGGTTGGCACGCCTGGTCGATGAGGGCCTGCTCCGCAAGGTTCCCTACCAGAACAGCGGTCAGCGCCGCCGCGATGAGTACCGGCTCACCGACAAGGGCCTGGACCTGTACCCCGTGCTGGTGGCGCTTATGGACTGGGGTAACCGGTATGCGGTTGGTCCGGAGGGTCCGCTGGCTATGCTCCGCCATCGCGACTGCGGCGAGCCGGTAGAGCTGCACCTGTCCTGCCGGGCCGGACACGGCCTCGGGTCGGCCCGCGAAGTCACTCCCGTCCCCGGCCCCGGCGCCCGCAAGATTGCCTGACGGTTAGTCTGACCTCAGATCATCCGGCGGTGGCCCGCCGACCCATCACGGCAGCGCCGACGACCACGCCCGCGCTGACGAGGAGGAGTGCGACGCAGATCCACAGCGCCGCGTGGAAGCCGCCATAGAAGTCGCTGGCGGCCAGCGAGCCGAAGAACGCCACGCCGAGCAGGCTGCCGGCCTGCCGGAAGGCGGTGAGGGCGCCGGAGGTGACGCCCGAGCGGCTCCGGTCGGCGCTGGCCAGCAGCCCGCTCGTCATCGGCGGGACCAGCGTCCCCAGCCCGCCGCCGAGCAGGATCTGCTGGGCGAGCATGGCCGGGTAACCGGTGGCCGGGCTGATCCACAGCAGCCCTCCGCAGCCGGCGGTCATCGCGGCCAGGCCGAGCAGGATAGCGCGGCTGGGACCGATCGCGGCGTTCACCCGTCCGCTGATCAGGTTGGCGCCGAGGATGGCGGCGGTCATCGGCAGGAACGCCAGCCCGGTCTGCAGGGCGGACATCCGGTGCTGGGCCTGGAAGAGCAGGCTGAACAGGAAGATCAGCCCGTAGAAGCAGACGTTGACCAGGAACCCGATCGTCACCGGGGACACGAACCCGGGCCGGCGGAACAGCGACAGCGGCAGCATCGGGCCGGCCGTGCGCGCCTCGGCGCAGATGAAGGCGACGGCGGCCGCCAGCGAACAGCCCAGCCCCGCCAGTACCCACGGGCTGGTGAAGCCGTGGGTCCCGGCCTCGATCACGGAGGCCGCGAAGACGGCCAGGGCAATCGTCGCGAGGGCGGCGCCGCGGGTGTCCACCCGGCGGGCGGCGGAACGATCGGTCTCGGTCGCGTACCGCAGGGCGAGCCAGAACCCGGCCGCCCCGAGCGGCACGTTGATAAAGAAGATGGCGCGCCACCCGAACGCGGCGATCAGGAAACCGCCGATGACCGGGCCGCCGGACAGGGCAGCGCTGGCGCCCGCGACGAACTGCCCGACCGCCCGGGTCCGTCGCCGCGGATCGGTGTAGGAGTGGTTGAGCAGGGCGAGCGCGCAGGAGCCGAGCAACGCCGCGCCCAGCCCCTGCACCGCGCGGGCCGCGATCAGCATCGCCATGCTCGTCGCCAGGCCGCACAGAACCGAGGCGGCGGTGAAGACCACGAATCCGGTGCAGAGCATCCGCTTGGCGCCGAACCGGTCGCCCAGCGCGCCCGCCGTGAGGATCAGCGCCGCCAGCACCAGGGTGTACGCGTCGACCACCCACTGCAGCCCGGTGATGCCGCCGCCGAACGAGGCGCCGATCTGCTTCACCGCGACGTTGACCACGGTCACGTCGAGCTGGATCACCCCGAACCCGAGGCTGGTGGCGATCAAGGTCGCGGTCAGCGGCCAGCTCTGCGGCCGTCGCGGCGGGGCGGACATCGTGATCGGGTCGGGGGAGGTCATTCGGCAACGCTATTCGCGGAACGTCTCAATATTCATTGAGGTAATTGCTCGGTAGAATGTGACGATGCTCGCAGATGCAGACCTCGCGTCGATCGGCCGGGCGCTCGCTGACGGGCACCGGGCGCGCTTCGTGCTCGCCCTGCTCGGGGGCGAGGAGCTGCCCGCGGGCGAGCTCGCGGCCCGGGCCGGGACGTCCTCGTCGCTGACCAGCGCCCACCTGGCCAAGCTGCTCGAGTCGGGCCTGGTCACGGCGCGCGCGCAGGGCCGCCAGCGCTACTACAAGATCGCCAGCGTGCAGATCGCGGAGTCGATCGAGGCGCTGCTGGCGATCGCCCCCCGCCGGGACGCGGTCGGCCTGACCGAGGTGACCAGAGGCAAGGCGCTGCAGCGAGCCCGCACCTGCTACGACCATCTGGCCGGCCAGCTCGGGGTCGCGCTGGTCGACGCCTTCGAGCGCGACCGGATGCTGCTGCCGACAGCCAGCGGCTGGGACCTGACCAGCACGGGCGAGCGCAAGCTGGCGAACCTCGGGCTGGTCGCGGCCGCCCTGCACGAGGGCCGCCGCCCGTTCCTGCGGCCGTGCCTGGACTGGACCGAGCGCCGCCCGCACCTGGCCGGGATGCTCGGGCAGGCCCTGGCCGGCCACCTGCTCGAGCTGGACTGGGTCCGCCGTAGCAGCCAGTCGCGGGCGCTGGTGATCACGGCCTCCGGCGAGCGGCAGCTGCTGGCCGAGTTCGCGATCAGGCTCTGAGGGCCAGGGACGCGATTCGCCTCAGGAGCCGGCCAGGACCGGAAGGGCTTGCAGGTCGGGGGTGACCCACTGGGAGCGTGCCGGGAGGCTGGCGAGCAGTTCCGGTGAGTAGAAGTGGCTGAGCAAGCCGGAGTCGAGCAGCTGCGGGTTCCGGTCGAGGAACGCCTCGAAGGTGGCGGCGGGCCAGCGTTCCTGATGCACCGCGACGCACTGCACCCACGATCGGGTGATCGTCTGGTGGAACTTGGCGGGCTGCCCGTGTGCCTCGGCAACCTGCCGGATCGCGGCGGAAATGGAGTCGGCGGCCTGATCGGCGTCGTGCCGCGCGAGGTAGCGCCAGGCGAGCTCGACGTGCTCGCGGTGGCCGAAACCCGCGCTCCGGCCGAGGATGTCGTGCAGCACCCGCCGGTCTTCATCGTCCATCACCTCATTTTAGTTGCGGGGAGCGGAGTTGCCCTGTGGTTTTACCGGCCGGGTGCTCGGTGTCACCGGTCGACAGGTGCCATAGCCTGGTCATTCGATGAACGAGTCCAGCTTCCCCGCCTGGCTGGCCGAGCAGGCGGCCGATCGCGCCGAGCGAGGGCTCGCCCGGCAGCTCGCGCACGCCGACGAGCAGCGCCTCCTCGACCTGGCGGGCAACGACTACCTCGGCCTCGCCCGCGATTCCCGCGTCGTGGCCGGCGCGGTGGCGGCCGCCCGCCTGTACGGCGCCGGGGCCGGAGCCTCCCGGCTGGTGTCGGGCACGCTGTCGATCCACACCGAGCTCGAGCAGGCGATGGCCGCGTTCACCGGCTTCCCGGACGCCCTCGCGTTCTCCACCGGGTATCACGCCAATCTCTCCGTCGTCCAGGCGCTGGCCGACTCCGACACGCTGATCGTCTCTGACGCGCATATCCACGCCTCGATGATCGACGCCTGCCGCCTGGCCCGCGCGACCGTGACCGTGACCCCGCACAACGACGTCGCCGCCGTCGCCCGCGCGCTGGCAGGCCGCAGCCAGCGCCGGGCGCTGGTGCTGGTGGAAACGATCTACTCCGTCCTCGGCGACGCCGCGCCGCTGGCCGAGCTGGCCGAGGTGGTCGCGGCCCATGACGCGGTGCTGATCGCCGACGAGGCGCACGCGTTCGGCGTCGGCGGACCCGGCGGCCGAGGACTGCTCGCCGCCAACGGCCTGGCCGGCCGTCCCGACGTGGTGGCGACGGGCACGCTGTCGAAGTCGTTCGGCTCCCAGGGCGGCCTCGTGCTCGGCTCGGCTGCCGTCCGTGAGCACCTCGTCAACCGGGCCCGGCCCTTCATCTACGACACCGGGCTGGCGCCAGCCGCCGTCGGCGCCGCCCTGGCCGCGCTCCGGATCTTGACGGCCGCTCCGGAACTGGCCGATACGGTCCGCAGCAACGCCGCCTTCCTGGCCGACGCGGCCCGGGTCGCCTCGCCGGCCGGGGCGGTCCTGTCGGTGCCCATGCCCGGGCCGCGCGAGGCGCTGGCGGCCGTCGCCGCGGCCGCCGAACACGGGCTGCGGATCGGCTGTTTCCGGCCGCCGTCCACCCCCGACGGCGTCTCCCGGCTCCGGCTGACCGCCCACGCGCACCACACGAACGAGAACCTGGCGACGGCGGCCAAGGTCCTCCGTCTCGTCATACCGGGGTAGACGTACCGGTGGACGGCGTTCCCCAACGAAAGGCGGAAGCATGAAGGCTGTGCGGTTCGACCAGTACGGAGACGTCGATGTCCTGGCCTACGAGGACGCCGACACGCCCGTCCCGGGCGCGGGCCAGGTGCTGGTGAAGGTCGCCGCCACCTCGTTCAACCCGGCCGACGTCGCGTTCCGGGCCGGCTACCTCAGCGAGATCATCCCGCTCACGCTGCCGCACATCCCCGGCCTGGACCTGGCCGGCACCGTCGAGAGCGTCGGCCCGGGCGTGACCGGCTGGAAGACCGGCGACGCGGTGGTGGCGATTCTGCCGATGGCCGACGACGGGGCCGCCGCCGAGTACGTGCTGGCGCCCGCCGACCTGCTGGCGCTGGCGCCGACCACCGTCGACCTGGCCGACGCGGCCGCCCTGCCCGCGAGCGGCCTGACCGCCTGGCAGGCGCTGTTCGAGCACGCCGGCCTGACCGCGCGGCAGACGATCCTGGTCAACGGGGCCGGCGGGGGCGTCGGCGGCTACGCCGTGCAGCTCGCCCGCCGGGCCGGCGCGACCGTGACCGCCACCGCCAGCTCGCGCAGCGCCGACCGGCTCCGCGGCCACGGCGCCGACACGATCATCGACTACACCGTCACCCCGTCGCCGAGGCCGCCGACGGGCAGTTCGACGTCGTGCTCAACCTGGTCGCCAACTCGCCCGAGGACGCCGCCGCCCTGGTCGGCCTGGTCGCCGACGGCGGGATCTACGTCAGCGCCACCACCCCGGCGGCCGGCGATCCCGCCCGCGACGTGCGCACCGCCCAGATGGCGGTCCGCAGCGACGGCGCAGCTGGCCGAGCTCGTCGCCCTAGTCGACGGCAGCGGGCTGACGATCGACGTCGCCGCCCGACGGCCCCTCAGCGAGCTGGCGGAGGTTCACCGGCTGGCCGAGCGGGGCGCGCTGCCGGGCAAGATCGTCATCACCCCCTGAGCCCGCCGCCCCCGCCGCTAGGGAAGCGGGACCGGAGAGGCGGAGCCCCGCGTCCGTTCGGTAAAAAGATCTTTTTCATCTCGAACGGACCCGGCTGGCTCTCCCGCCGCCCGCTCACCAGCACGGCCGGTCGGCCTGCCCGCGCTCAGCTCATGCCGCTGGGTCCGGCGCGGCCGGAGAGTAGGTCACCAGCGTCTGGTCGGGATTGTCGGCCACCTGCAGCACCACGTGCGAATAGCTGACCGGTCCGAGCCGGGGATGGCGCAGCTTCTTCGACCCGCTGCCGACGGCGATCACGTCGTGCCGCGGCCACCACTCGCGGACGTAGTCGCTGCCGCGCTGGAGCTCGCCGATGAGGGCCGTGAAGTCGCCGTCATGGCGGTGCCGGGCGGCGGCCAGCCGGAAGCGCCCCAGCATCGCCCGGGCCTCCTGCTCCCAGTCGACGTAGACCTGACGGGCCCGGTCGGTGGTGAACATCCAGCGCACCAGGTTCCGCTCTCCGGAGGGCAGCGATTCCCAGTCGTCGAACAGCTCGCGGGCGGCCGGATTGGCGGCCAGCACATCCCAGCGACGCCCCTTGACCATCGTCGGGAACGGGTCGAGGCGCTGCACGAGATCGACCACCCCCTGGTCGATCAGCTCGGCTGGCGCGGTTGCCAGCACGCTGCCCCTGGCTGCCTCGTCGCCGTAGGCGAGCACCTCCAGGTAGCGCTGCTCGGCGGCGGACATCCGCAGGGCGGACGCGAGGGCGTCGAGCACCTGCGCCGACGGCCGCACCGGGCGCCCTTGCTCCAGGAAGGTGTAGTAGGTGGTGGACAGGTTGGCCAGCAGCGCGACCTCCTCGCGCCGCAGGCCGGCGGTCCGGCGACGGCTGCCCGCCGGCAGCCCGACGTCGGCCGGGGCCAGCCGCTCACGGCGCGACCGCAGGAGCTGTCCCAGCGCCTCCGGGTCTCCAACCGCAGCCATGTGACTAAGGCTACCCATGCCAATACCAGTAAAAGCTCGCTCTGGTTACCAGTACCGCCGGCCGGCAGGCTGGTCCCATGACAGTCACCAACGAAGCGATCAAGCTCCCCGTCGCCGACGGCAGCACGATGCAGGCCTATCTCGCGCGCCCGGCCGGCGACCCCGCCCGGACCGGGGTGATCGTGGCCCATGAGCTCTTCGCCGTGAATCCCGATATCCGCAACGTCGCCGACGACCTGGCCGCGGCCGGCTACCTCACGATCGCCCCGGAGTTCTACCACCGCGACGCCCCGGCCGGCCGCTGGCTCGAACGCGACGCCGACGGTCGCAAGGAGGGGTTCGGCTACCTGAACCGCCTCGGACGCGAGCAGGCGGTGGACGACGCCGCGGCCTGCATCGGCTGGCTGACCGCGCAGCCGACGATCGAGCGCATCGCCATGATCGGCTTCAGCGCCGGCGGCCACCTGGCCTACCTGGCCGCCTGCCGGCTTGCGATCGACCAGGCGGCGGTCGTGTACGGCGGCTGGCTGCCCACCACGGATATCCCGATGAGCCAGCCGACGCCCACCCTGGAGCTCACGCCGGGGATCCGCGGCCGGATCCTCTACCTGGTCGGCGAGGACGACGCGCTCATCGACGGGGCGCAGCGCCGCCAGATCGGCGACGCCCTCCAGGCGGCCGGCGTCGAGCACGACATGGTCAGCTACCCCGGCGCTGAGCACGCGTTCTTCTGGCCCGGCACGCCCGCCTTCCATCAGGCCGCCCGCGACGACGCGTGGTCGCGCATGCTGGCGCTGCTGGCCGCCCCGGGCTCGGCGCCCCGCTAAAGGTCGCGCACCACGATGTCCAGGGTGACCGGCGCATCCGGGCCCCGGCCCGCGGGCCCCGGCTCCACCGTGTAGCCGAGAGCGCGCACCAAGTCGGTGAACTCGTCCGGCTTGCCCGGTCGCTGCCCCGATTCGAGCAGAGCGCGGGTCAGCCGCCCCTTCGTCGCCTTGTTGAAGTGCGAGACCACGGAACGCCCGACCACGCCGCCGGACTCCCGCTCGTGCAGCACCCGCACGCTGACCGCGTTGGCGCCGGCCGCCCACAGGCTGCCGTACGCCCCCGACCGCAGGTCCACCACCAGCTGGTCTCCGACATAGGCCGCCAACGGCGCGCGCAGCGCCTTGCGCCAGACCGCTGAGACCGGGCCGACGGCCGGCAGCTTCGCACCCGGTGAGCAGCGGTAGTGCGGGATCCGGTCACCCGGCCTCAGCACCCCCCACAGTCCCGAGAAGATCAGCACGTGATCGGTCGGTACGCCCCGGCCGTGCAGTGCGGGCAGGTCGAGCGCGTCGTACAGCACGCCGGTGTACACCTCGGCCCCCGCCGCGGCGGGCGCCGAGAGCAGCTCCCGGTTATGGGCCAGCTCGACCGACTGGCTCCCGCTCAGGCCCAGCGCGCCCAGCGCGGTCGCCGGCCGGCCGCGGCTGAGGCGGACCAGCGCCTTGAGCAGCCTGGCCCTGGTCGGCGCGAGTTCGGGCAACGCCAGGGAACCAAGCTCGACCGGCTCCGCATCAGCCGGGAAAGCCTTGGTCTCAGAAGGCGGGACAAAGATAAGCACCGTGGTCAGTTCCGTGATGAGTCGCTGAGATCGCGGCCATACATTAGCCGGAAACCACTGGCCGGCCGAATTCCACTCCACCGACATCACGGCACACCGACGCATCCATCGTGCCGATGCAGGAGTACTCTTTGTCCAACTTTTTCATGGAGGAAACACGTTGCATAGTGGGCATCCGGATAGGGAGCACGGATCGCCCCGGACCCTCCGCCGGCTCATCGTGGTAGTGGCGGTGATCGTCCTCCTGGCCGCGGGCTGGCCGCTGGTCAGCCTGGCCGTGTCCGATGACCAGCCGGTCGCCGCGGGCCAGCCGCTGACCATCGGGCCGGACAGCGCCCAGTCGGCCACGTTCACTCCCGGGCGGAGCTGGGTGGTCCGCAGCGCCGAGACCGATTCGATTCTGCGCTGGAGCCTGAGCGACGGACCGGTGGACGTGTCGGTGATCTTCGTGACGCTGGTAAGCCCGTCTCAGGTCGGCCGCCTGTGGCCCGGCCTGCAGAGGATCCTGCAGGTGGACGACGCGTCCGCCCGGCTGGGCGAGCCCGCGAGCCTCACCAGCGCAGCCGGCCGGGGGCTGATCGGCACGCTCGCCGCGAACGGCTGGGCGGGGCAAGCCGCCGTCTTCGCCGGCCCCGCTGCGGA
This sequence comes from Trebonia sp., assembly GCA_036509215.1. Lineage (GTDB taxonomy): Bacteria > Actinomycetota > Actinomycetes > Streptosporangiales > Streptosporangiaceae > Trebonia. The sequence continues at coordinate 14,466 of DATCGA010000556.1, forward strand.
CTTCGCCATCGAGATCATCAGCGTCGCCCCGGTGCAGGACCGCGACGCCGCCCGGGCGGCGGCAGCGCTGGTGACCGGGTCACTGCGGTTCCCGGCGGCAGCCAAGTGACCGCCGCCAGCGCACCCGCGCAGCTCACGGCAACGGCTAAGGCCAACCGGGGGGTCCGGTCGGTGCGGATCACCGCGGTGGTGCTCTGCGTCATCGGAGCCGGGCTCCTGGCCTGGGCGTTTCACCGCGTGGCGGCGGTCTTCCCGGCGGCCACGGTGCTGGCGGCGGTGGTGCAGTTGCCGCTGCTGTTCTTCGGCTGGTGGCTGCTGCGGCTGGCCCGGCCGCTGAGCCCCCCGGCTCGGACGTGGTCGGCCGCGGCAGTGATCTGGGGGGCGACAGCGGCGACCGGCTACGCGCTGTCCGCCAACCAGGGCCTGACCGGCCTGTGGGCGAAGGCGACAGGCGTCGCCTTCGCGTCCAACTGGTCGGCGGCACTGACCGCGCCGGTCAACGAGGAGCTGCTGAAGGTAGCCGGGGTCGTGCTGATCGTGCTGGCGGCACCGCGCGTTATCCGCGGGCCGGTGGACGGCATGATCTACGGCGCGCTGGCCGGACTGGGATTCCAGGTCATGGAGAACTTCACCTACGGGCTGAACAACATCCCGCTGACCGGCGCGACCGACCCGGGCGTGGCGGTCGTGATCTCCACCGTTGTTCGAGTCGGGCTGACCTCACTCGGATCACACTGGACGATGACGGCCGTGGCCGGGGTCGGCGTCGGCTACCTGGCCGCCCGCGGGCTGCGCGGCGGCGCGCTGCGCGCCGCCGCCTGCCTCGCCGCCGCCATGGCCATGCACCTGCTGTTCGACGCGCCCGGACCCAGCCTGGCGATCCTGCTCAAGGTGCTGGTCAACTTCGTTGCCGTGCTGGCTTTCTATCTGTTGCTGCGGCGCGGCTACCGTGCCCGAGCTCGCGCTGCGCTAGCGAGGCAGGTTGCCGCCGGCGAGGTCCCTGGCGTGGAAGCGCCCGCCCTGCTCACCCGGCGCAGACGGCGCCGACGGCAACGCCAGATCCCCATCGGGCCCGTTCGGGAGGAGTTCGTCTCCCGCCAGCTGGCCGCGCTGGCCGGCGTCGAGCGGGAAGCAGCGTACTGACGGCAGCTCGAACTGCCACCGCACGTCACGCTACAGCTGGCAGTTCGCGCACCAGAACCGCAGGCGCTCCTCGCCTGCGGGCCCCTGCTCGCCCTTCTTTATCCGCGTCCCGCAGCGGCGGCAGGGCTTGCCCGCGCGCCCGTAGACCCAGTGCTCCGCTCCTCGCCTGGTGTCGCCGGTGGTCACGTGGCCGGGCCGCGCCTTGTTGGCGTCGAGCAGCCGGCGGGCGAGGTCGACCAGGGCGGGCAGGTCCTCGATCGAGCCGACCGGCCGCCAGGGCTCGATGCCGCGCAGGAACAGCAGCTCGGCGGCGTAGACGTTGCCGATCCCGGCCAGGTTTCGCTGGTCGAGCAGCGCCTCGCCGATCGTCTTGTCAGGGTCGCGGGCGAGCAGGCGGACGGCCAGCGCCGGGTCCCAGTCGGGGCCGAGCAGGTCGGGGCCGAGACGCCCGATCACCGTGTCTTCGTTGGCGGTGGGCAGCACCTCGGTCACCGCGAGGAGGTAGCCCGCCGCCTCCCACTGGGCGTTGGCGAGCAGCAGCCGCAGCTTGAAGCTCTCCACCGGACGGACGCCGGGGCGGACGGCGCGGACCCGCCAGAAGCCGTCCATCTTCAGGTGGGTGTGCACGGTCAGGCCGTCCCCGGTGCGGATCAGCAGGTGCTTGCCCCGCGCGACGACCTCGGTCACCAGCTGCTCGCTCAGGTCGACGGTGGCGAACTTGGGGACGCGGAAGTCGCTGCGGGTCAGCAGCTGCCCGGCCAGCGCCTCATGCAGGCGGCGGGCGGTGGACCACACGACATCACCTTCGGGCATGAGTCAAGGATGCCCTGCGCCGCGATCCGTTCGTGCCATGGACCGCCGTTGTCGGCGCGGGTTCATTCGCCGGTCTGAGCGCCGGCCAGCTCGCAGACGATGTCCAGGTGGCCGACGTGGCGGGCGTACTCCTGGACGAGGTGGAACAGGACCCGTTCAAGCGTCGCGGGCGGCTGGCCGGACCAGCGCTCGCCCGGCTGGCCGACCTCGTCCAGGTCGTGGCCCTCGATGACCGCGGTGCTCCGCTCCGCCTGGGCGGTCAGCGCGGCCAGCAGGCCGTCGAGGGTCTCGTCGGGCGCGACGTACCAGCGGTCGGCGCGCTGGTCGCCCCACGGGTCGGCCACCGGGCGGCCCTCGAACCCCCACTCCAGCCACCGCCGCTCCACGTAGGTCAGGTGCTTGACCAGCTCGAGCGGCGTCCACCCGGACGGCAGGCGGCTGCGGCGGAGCTCGGCGGCTGGCAGCTCCCGGGCCTTGGCCGCCAGCCGGTCGCGGAAGAATGAGAGGTAGCGGGTGAACACCTCGCTGCGGGATCCGGCCGGGTCGGTCGGCGACGGGAACGGGACGCTCATGGGGTTCAGGCTAGCGGCCGCCCGCTATACGGTCGCCACCAGCAGGTCCTCGCCGGTCGACATCCGCAGCCCGTCCGGCCGCCCGGCGAAGTAGCGGGCGTTGAGCTCCGCCGCCGGCACGTGCCGCGCGCCCGCGAAGCCGGCCTCGCGGGCCAGCGCGAGCATCTCGTCGGGGGAGAAGTAGCTGATGAACGGGGTGCCTGAGGCCTGCGCCCCGCTCGCCGCCATCGCCAGTCCGGGCCGGTCCTGCTCGTCGAGCAGTTCCGAGGGGAGCAGGAAGGTCATCGCGACCGTCGACCCCGGTGCGAGCGCGGCCAGCCGGCCAAGAGTCGCCGCGTTGGCGTCTTTGCTGAGGTACATGCTGACGCCGGTCGAGGCCACCACCGCGGGCGCGGCGGGGGAGAATCCGGCCTCGGCCAGCAGGTCCCACCAGGACGCGCCCGCCTCGAAGTCAACCGGGACCAGGCGCAGCCAGGCCGGGACGCCGTAGCCGAGGTCGGTCAGCCGCTGCCGCTTCCAGGCCTGCGGCGCGGGCTGGTCGATCTCGAACACCAGCAGCCGCCCGGCGTACTCCGGCCGGCGCTCGACGAAGGTGTCCAGCCCCGCGCCGAGCAGCACGTACTGGCCGACGCCGGAGTCGGCGGCGGCGGTCACCAGGTCCTCGATGAACCGGGCGCGGGCCACGATCG
>DATCGA010000557.1:0-10576 GCA_036509215.1 Trebonia sp.
GGAGTGGGGCCGCGCTGGTCCTGGTAGCGGGAGCCGTAGACCGCAGAGCCGTACGGGTGCTCAGCCGGGGAACTGGTCCTGAACAGGCACAGCTGGCCGATCTTCATGCCGGGCCAGAGCTTGATCGGCAGCGTCGCCACGTTGGACAGCTCGAGCGTCACGTGCCCGGTGAACCCGGGATCGATCCAGCCCGCCGTGGAGTGCGTCAGCAGCCCCAGCCGTCCGAGCGAGCTCTTGCCCTCGAGCCGGCCGGCGATGTCGGCGGGGAGCGAGACGACCTCGTAGGTCGAGCCGAGCACGAACTCGCCCGGGTGCAGGATGAACGCGCTCTCGCCGTCGGTCTCCACCAGGCGGGTCAGGTCCGCCTGCTCCACCGCCGGGTCGATGTGCGGGTACCGGTGGTTCTCGAACACCCGGAAGTACCGGTCGAGCCGCACGTCGACGCTGGACGGCTGGACGAGGTCGGGCGCATACGGATCGAGCTTGACCCGCCCGGACTCGATCTCGGCCCTGATGTCACGATCGGAGAGGAGCACGCAAGCAAGCTACCTGTTCCGGTACGATGTGTGGGCAAGGACGGCGCAGGTGCCCGCTCAAGCGGCGCACGGCACAGCCTGCGGATGTAGTTCAATGGTAGAACATCAGCTTCCCAAGCTGACAGTGCGGGTTCGATTCCCGTCATCCGCTCCAATGTAAAGGCCCAGGTCGGAAGCAGATTCCGAACACTGGGCCTTCAGTCGTTTAAGAGCCAAACGGGTCCTGGGTGAGGAGGGCAGGGCAGGGCGCCCGCTGGTCAAGCCGGTGATCCTCGGCCATCGGACGCTTCATCGCGAAGCCACCGGTCGAACCATGCACGTGTGCGCCGGAGCAGGTCGAGCTGGTGATTGCGCTCCACGAGCCCGTGTCCCTCACGCGGATAGATGACGAGTTCGTGCTCGGCCCCGTACCAGCTGAGCGCACGGTGGAAGTAGATCGCCTGGCTGACCGGCACGTTGGTGTCGTCCTCGCCGTTCACGATCAGCACCGGGGTGCGGATCTTCGACGCAAACGAGATCGGGCTGACTTGGTCGTGTGGGTGCGGGCCGGTGCCCTCCCAGCCGCAACTGCCGCTGAGCTCAGCATCCAGGGTTCCCCCTTCGCCGGTCGCGACGAGCATCCCCCAGTCACTGATCCCGGCGGCCATCATGGCGGCCTTGAACCGGTCGGTCTGCCCGATCGCCCAGGCGGCCATGAACCCGCCATGGCTGGCACCGCCGATTCCAAGCCGGTCCGGGTCCGCGACCCCCTCGGCGATCAGCAGGTCGATCCCGCTGGTGATGTCGCTCCATTCGCTGCCGCCAACCGAGCGCGCGACCGTCGCCGCGAAATCACGGCCATGACCCGTCCCGCCCCGCGGGTTAGGCAGGAACACGGCGTATCCCGCGGTCGCGAGCCACTGTCCCGAAGGATGCGGGGCGAGCATGAACTCGTCGGCATACCGGGCATCAGGACCGCCGTGCACCAGTGTGATGAGCGGGAACGGGCCGTCCGCGCGGTTGCGGCCGGGCGGCAATACGAGCAGGCCGTCGAGGCCGATGCCGTCCGATGCCCGATAGGACAGGCGTTCTTGACTTCCCCATCTGATCGCGCGCAGGGCAGGCTGGGTGTCACTGAGCCGGACGAGCTGGCCTCCGGGCGGTCCGGCATGGACGTTCACCGCCTCATAGGAGGTGCTGGCCAGCGCCGCGATCACCTCGCCGGAACGACACGCGGTGAGCGAGTCGACCAGGCCGTCCCGAGCGGACACGCACCCGAACCGGAGCAGGTCAGGGTCGAGCCGGTAGATCGCGGTGTCGAGCCCGTCCGCGAACAAGGCCAGCGGCGGGCCGTCCGCGACCTGCGCCAGCTCCGTCGGGCAGACAGCCATGCCCGCGGTCAGGTCACGATGCACAGCGGCAGCCGCAGAGACGGCGACATCGTAGACGGCGTCGCCGCCGAACGGTTTCGGCATTGCCAGGTAGGCCAGGTGCCAGCGGCCGCCGGCCTGCCACCAGACCGGCGACCGCGCCTCGGTCCCGATCCGGCCCAGATCACGGGCCGTCCCTGTCTCCAGATCGACCACATGCAACTCGCTGGTGGTCGGGCCCGGATCCTCCGGACCCCCCACCCGGCTGATCGCCGCCAGCGCGCCCCCGTCCGGTCGCGCCGCCAGTTCCACGACGTGGCGGCTGCCGAGGCCGTCCACCGTACGCAGCTCGCCTGTGGCCAGGTCAAGCACCCGCAGCCTGCCGCAGCGCAGCTGCTGTCCCCAGACGAACGCGTCGTCGCGCTCGGCGCGCCTGCGCTCGTCCTCCTCGGTCGGCTCGTCCGTGGCCACCACGGCGACCAGCCGGGCATCCGCAAGCGGCCAGGCATCAGAGATCTCGCCGCGCCAGTCCGTCAGGACCACGGCCTCCCCGCCACCGACCCGTACCCGGTACAGCTGGCGGGAGCCGGTGCGATCTGACAAGAAAAACACCGACGCCGAATCCGGCGCCCAGCGCGGATCAGAATCTGCCGCCGTACCCGCGGTCAGCTCCCGCGGCGGTGAGCTGCCGTCAGCAGCGGCCACCCAGAGCGCGCACATACAACGCTCTCCTCCGCGGCCGACCGGAGCGACGACATACGCAACCCAGCACCCATCTGGCGAGATCACCGGCTGCGACGGCACGGCCCCGTCCACCACCAGCTCCGCAGTTAGCTCCGGTGCGTCTTCACTCATGCAACGCGCCTTTCGGCAAACATCCGCGCATTCAGTAGCAGAGAGCCTGCCACAGCTGGACTGTCTCGCCAACGGATTTTCCGGCGGTCTTGGCTGGTAGGTTTCGGCCGCCGAGAAGCGGTCGGCGAAGGTGATCGCGAAGGCGTTCAGGCGGGCTTCCAGCGCATCGTCCACCTTGTCCTGCCGGTCCCGGTCGGGTCAAGGAACCGGCGGACGGTGCCTAGAAAGTGTCCCCGCCGTCCCGCTGATCGCGATCCTCGGTTGCGTGCCATTAGCGTGCCATTAGCACCGGGGAACCTGGTATCTCAGGTGTACACGCGGGCGGTCCATGCTGCTGTTCAAGACGCGGTGAGGGCCGCGGTGATCGCTGCGAACGCGGCGCTCAGTGAACGGGCGGCCGCTTTCCGGCGCTGTTCCCGGTGCGAATCGGTTCAGTACAAACAGGTTTCGGTCCGGTCCTGACCATCGGCTGAGTAACGGCGCACCGCCGTGCATCATTGCTCCATGCCCAACGGAAACATGGCGATCATCCGCTGACAGACCTCATCCGCTGGAACTCTCCCGTATTCGGAGAACCTGTGGACAGCCTGATTAGGGAGATCATGAAGCTGGGCGGTGAAGGTGTCTTGGATGGCTCGCCCTGGCGGGAGCAAATATGGGACCTGTGGCCGCGATGGGGTCGCAGCGAGGCGAAGGACTCCGAGATCGCCGCTCTAGTCGAGCCGCTGACACAACTGCGTGACAAGCTCAGAGCCGAGGCAAGGGAACGGGGTCGGGAGATCGAGTAGCGATCGGTGCGGGACTACCTGCTGTCGCGCCAGACATCGGGCCTCGACGCTGAACCGAGCGCAGACAGCGGCTTGCTCGGGCGTCACCAAGATCGTCATCCGATCCCCATGCTCTGCGGGCTCTCGCCGCTGATCGTGACGTAATGCCTGGTAGAAGAGAAGATCTGGAAGGAAAGCGCGTGTACAGAGTGTTTTTCTTCCGTCAAGAAAAAGTCTTCAGGATGCCGACGAGGCGTCGCGCTCAGGTCCGCGGCCGATAGCGGAGGTAGACCACGCCGCTGGCAAAACGGCGCTCGTCGACCAGGTCCAGCGGGGCGCGTGCACCCGACGGGAGAGCGGGCAGGCCGCCGCCAACGATGAACGGCGTCACGTAGAACTCGTACTCGTCGACAAGGCCGGCGCGGATCGCGTGGGCGGCGAGGGTCGGGCCGCCGATGCTGACATCACCCTGCTGTTTCAGCGACCGAACGGCTTCCGGGTCGAAGCTTCGCTCGATCCTCGTCTTGGCCGTCACCGCCTCCGGCAGAGACGTGGAGTAGACGACCTTGTCGGCCGATCGCCATATCCCGGTGAAGTCCCGCGCCGCCGCCGATTGGCCCGCCAGGTCCACGTTCTCCCAGTAGTGCATGACCTCGTACATCAGGCGGCCGTAGAGGTACGTGCCAATCGGGCGCTCCCGGTCGTTGAGGAAGGCGAGCACCTCCTCGTCCGGCGCGCACCAGTCGAAGTTCCCCTCGCCATCGGTCGTGTACGCGTCCAGCGACGTGATCGCCGAGTAGATCAGCATCAGGTCCCCCTTCGAAGTATCCAGGTCCCTGACGCTACGGCAGAAGTCGCCAGGCCAGGAGGCCTTCTGGGGCGTCCGCCTGGGTGAATCCGGCGTCGGCCAGCTCCTGGCGGATCACGTTCCAGGTCGGACGGTAGGCGTAGCCGACGAGCTCCTCTTCGCTGATGACCTTGCCGTCCTGGCTGATCCGATGGAGGTAGCGGGCCCTGGCCGCCTCGTCGCCTGACTCGAGGATCTCCGACAAGATCGCGTAGGTGTGCCGGCCGACCTGGCGCGAGCCCAGTTCGCGGAGCGGGCGGGGGGCCGGAGGCCCGCCGTCGCGCCAGGTGAAGACGAGCAGCCCGCCGGGTTCGAGCTGGGCCGCCAGCACGGGCCAGAGCTTCTTCCTGTAGTCCGGCTCCAGGGCGTACATGACGTTGATCATCACCATGGCCTCGACCGGCTCGTCCAGGTCCACGCTGAGCGCGTCGCAGGCGAGCACGGTCACCCGCTCGAGCAGCTCCGGGCGGGCGCCGAGCCGGGATAGCAGGATTCCGCGCATCCCCGCCGACGGTTCCAGCGCGAAGATCTCGGCCGGCGTCCACTCGGCCAGCGAGGTGGTGATCAGGCCGGTTCCCGCGCCGATCTCGAGGATGCTCCGTCGAATCCCGGCCAGCAGCGGCGGCAGCTTCTCCCTGATCTCCGGCACATGGCCGTTCTCGTGGAAGAGGTCGTAGAAGGGGAGGGAGATGAAATCGGCCACGGGGGGGAGCGTAGCGGCCGTCGGGTAGAATCGAGAGCTGGGTAGGGCAGATTCCTGCGGCCGCCTGGGCGGGCTTGACTTCGGGTCGCCCTGCCGGTGGCGGTCATGGTGCGTTGGCGTGGAACCACGCGTCCGTTCGGGAGAATAGATCTTGACTTTCTCCTGTTTGGAGTCTGGGGCGTCGCGCTGAGTGAGACGTGCTGAGCTAAGGAGTACTGCCGCGGTGTCGGTCGCAAATGTTGAGAAGCGGTCCTCGTCGGACCTGGTCGTGCGCGATGAGGCGGCCAGACGCCGGACCTTCGCGGTGATCAGCCACCCCGACGCGGGCAAGTCCACCCTGACCGAGGCGCTGGCGCTGCACGCGGCCGCGATCAACAGCGCGGGCGCGGTGCACGGCAAGGCCGGACGGCGCGGCGTGACCTCGGACTGGATGTCGATGGAGAAGGACCGCGGGATCTCGATCACGTCGGCCGTGCTCAAGTTCGACTATGACGGGCACGTGCTCAACCTGCTCGACACGCCCGGTCACGCGGACTTCTCCGAGGACACCTACCGGGTGCTTGAGGCGGTCGACTGCGCGATCATGCTGCTGGACTCGGCCAAGGGCCTCGAGCCGCAGACGCTGAAGCTGTTCGACGTGTGCCGGTCCCGGCACGTGCCCGTGGTGACGTTCGTGAACAAGTGGGACCGGCCCGGGCGCGAGCCGCTCGAGCTGCTTGACGAGATCGAGCAGCGGATCGGGCTGCGGCCCACCCCGCTGAACTGGCCGGTGGGGATCGCGGGCGACTTCCGCGGCCTAGTCGAGCGCGCCACCGGCGTGTACACGGCCTACACGCGGACGCCGGGCGGGGCCGGGCGCGCCCTCGAGGAGGTTTTCTCCTCTGGCGACGCGCGCGAGCGCGAGGGGGCGGCCTACGACGCCGCCGAGGAGGAACTGGCGCTGCTTGACGAGATCGGCGCCGACATTGACATGGAGTCGTTTCTGGCCGGGGAGTCGTCGCCGGTGCTGTTCGGCGCGGCCCTGTCCAACATCGGGGTGCGGCGGCTGCTCGACGCGATGTGCGAGCTGGCGCCCGCGCCCACGCCGCGCGCGTCCGTCGACGGCGACGAGCGGCCCGTGGCGGCGCCGTTCTCCGGGCTCGTGTTCAAGGTGCAGGCCAACATGGACCCCGCCCACCGGGACCGGGTGGCGTTCGTGCGGGTCGCCTCCGGGCGGTTCGAGCGCGGGATGGTGCTGACCCACGCCGCGACCGGGCGGCCGTTCGCCACCAAGTACGCGCAGGCCATGTTCGGTCAGGAACGCGAGACGGTCGAGACGGCGTACCCCGGGGACGTGATCGGGCTGGTGAACGCGGGCGCGCTGCGGCCGGGGGACACGCTCTACGCGGACGTCCCGGTTGCGTTCCCGCCCATCCCGTCGTTCGCCCCCGAGCACTTCGGCGTCGTGCGCTGCAAGGACGCCGGGAAGTACAAGCAGTTCAGGCGGGGCATCGACCAGCTCGACACCGAGGGCGTGGTGCAGGTCCTCGCGTCCGACCTGCGCGGCGACCAGGCGCCGGTGCTGGCGGCGGTCGGGCCGCTGCAGTTCGACGTCGTGCTGCACCGGCTCGAGCACGAGTTCGGCGCCCGCTCGGAGCTCGACCTGCTCGGCTACGGGCTGGCGCGGCTGACCGACGAGGAAGGGATCACTGCGCTGGCGGGGGCGCGCGGCGCGGAGGTCCTGACCCGCCGTCTGGACGGCGCGCTGCTGGCGCTGTTCGCCGACAAGTGGCGGCTGAACGCGATCAAGCGCGACAACCCGTCCCTCAAGCTCGACCCGCTGCTGGCTGGCACCGCGAACTAGACGCAGAGCCAGAGGTGAAAACGGGCCCCGCCGACGCGATGTCGGCGGGGCCCGTCTGCGGTCCCGTGAGCGGGGCCGGCGCTACTTCATCCGGTTGAGGTCGATCTGGTCGAAGTCCCAGCCGTACTTGTTGGTGATACCGCCGCCGCCGGACCACTGCCACATCAGCGCGTACTTGCTCGAGCTGGTCTGCCCGCCGAAGAACTGCGCACAGGTCTTCGAGTTGTGCAGGCACCAGCCGCTCGGTTCGGTCGAGGACGTCACCGTCGAAGTCTCCGGCAGGTAGGTCCACTCGTAGGTGTTGGGGATGCTGCCCGAGCTGCCGGTGCCGAAGATGCTGTTCCAGACCGGGGCCGAGGAGTAGACGCCGACCTTGTACTTCGAGTGCGCGGTGATGTAGTTCGCGAACCCGTTGAACTCGGCCCGGTCGACGGCGGCCGGGACGGAGGTGTGGATCACGTGCTCGCTGCAGGGCGAGGAGTAGACGCTGTTCCAGCCGTTGTCCTTGGCCGGCAGGATGCCCGGCAGCTCGATGTCGGCCCACACCACCGAGTAGGTCACCTTGAGGCTCTTCATCGCCGAGAGTGCGTCCGCTGCCTGCGCCGCGCCCCAGCTGGAGGCCTCCGCCGTGGTGCCCTTCCAGTGCGGGTCGACGCCGGGACCACCCATGTACCAGTAGACGCCGGTGCCGACGCCGACGTGGTTCTTGGTGAAGTTGGCGTCGGCCTCCGCGCTGTTGGTCGGGGACCAGGCGAGGAAGTTGCCGGTCTTGCACCCTTCCACGCGGGCCCAGTTCCCGGCCATGCCCATGTAGCCGCCGTAGGGGCCCCAGAGGACGGGCTCGCGGTACGGGTTGCTGAGCAGGGCGGTCGCCGGCCAGCTGTCGGTTCCATACATGAAGCCGGCCGGGCTGTCGGCGGCGACCGCCGAGGGCGCGGCCGGGCTGGCGGTGACGGCGCTGGCCGCGACCGGCACCACGGCCGCGAGGGCCGCCGCCGTAATGATGGCGCCGAGCGCCTTGGATACCGCGCGCATACGATTCCCCACAATCACAAGCATTTGACTCTGCTGTCAGCTATGACGTCAGCAAAGCGTCAACGGTTGCGAGGATACGCCGAAAGATCTCCTAGTTGGTCCTATGCGTACGCATCGGACCACGGCCGGTTACTCGTGCTGGCCGTGCCGGTCCTGGTCCGACCCGACCGGGACGCCGAGCGAGTTGAGCGCCTGCCCGTAGGTCATGGCGGCGAGCTTGGCGATGTTGGAGTGCGCGCCGATCGGCGCCGCGCACTCCGCGCCGAGCGCGAGCAGGGCATCCAGGTCGAACTTGGCGACCTCGGGGCCGATAAAGCACGGGGCGATCGCCAGCCGGTTGACGCCCATCTCCTTCAGCCGCATGATGCCGTCGAGGACGGTCGGCGCGCTGTCGACCGACGCGGTGATGACCGGCAGCGCGAGTCGCGCGGCGAGCAGCACCGAGGTCACGTTGGCCGAGGCGGCCCCGTTGGGCCCGCCCGATGTCGCGATCAGGACGCCGTCGGCGGCGGTGACGATGCTGAACAGGCGCACCCGGTCGGCGCGGGCGAGGCCGGCCTCGGCCAGCCTGATGTGCAGCGCCTCGGCGATCATCGCGTTCGAGTTGAGGAAGCCGCTGACGAGGGCATTCACGCCGCTGGCGGCCACCGACTCGCGCAGCCTGGTGATCACCGGGGGGTTGACCGTCGCGATCAGCGGGATCACCACCGCGCAGGGGGGGCCGTCGGGCCGCCGGGTGGCCACGTCGGCCAGTACCGCCCGCAGGTCGGAGGGGTCGGCAGGGCCGCCGCCGTCGATGCGCGCGGCCCGCACTTCCACCGCCGGGTTGTCCACCCGGAGGATGGCGGTCAGCTCGCCGGCCGGGCCGGAGGTCAGGTCGGTGTCGGTGCCGGGAACGGCGAGCACGAGGGCCGGCGCGGTCTGCGGCAGGCTGGCGGGCACCGCCCGGCGGTGACGGCCGCTGCTTGTTCGCATCGGCCGCGCGGTCGGCTGGCGCACGGGGAATGCCTCTTGGGCCTCGCCACGCTGCCCTTCTCCCCGCCCCGGTCCGCCCGGGCCGCGGGCTGGGAGGTTCCCGCCACCGAAGGCGTCGAAGCTGCCGGTAGCGCGCGCCTTCGGGTGCCGGTCGGGCAGGTCGGCTGAGAACGGGGGGGCTGAGGACACGCCACCCGGCTGCCGGGGAGGCATGCCATCGCTAGGCTGCCGCATGGGGATGCCTGCCGAGGGGTCGCGTGCGTCCGTCACGAGTCGGAAGCCTAATGCCAAGGGGTCCTTTGTGCCTCAAAAGTGCTGAAACAGGCGAACAGGGGCTGGCTTCCGTCATCGTCTTCTGACGCACTGTAGCAGTCGGTCCGGGCGACCGCAGCGGAAATAGCGGGCGGGCCGGCCGCGCGCGGAATGCTACTAGCGAGTAACATGTAATCAGGCACCGACGAGGCGGAGCGTGTACATGAGCCACTACAAGAGCAATCTCCGGGATATCGAGTTCAACCTGTTCGAGGTGTTCGGCCGCCAGGAGATCCTGGGCGCCGGGCCCTTCGCCGAGGTGGACGAGGAAACCGCGCGCGCCATGCTGGCCGAGGTCAGCAGGCTCGCGACCGGGCCGCTGGCCGATTCGCTGGTCGACGGCGACCGCAACCCGCCGGTGTTCGATCCCGCGACCGGGAACGTGACCATGCCGGAGTCGTTCAAGAAGTCGTTCAGGGCGCTGCTTGACGCCGAGTGGTGGCGGCTCTCGGTGCCGCCCGAGCTCGGCGGCACCGTGGTTCCCAGGTCGCTGTCCTGGGCGGCCGCGAGCTTCATCCTCGGCGCCAACCCGGCCGCCTGGATGTTCTCCAACGGGCCGTCGTTCGCGACCGTCCTGTGGACGCTCGGCACCCCCGAGCAGAAGCGCTTCGCCGAGCTCGCGGTCGAGCGCGAGTGGGGCGCCACCATGGTGCTGACCGAGCCGGACGCCGGCTCCGACGTGGGGGCCGGGCGGACCAAGGCGATCGAGCAGCCCGACGGCAGCTGGCACATCGAGGGCGTCAAGCGGTTCATCACCAACGGCGACCAGGACATGACCGAGAACATCTTCCACCTGGTGCTCGCGCGGCCCGAGGGGGCCGGACCCGGCACCAAGGGCCTGTCCATGTTCCTGGTGCCCAAGTACCTGGTGAACGAGGACGGCTCGCTCGGCGAGCGGAACGGCGCCCGCGTCACCAACCTCGAGCACAAGATGGGCCTCAAGGTCTCGACGACGTGCGAGCTGACGTTCGGCGGCGACCCGGGCCGGCCCGCAGTCGGCACCCTGGTCGGCGGCGTCCACGACGGCATCAGGCAGATGTTCACGGTCATCGAGCACGCGCGGATGCTGGTCGGCAGCAAGGCGATCGAGACGCTGTCCACCGGCTACCTCAACGCGCTCGAGTTCGCCAAGAGCCGCGTGCAGGGCCCGGACCTGGCCAGGCAGTTCGACAAGACGTCGCCCCGGGTGACGATCATCAACCACCCGGACGTGCGCCGGATGCTCATGCAGCAGAAGGCGTACGCGGAGGGGCTGCGGGCACTGATGCTCTACACGGCCACGCAGCAGGACGCGGTGCAGCTCGCGGCGGCGGGCGGCGAGCAGGACGCGGCCGCGGCCGCGCGCAACGACCTG
>DATCGA010000558.1:0-3770 GCA_036509215.1 Trebonia sp.
TGACGATCGCGACCTTGCCTGTCAGGCTTGCCTCGTTCTGCCGTGCCATGAATCCTCCTCGGTGCCGGTCAGTCGGCCGGCTGCAGTAGCGGGAGCGTCGAGTAGGGGAAGTACTGCCACAGCAGGCGCGACTGCTCCTCGGGGTAGGCGGCAACGGTCGTGACCTGGTCGAAGATCTGCGTCGGGCGGTGCTCCTGGTCATACGCGGGCCAGCCGGGGTCGCCGGTCGCGGCGAACGTCGTCCACGTCGCGCGGAGCTGGGCAGCGGCGGCGTAGGCCTCCTCGGAGGATTGCGGGCCGAACAACAGCGGGCCAAGGCTGGCCCCGAAGGTTCCGAACAGCAGCGGCAGGTCGAGGCCGTGGCACGCGCCGAGCAGGCCGCCCGCGCCCGGTGCCTTCCATGCGAGCTCATAGAGGTAGGCCCGGCCGCCGCCGGCCGTCTGCGCCTCGGCCAGCTGCAGGGCGGGCATCCGGAAGACCCAGTCGGTCTGAACCTGCGCGTACAGCTGCTCGGCGGTCGCGTCAGGGAACGCGGCGCGATACTTTGCCCCGTCGTGGCCGGGGCCGAAGACGGTCAGCGCCCGCGAGGCCTCCTCCTCCGTGATGCGGCCGACCCGGCCGCGCATGACGAGAAACAGCCGGCATTCATCGCGCGTGTGGCCGACGACCAGGTCCACGCCCCTCGCCACGCCGCTAGACAGCGCCTCCCAGGGCGTCGTGGGCAGTACATCGCCATCGACGACCGGGGCGAACAGGGTGTCGTGCGACGCGAGCTGCCCCCACTGCTTCTCGAACTCGTGCTGCCTGGCGGCCAGCGACTCCCCGGCCAGGACTAGCTCGTGCGGAGGAACCGCGGCCAGGTCGCTCACGGTATTGCGAAGACCGCGCTCGGCCGCGATGGCCGTGCCCACGGCGGCGCCCAGTTCACCGGACAGGAACGTGCCGGGCATGCTCTGCACGATGGCGCGCCGCAGCAGGCCGTTGGCGCGGGGCATCGCCAGCAGCGAGGCAACGCAGCCGGCCCCGGCCGACTCGCCGAAGACCGTCACCCGGCCGGGATCTCCGCCGAACGCCGCGATGTTGTCGCGGACCCACTCAAGGGCGGCGACCTGGTCGAGGAGCCCGCGGTTGGCCGGGGCGCCGTCGATGACCGCGAAGCCCTCGATCCCGACCCGATGGTTGAACGTCACCACCACCACGTCGCCGTCCCGGGCGATCCGCTGGGCGTCATATCCGGGACTATCAGCGGATCCCACCTTGTAGGCACCGCCATAGATCCACACCATGACCGGCCGCGGTGACGCGGCGCCGGCCGACGGCGTCCACACGTTGACGGTCAGCCAGTCGCCCGGACGATCCCGCTCGCCCGCCAGGGGGTCGTAGTCCGGCGGCAGCCGGTCGCGAAAGCTCCCCACATCCTGCGGCGGCGGCGGACCGAACTCGACCGCATCGCGCACACCGGTCCACGGCGACGCGGGCCGCGGGGCCGCGAACCGAAGATCGCCCACCGGAGGCTCGGCAAACCGGATGCCGCGGAACACGTCGAGGCCATCCTCGCGACGCCCGCCCACGGCCCCGGCGGATGTGCGCACGGTCGGCCTGTCGCTGTGCTCAGCCATCAGAACACCGGCGGCTGGGGCCGCAGCTTGACGTGGCCGCCTTCCGCGGCGACGCGCACCGCCTGCGCGCGTCCCTGCCCGCGGGCCGCCCCGGATATCACGACCACCTTGCCATCCAAGCGTTTCATAATATTAGATTAATCAGTAATCCGATCTTACTGAAGGGGCTGACGCCCATGACTTCGCTGACGTACCGGCTCTACATCGACGGGGCGTGGCAGGAGAGCGAGGGCGACGCGGTCCTCACCGTGCTGAACCCGGCGACCGAGGAGGTCATCGGCGCCGTCCCCGACGGCACCGCGGGCGACGTGAACCGGGCCGTGGCCGCCGCCCGAAGGGCCTTCGACGAGGGGCCGTGGCCGAGCTTCAGCCCCCGCGAGCGGGCGGCGGTCATGCTCCGGATGGCGGACGCGATGGAGCGCCGGGCCGCGGGTCCTGCTGCAGTTCCCGTTCGAGAAGCCGATGCCGCCGACGGTGGGGCCCACCCTGGCCCAGGGCGTCGTCCGCCGTGAGCCCTACGGCGTGGCCGCGCTGATCTCCGCCTACAACTTCCCGCTGTTCCTCAATATCCTCAAGCTCGCCCCGGCCCTGGCCGCAGGGTGCACGGTGGTGCTCAAGCCCGCCCCCACCACCCCGCTTGAGGCGTTCGTCCTCGGCGAGATGGCCGATGAGGCGGGACTGCCGCCGGGGGTGCTCAACATCGTCACCGGCGACGCGGCGGCCGGCCAGGCGCTGACCGCCCACCCGGGCGTGGACATCGTCAGCTTCACCGGCTCGGACGCGGTCGGCCGGCTGGTGTACGCGCAGGCCGCGCCGTCACTGAAGAAGGTCGTGCTCGAGCTCGGCGGCAAGTCGGCCAACATCATCACCGCCGACGCCGACCTCGAGCGGGTCGTTCCGACGGTGATGTTCGCCATGACCACCCACGCCGGGCAGGGCTGCTCCCTGCTGACCAGGACCCTGGTCCACCGCTCGCGCCTGGACGAGCTCGTCAGCCTGGTCAAGGCGGCGCTGGACCAGGTCAAGGTCGGGAACCCGGCCGACCCCGACGTCACCATGGGCCCGCTGATCAGCGCGGCCCAGCGGGAGAAGGTCGAGGGCCTGATCCGCACCGGTCAGGCCGAAGGCGCGCAGATCGCCTACGGCGGCGGCCGTCCGGCGGGCCTCGACAAGGGCTTCTTCGTCGAGCCGACGCTCTTCGTCGACGTCGACAACGCGATGACCATCGCTCGGAAGGAGTTCTTCGGCCCGGTCGGCGCGGTCATCGGGTTCGACGACGACGACGAGGCGGTGCGGCTGGCCAACGACAGCGAGTTCGGCCTCGGCGGCGGCGTCTGGGCCAGCGATCCGGTCCGCGCCTACGAGATCGCCAAGCGGATCAGGGCCGGGATGATCTACATCAACGGCGGCGGCGCCGGGTCGAGCCCGCACACCGCCTTCGGCGGCTACAAGCAGAGCGGCCTCGGCCTGGAGCGCGGCGAGTACGGGCTCGATGAGTTCCTGCTCTCCAAGAGCATCATCTGGAGCGCCCGCTGACCGGGACCAGCCACAAGACCCTGGCGGTCATCACCGGGGCGTACGGCGGCGCCGGCCGGGCGGTGGCCCGGCGGCTGGGCGCGCGCCACCGGCTGGTGCTGACCGGGCGCGACCAGCCGAGGATCGCCCGGCTGGGGGAGGACCTCGAGGAAGAGGGGTACGACGTCGCCGCCGCGGTGGCCGCCGACGTCACCAGCGAGCGCAGCATGGCGGAACTGGCGGCGGCCGCGGCCGCGGCAGGCGTCCTCGGCGCGCTGGTGCACACGGCCGGGCTGTCGCCGGTCCAGGCGCCGTGGGAAACCGTGGTGTCCGTCAACCTCACCGGCACCGCGCTGCTGCTGGCCGCGTTCGGCCCGCTGGCCCGGCCAGGCAGCGTCGCGGTGTGCCTGGGGTCGTCGGCCGCGTACACCATCCCGGTCTCCCCGGCGGTCGACGCCCTGCTCGACGACCCCCTCGACGCCGACCTGATCCCCAAGCTCGAGGCCCTGCTGCGGGAGACCGGCGGCGAGCAGCCGGGCTACGGGTTCGCGGTGCGCGCCTACGGCGCCTCCAAGCGGGGGATGCTGCGGCTGGTCGAACGGACCGCGGTGGAGTGGGCCGGGCGCGGCGCCCGGG
>DATCGA010000559.1:0-4053 GCA_036509215.1 Trebonia sp.
CGTCTGCGAACGCGGTCATGTCGGGCTGTGCGAGCCACGACCCGCTCTCCTGGGTGAGGGCCGATTCGAAGGCCCCCTGGCTCACCACCAGCGGACCGTAGGTGCTGGACGCGTAGCTGGCGGACACTCCGCCGGCCGGGATGTAGCTGAGGGCCCAGTACGAGTCGGCCGGGCTCGACCCTGCCCGCTGGGCGAAGAGGCCGGTGATGTCGAAGGTGAGCAGCACGTTGTTCAGCCGGTCGCGCAGGCGCAGCTCGTCGCCGACCGAGACGTGCAGCAGCGCCGCGGCCGAGGCGGGCAGCGCGGCCGGGATCGCTGACGGCCCGCCGCCGCTCTGCGTGGCTGCGGCGACCGGGGCGGCCGGCCAGCGCCCGGCCAGCAGCGTCGCGTGGCTGGCGATCCCGCTCAGCGACGCCGCCTGCAGGAGCGTCGTGTTGCCCTTGCCGACGCTCGGGGGCAACGCGGGCAGCGCCCCAGGGACCAGCCCGAGCGGATCGGACCAGGAGGCCGACTGGAAGCTGAACGGCACGCCTGGCATCGCCGCGGCGATCTTCGACCGCAGGACGGCGCCACCCGAGGCGTCCTGGCCGGGACCGTTCACCAGCGCGGTGACGGCCATATCGGTGCCCGGCGCGGTGGTGAGGTCGTGCTGAACGGCCAGCGGCAGCGCCTGGCCCATGAACACGGCCACGGCGGCGGCCACGGCGACCGTGACCAGCGTCGTCAGCGCGGCGGCGGCCAGCACACCCCAGTACGCGGTCATGCGGCGAGTCGCCATCGGACCGCGGGGGCTGAACACGTGCAAAGCATGCCGTAACAACGGCGGCATTAGCAATGTAAAACAATGTAAAGCGGATTGAGCATAGCGGAATTACTCCGACACGGACCAATTACCCGGTCAATCACGGCCCAATTAGAACCGGGCCCCGAGATCGGCCCCCGGCCCGGAGGGGCGGACGGAGGCGATCACGCCATCGCCGACGGTAACGTCGAACGGCCGCCGACCCGGCCCTCGACGCTGTCGAAGACGTTGACGTTGGTGATGCGAAGCGGCTCGCCCATTCGTACATTCCTCCAAATCCACGGCTCTTGCAGCAAAAGACCGGGCGCGCGGTCACGCGCGAACCCGACGCTGCACGTCAAAGTCACGGCGCAGTGCGACAGGTCCGACACGATGCGCGATTACTTGCCCAGACAGAGGAGGAACCGAGAATCCCGGGATGGCGTTGAACGCCATCCCGGGATTTCGCTCTGTTGTGTTATGCGGGATCGTAGAAGGGTTCCAGGTTTTGTTGGGTTTCTGGTGTGGCGGCGGGTTCGCCGCGGGTGTTGGATGCGCGCAGCGCGATGGCTCCGGCTGCCACGAGGCAGAGGGCGCTGACAAGCAGGGCCCGCTGGAATCCGGCGGTGAGTGCCTCCGGGGGCGGGGTGTGGGCGGCCAGCAGGTGGCTGGTGCGGCTGGTCGCGATCCCGCTGAACACCGCCAGGCCGAGCGCTGACCCGAGCTGGAAAGAGGCGGTGACCAGGGCCGCGGCCAATCCGGCCTGATGCTCCGGCACGCCCGCGTTCGCGGCCGTTTGCACACCGGCGTACAGCAGCCCCAGCCCGGCCCCCATGACCACCAGTGGGGCGAGCAGGTTGCCGAGATAGGTGCCATCCACCGGAATGCGGGACAGCCAAAAGATGCCGCCGGCGGCGAGCAGCGCACCGGAGACGATGATCGGACGGGTACCGGTCCTGACGAACATCTTCGTCGCCACGGTCGAGCCGAACCCGATGCCGACGCTCACCGGCACAAACGCGAGCCCGGACCGCAGCTGGGAGAAGCCCAGGACGTTCTGCATATACAGAGTGACGAAGAAGAACATCGAGTAGAACCCGGCCCAGGCGATCACCTGGGTGGCATCGGCCGCGGCCAGGCCCTTGATCCGGAAGATCGACATCGGGACCAGCGGGTGGGCGCGCCGCTGCTCATTGACCACGAACACGGCCATCAGCACCGCCGAGGCGGCCAGCCCGCCGATGGTGCGGCCCGCACCCCAGCCCTCGTCCGGCGCCTTCACCAACGTGAAGATCAGCAGCAGCATGCTGACGGTGACCAGCACCGCGCCGACCGCGTCGAAACCGCCCGGCACGGACCGGCCGCGGTCGGCCTTCAGGATCCGGAACGCCCCGAACAGCACCAGCGCACACATCGGGAGGCTCACGAAGAACACCCACCGCCAGCCGAAGTCCTCGGTGAGCAGCCCGCCGAAGAACAACCCGATCGCCGAGGCCATCCCGCTGATCCCGGCCCACACGCCCAGCGCCTTGTGCCGGTCGGAGCCCTGGAAAGTGGTGGTCAGGATGGACAACGCGGCCGGGGACATCATCGCCGCCCCGAAGCCCTGGGCGAGCCGGGCGCCGACCAGCAGCCCCTGGCTGTCGGCCAGCCCGCAGGCCAGGGAGGAGGCCGCGAACAGCGCGGTCCCGGCGATCAGCAGCCGCCGCCGCCCCAGCAGGTCCCCGGCCCGACCGCCCAGCAGCAGGAACCCGCCATAGGTGATCAGATAGCCGCTGACCACCCACTGCAGGTTCTGCACCGAGAACCCCAGATGCGTACGGATGGTCGGCAGCGCCACGTTCACGATCGCGCCGTCCATGACGTCCAGGAACGTCACCGCGCACAGCAGCGCCAGCGTGACCTTGCCGCGCCCGGTCGCCAGGAACGACCCCTCCGGCGGCGCCGTCGATGCGGTCACGGCGTCGCTCACGACCCGGCGGCTTCCATCACGGGGCCCACCTCGACCCCGCCGCCGGCCCGCATCACCGGGCAGTCCTTGGCCAGCGCCAGCGCGGAGTCCATGTCCTCGGCGGACACCACCGAGTAGGCGACCATCCGGGAGTCGCTGCCGCCGACCTCGCCGAGCGAGGCGTAATCGGTCACCGCGTGGCCGACGTCCACCAGGGCCGAGCCCAGCCCGCCGAACCAGGCCTGCCACTCGGCCGGCGTCCCGGCGTGGGGCGCGTAGTCGGAGGGCACGCGGAAGGAGAAAACGTACTGAGCCATGATCTGTGGTCCTGTTCTGTATCCGGGGCGCGCCCCGGACTGGGACCGCCTCTAACCGGGTAGACGCCACCGCCCACCCCGAATTGGGCGGGGCAACGCCGCCCAATTCGCGGGCCCGGCGGCGTCTATATCGTTGAGCGAGCCGAACGCGCCCTGCGGAAAGAAGAAAGCGAGGATGCATGCCGATGAAGATGGACACGACGGACCTGATCACTCGGGCTCGGGCCGGCGACCACAACGCGTTCCGCGACCTGGTCCAGGGCCACTCCCACGAGTTGCAGGTGCACTGCTACCGCATCCTGGGATCCCTGCAGGACGCCGAGGACGCGCTCCAGGAGACCCTCGCGTCCGCCTGGCGTAACCTCGGCGAGTTTGGCCAGCGGTCCTCGCTCCGGACCTGGCTCTACACGATCGCGACCAATCGGTGCCTGAGCATGTTGCGCGCCGACAGCCGACGCCCCCGCATCGCCCCCCCGCTGCCCGAGGCCACCCTGCCCGAACCCACCGGCGCCGGCGACGCCCCGCCCTGGCTGGAGCCCTACCCCGACGTCCTGCTCGACCATCTCGTCGACCAGCGCCCCGGACCGGAGGCCCGCTACGAGACCGCCGAGGCCATCTCCCTGGCCTTCATCATCGCCCTGCAACTGCTGCCCCCACGCCAACGCGCCGCGCTCGTCCTCCGCGACGTCCTGGGCTACCACGCCGCCGAGGTCGCCCAGATGCTCGGCACCACCCAGGAAGCCGTAAGCAGCGCCCTCAAACGCGCCCGCGCCACCGTCGACAACCACCTCGCCGACTCCAGCAGCATCGGCGGCACCGGCAGTGGCAGCAGCGGCACCGGCAGCCGCAGGCCTGCACGCCAACCCGACACCGCCGCCGAACACCGGCTCGTCGCCCGGCTCACCGACGCCCTGGAACGCGCCGACCTGGATGCCCTGATCGAACTGCTCGTCACCGACGTGAGATTCTCCATGCCCCCGGCCATGCTGGAATACCGCGGCATC
>DATCGA010000560.1:0-13923 GCA_036509215.1 Trebonia sp.
ACACGCCCCGGTGGCGTCTCGTCGCGCGGGCCGGCCTCGGCCCTGATCACTACATGGCTGCGCTGCTTGGTTCCGACTGGGCGGCGCCGGCCGACGCCGACGCCGCGCGCCGCGCCGCCCGGCGCGGGTTCAGCCTGAAGACTAGGACGCAGGATCAGACAAGGACTAACACTGTCGACAAGACCACACTGCCGGCCGCGCCAGCGCCAGCCGAGCAGGTTCAGCCGCGGCAGCTGGAAAGGTCGGTCTCCTGGACCGGCGCCGAGCGGCTTCGGTGCCTGTGGTACCGGCTCCGGCTCACCATCGCGGAGATGAACTACGCCACCCGGCGGCTGGCAGAGCTGCAGTCGCGCCCCCCACGGTGAAAAGCGGGCAGGGACTCCGCCGCCTGGCGCCTGTTAGGCTCAGCGCCCGTGGCCCCCGACCCGCCCATCATCCCCGCCGCGCCCGTCCCCCGGCTTGAGCCCGCGTTCGACGTGGCGGCCGCGCTCGGGCCCCTTGAGGATCACGGCGTCACCCGGGTCGGCCATCGCCGGGTGGTGCCGATCGCCGGCGGCCGGGTCACCGGCCTGATCGACGCGGAGATCCTCCCCGGCGGCGCGGACTGGCAGGTCATCCGGGCCGACGGCGCGATCGAGATCGACACCCGCTACTCCGCGCGGACGACCGGGGGCGAGTACGTGCACTTCCGTACCTCCGGTGTCCGCAGCGGACCGCCTGACGTCCTCGACGCGTTGCTGCGCGGCGAGCCGGTGGACCCGTCGGCGTACTACTTCCGGGTCGCGGTCTACCTGGAGACGTCGGCCCCTCGGCTGGCCTCCCTCGAGCGGTCGATCTTCGTCGCGTCCGCGATCCGGGGAGCGGACAGCGTGCGCTACACGGCCTACCGGGTCACCTGATCACGGCGGTAAAGGTTCAGGGCGCGCTAAAGATTTAGCGGCGGGTGGTCCGTGACCTTGGGCGCGAGTCCGCGAATACTCAGTGGCATGAGATTTATCCCGCTTTCCGATCACGCCGGGGAGATGCTGCGACAGGCCCGCCGCGGCCGAGCCGGCGCCGGGAAGCGGGACGAGGAACGGTACCGGCTCGCGCTCGCGGCCTACGACAGGTCCGTTGGCGAGGCCCGTAAGCGCCGTGATGAGGCGGTGGCGCGCTGGCGGCCGCTGGCGGCGCTGCGCTGGGGGGTGGCGGTCTGGCGGCGCAAGCGGGGCGGCCCGCCCTCACCGCCGGGCGACCGGGGGCCGTCACGGAACGAGGCGGCGCTGGAGGCGGGGGCCGAGGGGGAACGGGAGGTGCACGCCGCCCTCGACGGCGCCCTCGATGACTCGTGGGCGCTGTTCAAGGGCTACCGCAACCGCGCCGGGGAGATCGACTACCTGCTGATCGGCCCCCGGGGGCTCTTCGCGATCGAGGTCAAGCACGTCAACGGGGCGTTCCGGATCACCCCGCAGCAGTGGCTGTACCGGCGGTCCGACGGCTACGGCAACGAGGTCGGTGACGTGACGACGCTGGCGGACCGGGGCGGCCGTCCGCCGCAGGCGCAGCTGGCCGAGCCGCTTGAGCAGCTCGAGCGGTTCATCGCCAAGCGCGGGCAGCCGGTGCCGTGGCGGCCGGTCGTCCTGCTCAACCATCCGCGGGCGAAGATCATCAGCTGCGCTGACGGGATGGGGGCGGAGGTCCTCACGTCCAGCCGCGAGCTGCTCGACCTCGTCCTGGGCGCGGACGGGGACGTCGGCAGCGGCCAGGTGGCCGAGATCGGGCGGCTCATCGAGCGCGATCACCGATTTCAGGCCGAACGGAGACGCTCAGGAGACCGCTGACCGAGGCGGCTCACCGAGCATTGGCGCGGGTCTCGGTGGGGGCCTACTGAGACGTCAGTTCAGGAACCCGGTGACGGCGGAGGCGAACTGGCCCGGATCGTCGAGCCAGGGGAAGTGGCCGGCGCCGGGCTGGACGACGAGCCGGGCGTCGGGGAACAGCGCGGCGTACTCCGTGGTCACCGCCGGCGGCCGCTGGAGGTCGAGGCTGCCGCCGATCACCAGCACGGGCGAGCCGAGGCCGGCCAGGCCGCCGCAGGTGGCGGCCGGGTCGAACGCGCCCTCTGCGCCGAAGGCGGCGGCCGCCTCCTCGTTGGTCTGCTCCTCGCCGGCGGCGTCGTACGCCTGGGCGGCTGTGTCCCAGCGGCCGTAGAAGAACGGGGACGTCGCCGCCCAGTCCTCCTCCGCTTCCCCGCCGGCGGCTATCCGCTCGAACGCGGCGGCCGCGTCGGCGAACCAGGGCTCGTCTCGGCGAAGGTTGACGATCTGGCGCCGCATCTCGGTGTCGGGTTCCAGGCCGACCGCCCGCCCGCTCGGCGTCACCAGGACCAGCCTGTTCACCCGGTGCGGATGCCGGAGCGCGTAGAGCACGGCGATATTGGCCCCGGCCGAGTGCCCGAGCACGTCCGCGCTCGCCAGGCCAAGATGATCTTGCAGGGCCAGGACGTCGTCTACGAGCCGGTCGCAGCGGTAGCTCGACGGGTCGGCCGGGACCGCCGAGTCGCCGGTGCCGCGCAGGTCAAGCTGGATCAGCGTGCGGTGCCGGGACAGGCCGCCGAGGTCGCCCAGGCAGGCGGACGCGCGCATCGGCCCGCCGGGCAGGCAGATCAGCGGGGCGCCGTCGCCGTCGCCATGGACGTGGTACGCGAGCTCGGTTCCGTCGAAGGCGTGGAAGGCGGGCATGGATGTGATGGTTCCAGTCGCGCCGGAGCGGTCGCAACTGGATATCACGGCCGGGCCGGGATTCGGTCAGGACCTTACTGAGACGGGAGGTAGCGGCCGCGCCAGAAGATGAGGGGCTCGGTGTCGTCGCCGCTGGTTTCCACTTCCCTGACCCGGCCGACGATGATCTCGTGGTCGCCGCCTTCGAGCTGGTGCTCCACGGTGCACTCGAGGGTGGCGATGACCCCGTCGAGGCGCGGGCTGCCGGTGCGGCCGCGGCGGTGCCGGACCCCGTCCCAGGCGGCGGCGAGCCCGCGGCGGGCGAAGTTGGCCGACAGGTGCTGCTGGCGGGCGCCGAGCACGTTCACCGCGAACGCGCCGTGCGCGAGGACCGACTCCAGGGTCCGGCTCGTCCGGTCGAAGCAGACCAGGATCAGCGGCGGGTCAAGAGACAGCGAGCTGACCGCGTTGGCGGTGGTGCCGACGGGCTGGCCGTCGGCGTCGACCGAGGTGATCACGGTGACGCCGGTCGCGAAGTGGCCGATCGCGTGGCGGAACTCCGCGCCCGACACCTCGCCGTTGCGCACCGGGTCGGAACCGTCAAGCCTGGAGTCGGTGACGGTCATCTCAGAGCTGCCCGTGGTTCGGGGGGAGGGCGTCGTTGAGCAGGTAGTTGCCGACATGGTGATACTTCCAATCGACGGGGTCGTGGCTAGCGTGCGTGCGGGCGTTCCGCCAGTGCCTGGACAGGTCGTAACGCTCGTCGGCTGCGCTCGCTCCGGCCAGCGCGAACAGATCGCTGGCCACCTCGACAGCGGTGTCGCTGGCGAACGCCTTGGCCTCGGCGATGGCGATCGAGCCGCGCGCGGCCTCCTCGGCACCGGAGGGAAATCGGGTCACCTCGGCCTGCGTGGCCGCGGCCGACGCGAGCAGGGCCTCGGCCGCAGCCACCTGGACGGCGAGACGGCCGAAGCGGTGGATCGTGTGCGGGTCGGTCGCGGCGGTGTCCGCCCAGCCGGACCTGGCGGCCTCGAAGAACGGGCGCGCCTTCGTCCTGACGAACGCGCGGGCGTCGCGCAGCGCGCCGCCCGCGATCCCGACCTGGATCGCGGTGTGCACCAACTGGGTGCGCGCGCCGAACTGCTGCGGCGCCTCGAACGCGCTGGCGTAGGGGACGACCAGGCCGGGATCGACCGGAACCCGGTCGAAGGTGGCGGTGCCGCTGACCGTAGCGCGCTGGCCCATCACGTCCCAGTCCTCGTCGATCGTCACGCCGGGGGCGTGCCGGTCGACGAAGGCGAGCACCAGCCGGTCCGCGTCGTCGAGCGCGCTGACCCCGATCCAGCGGGCCGAGATCGCGCCGGTGCAGTAGTACTTCCGCCCCTCCAGCCGCAGCGCCGAGCCCGTCGGGTCGGAGTGCAGCCGGGTCTTCAGGTCCTGGGCGTGCTTGCCGCCCCGCTCGGCCACCGCGTTGCCGAGCCGGGCGCCGGCCAGCACGTCCGCGAACAGCCGCTGCTGCTGCTGACGGCTGCCGTGCACCGCCAGCACGTCGACGAAGAGGAAGTGCGCCTGCGGGATCTGGGCGATGGCCGGGTCGACGGCGGCGATGGTCCTGATCACCTCGGCCAGCACCACCGGGGACAGGTCGGGGCCGCCGTGCGCGGCCGGGACCGTGATCGCGAGCAGGCCGCTGGCGTCCAGCGCGGCCAGCTCGGCGTAGGGCACCGCGCCCGCCCGGTCGCGGTCGATCACGCCGCCGGCGATCGACGCGGCGTAGGACCGGGCCGCCGCGACCGCGTCCTCGGCCGACGACAGCACCGGGGCACGCGCGGCGGCGGCGGTCGAGCTGGCGAAGCGGACCACGCCCATCACGCTCTCCTAGCGGTCGAGGGACATTTACCTTATTCCCGATCGATTTTATATGAAGTTAGGCCGACTGGCTAGGGCCGCCTCCGTGATCGGTTCGCGACAAACCACCCCCGTGCTGGTCAAGCTGGTCATCCAGCGGGCCGGGGCCGGCTCTCCCGGCTGCCGTTGCCGTTGCCTGACTGCGGGAACGGGCGGAGGAGAGCCGGCCGGGACCGTTCGGGCAAATGGATTTCAGATTTTGTACTCGCGGAGCAGCCCGCGGCTGATGATCATCTTCTGGATCTCGCTGGTGCCCTCGCCGATGAGCAGGAACGGGGCCTCGCGCATCAGCCGCTCGATCTCGTACTCGGTCGAGTAGCCGTAGCCGCCGTGGATGCGGAACGCGTCCTGGGTCACCTCGGCGCAGTACTCGCTGGCGATCAGCTTGGCCATACCCGCGGCGACGTCGTTGCGCTCGCCCGAGTCCTTCAGCCGGGCGGCGTTCACCATCATCAGGTGCGCCGCCTCGACCTTGGTCGCCATCTCGGCCAGCTTGAACGCGATCGCCTGGTGGTCCGCGATCGCCCGGCCGAACGTCTTGCGCTGCTGCGCGTACGCGATGGCCAGCTCGAACGCGCGGATCGTCATGCCGCAGGCGCGGGCGGACACGTTGACCCGGCCGACCTCGATGCCGTCCATCATCTGGGCGAAGCCGCGGCCGGGCTGGCCGCCGAGGACGCTGTCCGCTGGCAGGGCGAAGTTATTGAACAGCGCCTCGGTGGTGTCGACGCCCTTGTAGCCCATCTTGTCGATCTTGCCGGGGATGGTCAGGCCGGGCAGCACCTCGCCGAAGCCGGTCGGCTTCTCGACCAGGAACGCGGTGAGGTTCTGGTGCGGCTTGGCGGCGCCCTCGTCGGTGCGGGCGAGCAGCGCGATGAGATTGGAGCTGCCGCCGTTGGTCAGCCACATTTTGGCCCCGTTGACCACGTACGCGCCGTTGTCGGGGTCTCGCGCCGCCTTGGTCTTGATCGCGGCGACGTCGGAGCCGAGGTCGGGCTCGGACATCGAGAACGAGCCGCGGACCTCGCCGGCCGCCATCTTCGGCAGGAACTTCTGCTTCTGCTCGGGGGTGCCGTGCTGCTTGATCATGTGGGCCACGATGAAGTGGGTGTTGATGATGCCGGAGACGCTCATCCAGCCGCGCGCGATCTGCTCGACGACCAGGGCGTAGGTGAGGAGGGATTCGCCTAGGCCGCCGTATTCTTCACCGATGGTGAGGCCGAACAGGCCCATTTCGCGCATGCCCGCGACGATGTCGCTCGGGTACTCGTCGGCGTGCTCGAGCGCCTGGGCGTGCGGGATGATCTCCTTGTCGACGAACTGCCTGACCGCGGCCAGGATCTCCTGCTGGACGTCGGTGAGGCCGGCGGTCTGGGCGAGACGGGGCATCGCTGCTCTCCTTGTTAGATGACGTCCATAGACGTATTCAAGCCGAACTATTGACCGTTGGGGATAATCGGGCTTGTGAGCAGCGCCCGATGCGGTGGCGATTCGGTACTTCGACGGGTCGCTGACGGGGACCAGCCGCCGACAGCGCCGCCTCCCAACCCCGGCCGGTGACGTCGCACCGGCACATTCCCTGGCCCGATCCATCAACGAGATCTCGCCCGCCGTCGTCTTGAAGGGTGACGGCAACATTCAGGAGATCAATTGGACCGGAAACAGGTGCGTGCCTTTGAGGCGTTCGTCAATGAGTCCGGTGATGCGCTGCTGAAGACGGCGACGCTTCTTACCGCAGACCGGCATGTGGCTGAGGACGTCTATCAGGAGACGTTGCACCGCCTCTTCACGCGCTGGCCCCGGGTAGACAACCCTGCGGCGTTCTGCCGCCAGGTGATGCACAACCTCGTTATCGACCTGGCGAGGGCGCGGCAACGGCGGCCACGCGAGCTGCAGCTGCGCGACAACTACGACGGCGAGGACCCACAGTGGGGTGATCCGGCGTCGGCGGCCGAGCTGCGCCCGACCGTGCTGGCTGCGCTGGGCACTCTCACCGTCCAACAGCGCGCGATCATCGTCCTGCGCTATTTCGAGGACCTCAGCCAGGACGAGGTCGCCGAGATGCTCGGGGTCTCGCCGGGAACTGTCAAGAGCACCGCGTCACGCGCCGTGGCGCAGCTGCGCGCCCAGCCCGGCCTCCTGGCGTTGTTCGCCGATGCCACCACCATCTCGTGAAAGGACATCCGCATGCCTAAGACCGATGACGATATCCTGCGTGAGCTGCTGCACGACGCCACGGACGACCTGCTCGCGCCGTCTGCCGTCACCGTCGGCATCGTTGCCAGGCACCACCGTCGACTCAGGAACACCCGCATTCTGCGCGTCACCACGACCAGCGTTGCCGCCGCGGCCGTGGTGGCCGCCGCGGCCGTCACCCGCGGCGGCCCTTCCGCTCCCAGCCATGCGCCGTACCCGGCCGCGCTGCCCGCGACGGAGCTGCCCGCGACCAAGCTGCCCCCGGTCAAGCTGGCCGCCGTGCAGGTGCTTGACCTGCTCAGCGTGGCGGCAGGGCGCGCCCCGCAGCCGGCCGGACGGTATATCGCGCGCACCGAGACCGACATCGACCAGGGATATGAGCGGACGACCATCTTCGACGCCCTCACCGGTGACGTCTGGACCTACCAGCACGGCAGCATCAGTGCGCCCGGCAAGCTGCCCGCCCTTGCGCACTGGTCGCCCACCCGGGCCGAGTTCGCCGCCTGGCCCACTAACCCCGCGCGGCTGCGCGCCCTGCTGCTCAGCCCGGAGGGACAGGCGACGGGGGAGGGCGAAGAGGGGGCCGGGGTGCCTTATGGGACGACCCCCGACGACCTGGTCTTCCAGGAGGTCACCAACTGGCTGTGGAACCCGCTGCTGAGCCCGGCCCTGCGCTCCGCGATGTACAAGGTGCTCGCGGCAACGCCAGGGGTGACGGTCGAGACCGGCACCACGGACATGACCGGCCTGCCCGCCATCGAGATCAGCCGGTACGCCAGCGACGATCGGGTCACAGCCTTCGAAAGCCCCAGCACCGGCGCCGTGCTAGAGCAGGACTTCGGCATCGTCGGCCCCGCCGTGTACACGGCGATCACCGGCTACGCCGCCCCTCCCCCCGACCCATACAGCGGCGGCTGAGGCTCTCCTTGTTAGATGACGCCGCGGTCGTGCAGGCCGGCCAGCTCGGGGGCGCTGAGGCAGAGGACCTCGGTCAGGACCTGGTCGGTGTCGCGGCCGAGGACCGTGCTCTCCCCTGGTTCACCGTATTCTCCGTTCCAGCGCAGCGGCGAGCGGGCGGTGATCGAGGTGTCGGACTGACCCGTCTTGGCCGGCTCGCCGAGCTCGATGTCGGCCAGCACCGGGTGGGCGCCGCGGCGGTGGGCGGCGGCGACGTCGGCCATGCCCCGGTAGGGACCCCACAAGACGCGCGCGCGGTCTAGTTCGGCGCTGGCCTGGTCGAGGTCACGGTCGGCGAACCAGAGGCGGAGGATGGCGGCGATTGTTTCCCGGTGGCGGTAGCGCTCCTCCTCCTGCCGCAGGTCGGTGCCGAGGGCGGTCTCGAGGGCCTCGAAGACCTTGGTGGTGCCGGTCGCCTTTTGGAGGGCTCTCCACTGGCCTTCGGTCAGCGCGACGACCATGACTCGCTGGCCGTCGCGGCAGCCGAAGTCGGAGGCGAAGCTGCCGTACAGGTGGTTGCCCTGCCGGGGCCGGTCACCGCCGCGCAGTTCCGCCTCCGACAGCCAGCCGAGGTTGGACACCCCGGCCAGCGCGACGTCGGACAGGGCGAGCTCGATGAAGGCGCCGTTGCCGGTGCGCTCGCGGTCGTGCAGCGCGGCCAGCATTCCCGCGGCCACGCTGACGCCGGTGATCAGGTCCCAGGCGGGGAGGACGTGGTTGACCGGCGAGGTTGTTCCTGCCGACCCTTCGGGGCCGGTGATCTGGGGGACGCCGACGCCGGCGTTGACCGTGTAGTCGACGGCCGGCCGTCCGTCGGGATGACCCTGGACGCGGAGGTGGATGAGGTCTGGTCTTTTCGCTTCGAGGGCGTCGTGGGCTAGCCACGGGCGGCCTACCACGTTGTCGATCAGCAGCCCTCGGTCCGGTCCGGGGGCGGTGATGAGCGCGACCGCCAGCTCCCTGCCCTCGGGCGAGCGCAGGTCGAGCGCGACCGAGCGCTTGCCCTTGTTCAGCGATGACCAGTAGTAGCTCTCGCCGTTCGGCGCGAGCGGCCAGCGGCGGTGGTCGTGGCCGCCGCCGAGGGGATCGATCCGCATCACCTCGGCGCCGAGCTGGGCCAGGGTCAGGCCGCCGGTCGGGCCGGCGACGTAGCTCGCGCACTCGACGACCTGCATTCCGGTCAGCGGCAACCGGGGTGTGGAGTCCATAGAGGTATTCAAGCCGAACTATTGACCGTTGGGGATAATCGGGCTTGTGAGGCGATGCGCGCTCGGGTGCGCCAGCCGAGGAGCTGGCCATCGCGGATCCCCGGGCGGCCAAGCAGCTTGGTCGGGAACTGCGCCAGCGGCGTGCCCGGACTGGTTCCGGCGACGACGGCGGCGGGATGCCAGTAGGCCAGGGCGGCTTGGACCATGCTGCACCGGCTGGCGGCGATGGTGCCATCCCACAGTCCGTCTAGGCAGCGGACCGCCTTACTGGTGTAGGGCGGCCCGTAGGCCCCGGTGACGGCGTGGCCGTTCGGCCCAGGACCGATGAACCACCCGGCGACTAGCTAGCTCGCCGGGCTTGCCGGTGTCGGCCTGCCAGCGCATCGCCGCGGCGGCGCCGTCGGCCAGGATAGACAGCCGGTCGGGCAACAGTTCCACGAGCAGCGGCAGGCCCTGCAGCCAGTGGAACGGCAGCAGGACCGAACCGCCGCCCAGGGACAGCAGCTCCAGCACCGCCCACACCACGCCTGCGGCCCGGACCCGCAAGTCGCGCCAGTACCAGATGATGACGAGCACGAGGAGGACGAGCATCGGCCACCCGAGATAGGCCAGATACTCCGAGCCAATGAGGCCATGGCTAGTCGCGTAGGCCGCGCTTGATGCAGTGTGGAATAGCAGACCGGCTTGCGGGTTCACGAATGCGCCCGCGCTGTTGACGGTCTTGCTGTTGGGAAATGGGCTGCCGTGCTCGGTGAGCGGGCCATGAAACTGGATCCACAGACCGTAACCGCAGATTGCCAGCACAACCACGACGGCCGTCCCGAAGCCGGCTGTGACCGCTCTCAGCCGTGGCAGCACCGCTCGCCGACGGCTGGCCACGAGCACCACCGCCAGCAGCAGCAGGCAGACGATGACGACATCAGCCAGCACTTCTTCCTCGATAAACAACTGCGCCGCTACGAGCGCCCCGAGCCAGGCGCCCACTGCTACCGGTCGGCCCTTGCCGCCGAAGAGTCGCAGCACCGCCTCGACGACCAGCGGCGGCAGCACAGCGAACTGCAAGTTGTAATGGCTGACGCCGGAGTCCAGCAGCGCGGGCGAAAAACCGTAGACGGCGCCGCCGAGGGCGCCCGCGAGCACGCTGACGCCGTGCCTCCGCAGCAGCCAGTACATGGCCGCCGCAGAGCCGGCGTACCCAAGCGTCAGCATCAAGGTCAGGCTGGCCTGCGGGCCCACGGCCGCGGCGAGATACCCGCAGAGAACCAGGCACCCAGCCCGGGTGACCGCCCTCGTGCTCCCGTGGAACCATCCGGCACTCGGGAGTGCTTCCACCTCCGGCAGCGCGATCCCCACCGCTTCCCCCACCTCCACGCGATCCGCAGACGATGCGTCCATCCCGGGCGAGGCGGCGTGAAGCACGGCGGTGCGCGAATTTCCCTCAGGCAGATTACGGGGGATCGAGGATGATCATGTGGAATTGAGAAGATTGCGCGGAGGTGGTGCTGTCTCCCGGGGAGAGACGGGGGCTGGTGGCGGGAACCACGCGACCGTTCGATACGACTGTTTTGAGTTTTTGATTTTCTCTGGTCCCCGCCTTTCTATCGGGGGACGGCGAGCCAGAGGCCCAGCTGAATCAGGGCCCAGCCTGCCCGCTGCCTGACCGACGGGGGCGGTGCGCAGATGTTCTTGGCGGCTGCGGCTGCGGCTGCGGTTTCGGCTGCGGTTTCGGCGCTGGCCGCCGCCGATCGGAGCTGGACGACGTGCTGGCGGGCCAGCGCTTCGGTCCATGCCGCGTACATGGCGAGGGCTCCTCTCGACGTCGCTGGCTACTCGGGGGCCGGCTCGGGGCGGGTGAACGGCAGCTGGGTCTCGAAGACCTGCTCCTCGACCTGGGAGATGTCGTCTATCTCGTGGATCCAGATATCACGGCCGGGACCGGAGGTCTGGAAGCAGTGCGCGTTGGCCCAGTGCACCAGGTCGTGGTAGACGGCCGGGTAGATGCTGCTGGCCCGGCCGTTGCGCACGGCGGTCGCGGCCTCGATCGCGGGCAGGACCTTGTACTGCGCGGGGGGAGGGAGCTCGGCCGGCGGCGCGGCCACGGGCAGGGCGAGGAAGACCGTGACGTCATCGCCCTCGTTGTCCTCGTTGTACTCGAAGAAGACCATGAAGGGGCCGGTGACCTTGGCCCGCCCGGCGATATCGAGCTCATCGAACTGCGCTCGCGCACGGTTGACGACGGGAACGACGTGGATCGGGTCGTCGCCGGGGGCCGTGCCGGCGATGGCTACCACGCCCATCGCCGGGATCTTCTTCACCGTGATGTCGTCGGCTGGCATGGCGTTCTCTCCTTCGATGTAGCGGAGCCGGGCTTCGACTCCGCGCAGTCGGGTGGTGTACTCGTCGAGTTCCTGTTCCAGCTGGGCGCGGCGGAGCGCGAGCATGCCGCGCAGCTCCTCGAGGGTGATCCCGCTGAGCAGCTTGTTGGTCTGCTCGAGGGAGAACCCGAGGTCCTTGAGCGCCATGATCCGGTTCAGCTGCCCGAGCTGGTCGGCTGCGTAGCTGCGGTAGCCGGTGACCGGATCGACCCGCGCGGGGTGCATCAGCCCGATCTCGTCGTAATGCCGCAGCGTGCGAACGGACACCGCTCCCAGCCGGGCGAACTCGCCGATACTGAACATGGTTCGAGGATCAACCCTGCCGTAACGTGAGAGTCAAGGCCTTTGGTGGCTCTTGTTCTTACTCTTGCTCGCGGCGCTTCGGGGTGACCAGGCCGGCCTGGTAGGCGAAGACCACCAGCTGCGCGCGGTCGCGGGCGCCGAGCTTGATCATCGCCCGGCTGACGTGGGTCTTGGCGGTGGCGGGGCTGAGCACCATCGCCTCGGCGATCTCGTCGTTGGAGAGGCCGTGCGCGACCAGGGCCGCCACCTCGCGTTCGCGGTTGGTGAGGCGTTCCATCCCCGCGGCGGCGACCGCGTCGGGCGGCCGGGCGACGAACTCGCTGATCAGGCGGCGGGTGATCGCGGGCGACAGCAGCGAGTCGCCGCGCATGACGACCTGGAGCGCCTCCAGCAGCCCGGCGGGCTCGGTCTCCTTGAGCAGGAACCCGGCTGCGCCGGCTCGGAGCGCGCGGAAGATGTACTCGTCGAGGCCGAAGTTGGTGAGGATCACCACGCGGACTTCTGTTAGGCGCTCGTCCGCCACGATCTGCCTGGTGGCCTCGATGCCGTCGAGGACCGGCATCTGGATGTCCATCAAGGCGATGTCCGGGCGGTGCTCGGCGGCCAGCGCCACCGCCTGCCGCCCGTCGGCGGCCTCGGCCACCACCTCGATGTCGTCTTCCGCCTCGAGCAGCGACCGGATGCCGCTGCGAATCAGGGCCTGGTCGTCGGCCAGCAGAATCCTGATCAAGGTGCTTTGATTTCGGCCGGGATTTCGGCGCGGACCTGGAAGCCGCCGCCGTCCCTGGGTCCGGCCTGGAGCCGGCCGCCGAGCGCGGTTACCCGTTCGCGCATGCCGATCAGGCCGAGGCCGTTGCTCGCGCTGTGGCCGTTGTTGCTTTCGCTGTTGCTTTCGCTGTTGCTTTCGCCGTTGCTTGTGCCGTTGCTTGTGCTGTTGCTTTCGGTGCTGGCGATGCTGATGCCGGCGCCGTCGTCGTCGACCTGGATCTCGAGGGCGTCCGCTGTGTAACAGAGGTTGACCCACGCTGAGGCCTGGCCGGCGTGGCGGCTGACGTTGGTGAGCGCTTCCTGCACGATCCGGTACGCGGCCTGGTCCGCCTCCGGCGGCAGCGATCGCTCGGTTCCGGTGACGTTCACTGTCACCGGCAGCCCCGCGGCCCGCGCCCGCGCGGCCAGGCGGTCCAGGTGGCCGAGACCGCTGCTGTCGTCGTCCTCGCTCCGCAGCACGCCGAGCGTGGTGCGCAGTTCCCGCGCTGCGTCGGTGCTCGCCTCCTGGATCGCCAGCAGCGCGGGCGACACCTCCTCGCCGCGCTTGCGCGCCAGGTGCACCGCCACCCCCGACTGAACGCAGATGACGGAGATGCTGTGGGTGAGGGAATCGTGCAGCTCGCGGGCGATCCGCAGCCGCTCCTCGACCGCTCGTCGGCGGGCGACTTCCTCCCTGGTCCGCTCCGCCTCCTCGGCCCGCTGCTCCACCTCGCGCAGGTGCAGCCGCCAGACGCGGGACGCTACGACCATGACGCCGGCCGAGATGACCCATCCGGCCGCGTAGAACCTCTGCCGACCGCGATCCGTACGCATTCCCCGAGCCTACGCGCACCGATCTTCGGCCGTATCCGCCTGGCGGACCCATTTCCGACTACTCCCCCGGGAGTAGCCGGGCCGGTCACCGCACCCGAGCTGAGCAGGTGGAAGACGGTTCGCTGGCGGGACGACGGCGGGCTGTCCAGCCGACAGCATCGATGGCATGACAACGACACTTTCCACAGCCGGCCAGACCGGCACCGAGAGCAGCCGCCGCCATCTCGGCGTGGCGCTGTTCATCATCGCGACGGCGCAGCTGATGATCGTGCTGGACGCGACCATCGTGTATGTCGCGCTGCCGCACATTCAGGCGGCACTGGGATTCTCTGGCAGCGGCCTGGAGTGGGTCGCCAACGCGTACGCCCTGACGTTCGGGGGGCTGCTGCTGCTCGGCGGCCGGGCAGGCGACCTGCTCGGCCGGCGCCGGATGTTCATCATCGGGCTGCTGCTGTTCTCGGCCGCATCCCTGGCGGGCGGGCTCGCCACCTCGCCGACCTGGCTGCTGGCGGCCCGCGCCGTTCAGGGGGCGGGCGGCGCGATCGTCGCGCCGACCGCGCTGGCGCTCATCGCGACCACCTTCCCCGAAGGCCCGCCGCGAAGCCGGGCGATGGGCGTCTACGCCGCGATGAGCGTGGCCGGCAGCTCGGTCGGGCTGCTGGCCGGAGGGCTGCTGGTCGCGTACGCGGACTGGCG
>DATCGA010000561.1:0-14148 GCA_036509215.1 Trebonia sp.
CCCAATAGGCCATGTCAACGGCGCAGCCGACAGGTCGCCTTTCAGGTCGATGGCGTAGCTGACAGGCCCCGCGAGCCGGCCGGCCGCCCGCAGATGCGGACCCCGCCGCCGTTTCCGTCCGTGCGCGGCAGATCCTTTCCCGCCCCGCGCCCGTATAGGAGATGACGAATACGGACACAGGGCGCAAAGCCCGAGAGATGAGGCTTCCTTGAAGAAGGCACTGCTCGTGGGCGGGGGCCTCGTGCTACTGCTGGCCGGGGCGATCTTCACCCTGCAGGGCTTGGGCGACATCGGCGGCAACAACGCCATGTCCGGGAAGACGCTCTGGGCGGTCGTCGGCCCGGTCATCGCTCTCGTGGGCGTGGTGACGGCCATCATCGGCGTCCGCGCCGGCCGCCTGGGTCAAGCCGACGAGAGCCGCTGACCGGGGGAGGGACGAAGCGACCTACGCCAAGGAGGCGGTGAGCGCCGTCAGCCGATCCCGCAGCGCCCCCGCCTCGGCCGGGTCCATGCCCAGGCAGTGCAGGAACGACTGCGGGACCTCCGCCAGCCGGTCCCGCAGGGCAACGCCGTCGGGGGTCAGCGTCACCAGCACCCGCCGCTCGTCGTCGGCGTCGCGGACGCGGGTCACGTAGCCCATCGAGGCCAGCCGCTTCAGCAGCGGGGTGAGCGTGCCGCTGTCGAGGTGCAGCCGCTCGCCGAGCTCGCCGACCGACTGCGACCGCTCGGGCTCCTCCCACAGCACCAGCAGGGTGATGTACTGCGGGTAGGTCAGGCCGGCCTCGTCCAGCAGCGGCCCGTAGCTGCGGACGACGGCGCGGCTGGCGGTGTACAGGGCGAAGCAGAGCTGGCGGTCGAGCTCGAGCTGCGGGTAACTGGCCATGGACCCACTTTACCGGTTGCGTATTTATATTGTACGCAATATGATCGTGTCACATACGAACTTCGGGAGGACTTCATGAACGTCCTGTACACCGCCACCGCCCACGCCACCGGCGACGGCCGCAACGGCCACGCCCGCAGCGAGGACGGCATCCTCGACCTCGACATGCGGATTCCGAAGGAGATGGGCGGCGCGGGCGGCGCGGCAAACCCCGAGATGCTGTTTGCCCTCGGCTACGCCGCCTGCTTCCACTCCGCCCTCAAGCTGGTGGCCGGCCAGGGCAAGCTCGACGTCACCGACAGCGAGGTCTCGGCCAGCGTCGGCATCGGGCCGTCGGATGGCGGCGGGTTCGGCCTCACCGTCGAGCTCGTCGTGCACACCCCCAACCTCGACCAGCCGACCGCGGCGGCGCTGGTCGCCAAGGCGCACGAGGTCTGCCCGTACTCCAACGCCACCCGAGGCAACATCCCGGTCACCCTGAAGGTCGTCTGACCGAAGCCAACGCGAACGAGACCCCCGCGGGCCAGGCCCGCGGGGGTCTCGCGCTTCAGCTGGTTGAAGTGGCGTAGACGACGATGTTGCTCAGGTAGTGACTGGTGGCCGAGTCGAACGCCCCGCCGCAGGTGATGAGGCGGAGCTCGGCGTCGGGGGTGGGGCCGTAGACCGCCTCGGTCGGGAAGTGCGCCTTCAGGTAGCTCTGCACCGCGGTCACCAGGAACTCGACCGTGGAGCCGTCTGACCGCCGGACGTAGACCGGGTCGCCCGGGCGCAGTCCGGCCAGCCGGAAGAACGCCCCCGGCCCCTGGGTCGAGTCAATATGACCCAGGATGATGGCCGGGCCGACCGCGCCCGGCCGCGGGCTGCGGGCGTACCAGCCGGCGACCGATGTCGGCGGCGGCACCTGGACGGTTCCCTGCGCGGTCAGGCCGAGCGTGACCAGCCGGGTCCGCACCCCGATCTCGGGGATGCTCAGCGCGACAGGCGGGGCGACGGATGCCGGCTGCGCCGCCTGCGGCGCGGCCACGATCGGCGCGGTCGGCGCCGGGAACGCGGCCGCCTGGGCGGCGGGCGCGGGACGCAGGCCGGGGGTTCCCTGCCGGGTCAGCAGCAGGCCGCCCGCCCCGGCGAACGCCGCCGCCAGCCCGGCGCAGGCGATCGCCGCCCACCAGCGTTCTCCCGCGGTCACGCGGCCGGGGACAGCGTCCGCCGGGCGCGGGCCCCGCGACGGCTGCGGCGCAGGCCGAGGCCGCCGCCGACGGCGAGCGCGGATCCGCCCGCGACGACCTCCAGCCACGGCATCGGCGAGCCCGGCCCGCGGGCCGCGGTGCCGCCGAATCCCGTCTCCGCGCCGCCGGCCGGCAGCTGGCTGCTGCCGTCCGCGTCCTCGAGGTTGTCGATCTCCAGGCCCTTGGCCCCGTCCAGCACCACCAGCGTGTGGATGCTGCCCGCGGCCAGCGTGACCGCCGATTTCGCGTCGCCCGCGCCCGCGGTCGCCGCCACCGTCTCCGCTCCGGGCGAGACCGCGTGGTAGGACGTCACCGACGCGAACGGCAGCTTGCTCGCGATGACTTTTCCGCCCCAGCTCACCGAAACCTGGCGGTGCTTCATCGACGCCTGCACCACCCGCACCAGGGCGTGGCCCGGGGGCGTGCTCAGGTCATCGCGGAACACCCGCACCCGCAGCCCCGTCCGCGGTCCGACCGCCAGGGCGGTGTAGGCGGAACCGGAAGCGACCCGGATGCTGGCCGAGAGCACCGGCGGGCTGGTCGGGGAGGCGCCCGCCCCGCGCATGGCGACGCTGTAGTCGCCTCCGGGGACGGCCAGGTAGGAGGACACGTCTCCGTAAGCGACGTGGTGCAAGACCATCTTCGCGTCCGGGTTGTCGAACGAGTACAGGTACACGTCCACGGCCGGCGTGTTGGGCGACAGGTGGGCGAGCCGGATCCAGCCGGTGCCCGAGCCCGCCGCCGCCTGGCCGCCGGCCGCCGCCGCCGCGCTCACGGCCGGCGCCGCCAGCAGCAGGACGGAGGCGACGAGCAGCAGCGCGAGCCGTCCGATGTTCCTCAGGTGCTTCATCACTAGGCCTCTCTATGGGGGTTGATGACTGACTACGTTGATGGCTGGGAGATGCTCAGGTCGGCCGGGGCATCGAACCGCACGGCGACCAGCGCCTGGCTGCCGCCGCCGACTACGGTCACTGCGGCCGGCCGGTACTGGCCCTGCTGGGCGTCAAGCAGGGCGACGACGGCCGACCGGGCGGACGCCGAGGCGACGCCGATCTCGGCGCCGCGCAGCGGCACGCCGGGACCCGCGCCGGGCGCGCCGATGAAGGCCAGCAGCCGGACCGGCCGCTGAGCGGAGACCAGTGACAAGATCGCGAGCAGCCGGGCGTCGACCCGCCCGGCCGACAGCGCCGCCCGGGCGGACGGCGAGGCCTGGATGTTCTCGTTGCCGAGCAGCTGCCGGCCGGCCGAGGCCAGCGCGGTCTGCTCGGCCGCGAGCCGGGTCCTGAACGCGGCCGGGCCGGCCGAGGCGATCGTGCGGACGTCGATCCGCCCGGCGCCGGCGCCGAAGCTGGCGATCACCTGCGGGGCGTCCCCAGCGGCGAGGTCGGGGCCGAACTGGCCGCGGACGGCCGCCGTGGCGACGACGATCCCGGAACCGGGGAGGGCGCGGACGCCGGGCGACAGCGACCTCAGCCGGCCGGCCGGGAACCCGTCCCGCCGCAGCTGCTCGCACATTCCGGGATCGCACGACACCGTGACGTCCCCGCTCACCTGCTGCGCCACCCAGGCCGCGGCCTGCAGCCGGCTGCCCGCGCCGGCATCGATCACCGACACCGAGGCCGATGCAGGCACCGGCCCAGACGCCGACGCTGCGGCCGACCGGCTCCGGCCCGCCACCCCGTTGCCGGTTTCCGCCATGATCGGCGCGGTCGCCGCGACGCAGACCAGCATCGCCGCCCCGCCGACCGCCAGCGCCCAGCGTCGCCGACGGTGCGGCAGCGGCAGCCGTCCCACGCGCCCGCCGATCGGCCAGGACGCAACTCGGCCGACCGCGCGGGCCGCCCGGTGCCGCAGCGGCCCGGCGTTGATCGTCAGCCCGAGCGGCAGCGTCACCCGGGGCGGCGGCTGCTCCGGTGCGGCCGCATCCGCCGGATGCTCCGCGCCGCCGTCGGCGATCAGGCCGAGCGGCGCCAGCTTGCCCGCGACCAGGTAGCGCACCGTGTCAGCGGTCAGCCCCTGCCCCGACGCGGTTCCCACCCGGGCGCCGATCTGGTCGGCGCTCCAGCCGCCGTCCACCCCGCCCTCCGCGATCGCCGCCATGATCAGGTACGCCAGCAAAGGCAGCTGAATGACCTGCCCGTCGCCCCGGCCGACCAGGAACCGGCGTCCGGCCAAGCCGCTGCCCTCGTGCTGGCCGAGCAGGCGCAGCCCGTCGGCGGGCAGGAACAAGTCAGTCGCCATGCCGCCGCCCTCCTCGTTAGCAGCTAAATGCTCAGACAGGAATTCAATGCCGGTAAAGAGCCGGATTGCCGGAAAAGTGCATGCCAATTTGGCGCGGTATGAGGGGATAGAACCGGCCGGTGGCCAGGCGCAACAGCATATACCTAACGCGCGGAAATAGTGGGAAACCGATAACTAAAGGCCTCGCCTAGTCGAGCTCGAAAGCTAAATATAGTCGGACGGCAAGGCGCAGTCGATGCGCGGGCCCTCCGACGATGGAAATGACACTCGCCCCTTAAGTCGGCATTGTCTAACTCGCGCGTTTCGTCCGAAACTAAGAGGGTTATTCAGGCGTCCGGGATGTTATGTGAAGGTTATTTCTATCTGAGGCGTGTCGCCATAAAAAGATGACCTGTTCGCGAAAGGATTGAGTTACCACACAAAATCCTCAAGAACAGGCCATCACATGCATCATACCACCGGGTTCGACCGCGAAGAAATCATCGATCTCTGCGTCCGGGTAAATTCCGTGGAACGCGGAGCCGACGCCCGGAAATGGCCGCCATGCCTCGGACTTTTCAAGTCAGTGACAGCCGCGCTGACCTACATGCGCCATAACCGCACCCAGGCGGAAATCGGCGAGTCGCTCGGTGTCTTCCAGCCGACCGTCAGCCGCGCGATATGCGCGATAACTCCGCTCATTCCAGAGGCCGTGCGCGAATTCGTCCCGACAGCCGACGACCTAGACCCGGACGCCCAGTACATTCTGGACGGCACGCTGCTCCCGTGCTGGTCATGGGAAGCGCACAAGGAGCTGTACTCAGGGAAGCACAAGACCACCGGGATGAACGTCCAGGTCGCCTGCACGATTTACGGCAAGCTTGCCTGGATCTCCGACCCGGTCAACGGGAGCCGCCACGACAACCACTGCCAGGAGGAATCCGGCGTACTGCTCGTGATGGACCCGAAGAATTGGATCGGCGACAAAGGGTACATCGGAAACAACATGATCACGCCCTACAGGAAACCCGCAGGCGGCGAACTGCTCGACTGGCAGAAAGAGTACAACGCAGAGGTGAATAGGATCCGTTGGATGATCGAGCAGGTGATCTCGCACTTCAAGAACTGGACCATCATGCACACCGACTACCGGCGCCCGCTCAGAACTTTTGAAGCGACTATCTCAGCCGTAGTTGGCCTGCACTTCTACCGGGCGGCCTGAATAACCCTCTAAGTCAAAAGCATTTGATCGAACGGAAGGTGGCGACTCTGGCGAGGCCGCAATGTCAGAGGGCTGGGGCAGAATGTGACCCGACGCGACCCATCCCGGAAGGACGCACCATGGTTTCCGAAGGCCAGCACGCCAAAGCCGCCGCGCTCCGTGCCCTGCACGGAGGCGGGATCTTCGTCTTGCCGAACGCCTGGGACGCGGGCAGCGCGGTGATGATCGCCGCCGCCGGGGCGCAGGCCATCGCCACCACCAGCGCCGGCGTGTCCTGGTCGCTCGGCCGGCCGGACGGGCAGAACCTGACCAGAGAAGAGGCCGCCGCCGTCGTCGCGCGCATCGCGGCCGCGGTTGACCTGCCGGTCACGGCCGACATCGAGGGCGGCTACGGCAGCGACCCGGCCGCGGTCGCGGCGACCGTGGCGGCGGTGATCGAG
The DNA here is from genome assembly GCA_036509215.1 of Trebonia sp. Taxonomy (GTDB): domain Bacteria; phylum Actinomycetota; class Actinomycetes; order Streptosporangiales; family Streptosporangiaceae; genus Trebonia. The sequence goes on from DATCGA010000561.1 coordinate 5,992, forward strand.
GCCGGCGCGGTCGGGGTCAACCTGGAGGACAGCGGAGCTCCCGGCGGCGGCCTGTTCGACCCGGCCGCGCAGGCCGCGCGCGTCCGCGCCGCCCGCGCGGCTGCCGCCGACGCGGGACTGCCCGAACTTGTGATCAACGCCCGCACCGACGTGTTCCTGTTCCAGATCGGCGAGCCGGAAGGGCGCCTCGATGACGTGCTGGCCCGCGCCGCCGCCTACGCGGCGGCCGGCGCGGACAGCCTGTTCGTGCCCGGACTGCTCGACCTGGGCACCCTCGCCACCCTGACCGGCAAGGTCTCGCTGCCGGTCAACGTCATGGTCGGCCCCGGCGCGCCCGACGTCGCGGCGCTGGCCGCGGTCGGCGTGCGGCGGGTCAGCCTGGGCCAGGCGATCACCCAGGCCGCCTACACCCTGGTCCGCACGGCGGCGGCCGAGGCGCTCACCGCCGGAACCTACGACTCGACCGCCGGCGCAGACTCGTTCGGCGACATCAACGGGGCGTTCCCGGCCCGCTGATCCCCGGCCGCCACGAAGGAGCACGAGTGAGCGATACGCCGTCAGGCAATGCGCCCGCACCGTCGGCGCGGCAGGGTGACCTGTTCGAGGATCTCGCGCCGGGCGTCGACGCCGGCTTCGCCACCGCGCGGCGGATCGAGCTGGACGCGACCTCGTGGATCGAGCACGTGCCCGGCTGGCTGCACGGCAGCGCCGGCCTGTTCGACGAGCTCATGGCCACCGCCGCGTGGGAGCAGCGGGACCGCTACATGTACGGCCGCCGCCTGGCCGAGCCGCGCCTGACCGCCGAGTACGCGGACATCGCCGTCGCCCCGCAGCGCCTGCTGCACGTCATCACCGAGACGCTGTCCGAGCAATACGGCGTCGCCTACCGCTACCTGTGGCTTAACCTCTACCGCACCCACCGTGACTCGACCAGCTGGCACGGCGACCCGATCGCCAAAGTCCAGGAGACCAGCACGGTGCCGGTGCTCAGCCTCGGCGCCGCCCGGCGCTTCCTCATCCGGCCCGCCGAGGGCGGCCAGAGCGTGTCGCTGACCGCCGCCTCCGGCGACCTGATCGTCATGGGCGGCCGCGCCCAGCGCGACTGGCGGCACTCGGTGCCCAAGCAGGCCACCCCGGCCGGCCCGCGGATCAGCATCAACTTCGCCCCGCACCTGACGCTGGCCCGAGGCCAGAATCCGGCTGCGTACCCGGCCTGACCGGGTGGCCTGCGGCCGGGGCGCCGCCCAGCCCGCGCCTGGGCCAGCGGCTGACTTGGGCAAGCCGCCTGGGAACTCGATGCATCCGCCGATCGTGGACAGTTGTCTACATCCGGATGTAGACAACTGTCCACCATGTTCGGGTAACAGTCGCCCATTGACATAACAGCAAGAACTGCGGAGCGCCATCCGCCGTCCGCGGCAACCGCGCCTGCATGTTGGTGGCCGCGGTGACATCCACCGCGAACAACACGCGCTGATGGTCAGCTTGCGGCAGGGGCGGGCTCTAGGGTGTCGGCATGAGCTCATGGTGGCACCGCGATGTGATCGCGGCGGGCAAGCTGCCGCTGATGCTGTGCTTCCTGGCCTTCGTCGCCACGTTCGCGGTGACGAGGACCATCACCCGGATGATCCGCGACGGCCGCGGGCCGTTCAGGAACCAGGTCACCGCCGGAGGGACCCACATTCACCACGCCGTCCCCGGGATCATCCTGCTGATCATCGGGGCCCTCACCGCGGTCGGCGGCCCGAGTTCGCTCGGCTGGCGGTCGTTCGCTGCGCTGGCGGTCGGCATCGGCACGTCGCTCGTCCTCGACGAGTTCGCGCTGATCCTGCATCTGCAGGACGTCTACTGGTGCGGCGAGGGTCAGCTTTCTGTTGAGGCGGTGAGCCTCACCGCCGCCTGCCTGGGGCTGGCCCTGGTCGGGTTCAGTCCGTTCGGCGTGAGAGACGTCGTTGGAATCGAGCTCTCACTGCGGCTGACCGCCACCGGGATCCTCGCCGTCGATGGCGTGCTCGCCTTCATCTGCGTGCTGAAGGGCAAGTACCGGACGGCGCTGTTCGGGCTCTTCCTGCCGCCGGTAGGGGTGATCGGCGCGCTGCGCCTCGGGCGCCCGACGTCGATCTGGGCGCGGCACCGCTACCGGGGCAGGCGCCTGGAGCGCGCCACCCGCCGCGCGGCCGACTTCGATCGGCGCTGGGCCCCGCTGCAGGCCGACTGGGCCGACTTCATCGGCGGGAAACCGTCCCTGCCCAACCCGCCTGGGCCCGGCGACGACGTCCACCGCTGAGCCCGGGCCGGAACGCCCCAGCACATCCGGCCGCGGCGGTGAGCCCAGCCGGGATTCCGGACCATCCGGCTGTGCCGCGCCGCGCCGGGGACGGGCGTGCATGGGGCACTACCGCTGGCGCGATTCGGGGTCAGCCGCCCGCCGGGGCCACGGTGGTGCCGCCCGTTGTCCCGGTTCCGCCGCGTCCGGCGAAGCCGCCGCCACCGCCGCCGGTGAGACTGCGGGATGCGAACGGGTTTGTGTTGGTTGGCAGCGGCGTGCTCAGGTCGGCCAGGACCACTTGCTCGCCGACGGTGAGGCCGGAGGTGAGCTGGGTGAGCACCGGGCCCACGGCGCCCACCACGACGCGGACCCGCTCTGGCTTGCCCGCCTGCAAGACGGTGACGAAGGTAGCCGCGCCGCTGCCTTCCACCGCCGACGTCGGCACGGTAACCGCGTCGCCGACGTCGGCGAGGGTGATGGCCACCTGAGCGTCAGAGCCGGCGAACAGTATGGGTGCGCCCGCAGCGAGCGAGATCGTGACCGGATAGCTCGCGCTGTCGGCGGACGACGTGCTGCTCAGCATTCCGATCGCGGCGACCTTGCCGTTGATCGCAGTGGCGGAGCCGTCCAGTGTGATGGTGGCAGGCTGGCCGACCCGGATCTCACCCACGTCGGCGACGCTGACGGTGGTGGTGGCTTCCTCGCCGCCGGCCCCTTCGATGACGAAGTCGGCGCTGGTGCCGGTGGACTGGCTGCCGGTGACCTGCTGCCCCGACGTGACGTTGACCAGGGCGACGGTGCCGCTGATGGGCGCGGCCAGGGTCGCGGCGGCCAGGTTCTGACGGGACTCGCTGAGCGCGGCGTTGGCGGAGTCGAGGTCGGCCTGGTCGGACGCCAGCTGGGCGGCGGTGGCCGGCCCCGAGCTGGCTGAGCCGCCGGCGCCGCCTGAGCCGCCTCCGCCCGTGCCGCCGCTGCCGCCGGTACCACCGCTGCCTGTGCCGGTGCCGCCGCTGCCCCCGGTGCCGGTGGGGCCGCCACTGCCCGTGCCGCCACTGCCTGAGCCGCCACTGCCCGTGCCGCCACTGCCTGTACCGGCGGACTTCTCAAGGGCGGTGTACACCTCGCCGAGCAGGTGATCAAGGTCTGCTTCGGAGTTGGCCAGGGACTGCTCGGTGGCGGCGATGCTGGTCTGCACGGACATCACCTCGTCGATCGCCGCCTGGCAGGTCGTCGGGGACGGCCCGCTGCCCGGGGCGCCGGTCGGCTGCGTCGATATGTAGGCCATCGCGGTGGCGGCGGTCGTCGGGGCGACGGTGGAACTTGGGGTGGTCGAGTCGCTCGCGGTGGCGGAGAAACTCTGGGTCGCCGGCTGGCTCGGGGTGACGGTGGGGGTCGGGGTGGGCGACGGTGAGCTCTGCGAGACGGTGGGGGTCGGGGTGGGCATCGGCGACGCAGTTCCCGTCGGGGTCCCGGTCGGAGTCCCTGTTGGGGTCGAAGTCGGGGTCCCGGTCGGCGTCCCGCCCGGCGGCGGGGTCGGCGCGGACGTCGCCGTGCACAGGCTTCCCTCCACCGACAGCAGCGATTTCGCCTCGGCGAGCTGGCCGTCGAGGCGGTGCTGGGCGGCGACGACGACACGCTGCTCGTTGGCGATCGCGCGGAGCTCGCCCGCGATGGGGCTCTTGCTGCCGGAACCTCCAGAACCGGAACCTCCGGAACCTCCGGAACCTCCGGAACCTCCGGTGCCGCCGCCAGAACCTCCGGAACCGCCCGTGCCACTCGTGCCGCCAGAACCGCCGGTGCCCCCAGAACCGCCGCCGGTCCCGGCGGCGGGATCGATCGATACGTAGGCCGTGGTGGATACGGAAGCCGTGGTGGATGCGGGGGCCGTGGTCGTGACGTACGCCGCCGTCGTCGTCTCGCTCGCCTCATCGGCCGCCAGCCGTTCGTTGGCGGTCGCGACCGAGGACTCGGCCGAGCTGACGTTGGAGGCAAGCGCGGAGGTGCCGAGCCGGGCGAGGACCTGCCCGGCGGTGACGTGCGAGCCGAGGCCGACCGAGACCGAGGACACCTGCCCGGAGACCGGGAAGCTGACGTTGGCGTCGCTGACCGGCTCGATTGTCCCGGTCGAGATCAGGGACTGGGTGACGTCGCCCCGGGTGACGGTGGCGGTGCGGTAGTCCGGCCCGGACTGGCCGGTCACCGCCCAGGCGGTCGCGCCGCCGGAGCCGGCGACCACCACGATGATCCCGACGCTGATCCAGCGCCGGGCATGGCGGCCGAGCCTGCTGCTAGGCATTGGTCGTCGGCCTCCCGAAGCCGCCGCGACCGCCGAAGCCGCTGACGCAGCCGCTCGGGCCGGGCTGGCTGATCCTGATCGACCGGGCGGCGACCGCGCCGATGCTGTTCGTGGTCCCGATCGCGGTGATGCACTGGCCGACCTTCAGCGCCGACGCGGTGGCAGTGACAGTCTTGAGGTACTTGCTGGCGGAGTTGGTGATGACCGTGACGCTGGTCGTGGTGCCGGTGCCCGAGCCGGCCGTCCGGCTCCTGGCCTGGACGACGAAGCCGGTGGCGGAGACCGAGAGCACTTTGCCGTTCGCCCCGCCGAAGGCGCCGTTGCCGAGCGCGCCCCCGCTGCCGGTCGGCCGCGGCCGCGCGCTGAAGCTCGGCCGGGGCGCGCCGCTTGGCCGGGTGCCCCCGAACCCGCCGACGCCGAACCCGCCCCCGAACCCTCCCGCCCCGGTGCAGTTGCCCTTGACCGGGGCGCTGATGGTCACGGTGGTGGCGGTGACCGAGCTGGCGGCGGACCCAGTCGTCGACGGCTTGTCGGTCACGGTGACGCAGCTCCCGACCGTCACGTCCTTCGCCGTCACCGACACCGTGTCGGTGATCGGGATGCTGGTCGTGAAGGTGACGGTGACCTGCCCGGAGGTCGGGTTCTGGACCTCCATGCTCGACCCCGACACCGCGGCGGCGGTGCCGGTGACCCCGGGAAAGGCGGCCGCGCTGCTGGACGGCTTGGGGGTGCTAGCGGCCGCCGCCGGGGCGGCGGACGGGGTGGTGCTCGTCGTCCCTGAGCCGCCGCACGCGGTCGCGGCCAGGACCACGATCCCGACCCCGGCCAGGGCGGGGGTCCAGCGTCGCTGCCAGCTTCGCGCAGCGGTGGACGCACCGCTCGTCGTAGCGCCGATCATGGTGGACTCACATCCTTGTCGTTGCTCATTCGCCGCGCAGCGCGTCGATCGGGGCGAGCCGGGCGGCGCGGGTGGCAGGGTAGACGCCGAAGACAATGCCGATGCCGACCGCGACCACGATCGCGCCGACGGTGGCGGTCGGCGAGATCGTGATCGGGTTGCTGATCAGGTGCGGGAGCAGCACTGCCCCGGCCAGGCCGATGCCCGCGCCGAGAACTCCGCCGGCCAGGCCGAGCACGCTGGCCTCGACCAGGAACTGGCGGCGGATGGCCCGCTGCGTCGCCCCGAGCGCCTTGCGCAGCCCGATCTCGCGGACCCGCTCGGTGACCGAGACGAGCATGATGTTCATGACGCCGATGCCGCCCACCAGCAGCGAGATGGCGGCGATGCCCGCCAGCAGCTCGGTCAGCGTCTTGTCGACCGAGGTGGCCGTCGTCAGCAGTGACTGCTGACTCTGAATGGTGAAGTCGGCGTCGGCCGCGCTGACCCCGTGCAGCCGATCCAGCTCGGCGGTCGCCTCCTGGTACGCCGCCGACAGCGCGTTCGACGACGTCGCCTCGATGTAGATCGACTGGACCGACGTGCGGGTGGACCCGCCGAAGATCCGGTTGGCCACGGTCGTGATCGGGACCACCGCCTGGTCGTCCAGGTTGGTGGTCGAGCTCGAGGCGGACGCGCCGACCGTGTTGAGCACGCCGATGACGGTCAGCGGGAGGTCGTTAACGGTGACGGTCTGGCCGATCGGGTCGCGCACCCCGAACAGCTCCTCCGCCGTCGTCGCGCCGATCACGGCCACGGCCGCGTCGGTGTTCTCGTCGGCCTGGGTCAGGAAGCGGCCCTCGACGACGCTGCGGTCCCGCACCGACAGCCAGTCGGGAGTGGAGCCGACTACCGTCGTCGTCCAGTTGGTGCCGCTGCTGGTCAGCGTCTCCGACCGCGACGTGGCCGGCGCCACGGCGGCGATGTCCGGGGCGACCGTCTTCGACCCCAGCGCGGTCGCGTCGGCCTCCGTCAGCGTGGAGGCGCTGCCGAACCCGCCGCGGATGCCGGTGGTAGCGGTCGACGAGCCCGGCGAGACGACCAGCAGGTTCGAGCCGAGATCGTTGATCTCCGAGCTGACCTGCCCCTGGGCGCCCTCACCGAAGCCGACGGTGAGGATCACCGCGGCGATCCCGATCAGGATGCCGAGCATGGTCAGCCCCGAGCGCAGCCGGTGCGAAAGGACCGCGCTGAGCCCGGTCCGCAGCGTCTCCAGCCAGCTCACTGGTGCACCATCTCTCTATCCGAGCCACTCGCTTGTTCATTGAGTGGGAGGGTTCGGGTGCACCCTGGTCCCCGCCGGGCCATCGCCAGTCGCGCTCGACCCTTGAGGTCCATCATGAGTTCCGCGAGGCCCGGCGGCCCAGGGACATCCCGACTGGCTACAGGGCTTTGCGCCAGAGAGCGCCGATCAGTGAGCGACCGGCTGCGGTGTCCCGGGACCACCGGGTGTCTTCCAGCTGATGCAACAGCGAGAGGACAACTATGAGTATCGACCCGAGTGCCACCGCAGAGCGCGTGACGGCGGGAGTGGACTGGGCCAAGGACGACCATGCCGTCTGCGTGGCCGGGGACCAGGGCGAGGCCCTGGAGCGGTTCACCGTCCGCCACGACGCGGCCGGGCTGAGGCAGCTGGCCGCCCGGCTGCTGCGCGCCGGCGTATCGCAGGCCGGCATCGAGCGCGGCGACGGGCCGGTCGTCGAGACGCTGCTGGAAGCCGGGCTGACCGTGTTCGTGATCCCGCCGGCCCAGGTCAAGAACCTGCGCAGCCGCTACGGGTCGGCCGGGAACAAGGACGACCGGTTCGACGCCTACGCGCTGGCCGACGTGGTCCGCACCGACGCCCGGCGGCTGCGGCCCACGGAGCGCGACAGCGAGCAGACCACCGCCCTGCGCTCGACCGTGCGGGGCCGCCGGGACCTGGTCGGGCACAGGGTCGCCGCGGCCAGCCAGCTGCGGGCCCACCTGCAGACCGTGTTCCCGGGCGCCGCCGGGCTGTTCGCCGCCATCGACTCGGAGATCACCCTGGCGTTCCTGAGCCGCTTCACCACCCAGGAGCAGGCCGGCTGGCCGTCGCCCCTGCGGCTGGCCGCCTGGCTTAAATCGGCCGCCTACAGCGGCAGAGCCGACCCCGCGGCCCTGCACGCCCGGCTGCTGGCCGCGCCCCGCGGCAAAGCCGGCCCGCACGCCGCCGCCCACGCCGCGGCCACCCTCGCCCTGGTCGCCGTCCTGCGGACCCTGAACGCCCAGATCAAGGCCCTGGCAGTCAGCATCGACGCCCAGCTGGACGCCCGCCCCGACGCGGCTATCTTCCAGTCCCTGCCCCGCTCCGGCACCGTCCGCGCCGCCCGGCTCCTCGCCGAGATCGGCGACGCCCGCGGCCGCTTCCCCACCCGCGACTCCCTGACCTGCCTGGCCGGCGTCGCACCCTCCACCCGGCAGTCGGGCAAGGTCAAAGCCGTCACCTTCCGCTGGGGAGCCGACAAGCAGCTCCGCGACGCCCTCTGCGACTTCGCCGGAGACTCCCGCCGCGCCAGCCCCTGGGCCGCCGACCTCTACGACAAGGCCATCGCCCGCGGCTGCGACCACCCCCACCCCGTCCGCATCCTCGCCCGCGCCTGGGCCCACGTCATCTGGCGCTGCTGGCAAGACCAC
>DATCGA010000562.1:0-2432 GCA_036509215.1 Trebonia sp.
GATGACCGCCAGCCGGCCGCCGTCGGGGCCGCCGAGCTCGGCCAGGTCCGTGCGGGCGACCCGGGCGACCAGGGCCGCTAGGTCCGAGCCGGGCGGGACCTCGATCGCGCGCGGCTCGACGCCCTCCGACCGGACCGACTCCGGCGGGCGCTCGTCGGGCGCGACCGAGGCCAGCACGTCGGCCGCGGCCGCCATGATCTCCGACGGGGTGCGGTAGTTCACGGTCAGCCGCTCCTCCCGCCAGCGGCCGCCGACCAGCGGGTTCAGCATCGCCTTCCACGACCGGGCGCCGGCCGGGGAGCCGGTCTGGGCGACGTCGCCGACCACGGTCATCGACCGGGTCGGGTTGCGCCGCAGCACCATCCGCCAGGCCATCGAGGAGAGCTCCTGGGCCTCGTCGATGATCACGTGGCCGTAGGCCCAGCTGCGGTCGGCGACGGCCCGCTCGGCGGTGGACAGGGCCGGGCCGTTGTCGCGGTTCCAGGCCGCCAGCGTCTCGGCGTCGACCAGGCCGAGGTCGGCCACGCCGGTCGAGTCGAGCACGTCCTGGGCGTACTCGGTCTCCAGGCGCTGGGCGCGCTCGAGCGCGCGGCGGGCGGCCTTGGCGGCCGAGTCGTCGACCCCGAGCAGCTCGGCGAGCTCGTCGAGCAGGGGAACGTCGGCCACCGTCCAGCGCGCGGGGTGGTCCGGGCGTGAAATCGCGGTCCGTTCGATATCGGAGAGAGCGGATCCGGCCGCGGACCGGATCGCGGCGGACGACCTCAGCAGCTCGGCCAGCAGCCTTTCCGGGGTAAGCAGCGGCCACAGCCGGTCGAGCGCGTCGACCACCCCCGGCTCGGACCACAGCCGCTCCCGCGCGTAGGGCAGGTCCCCGTCGTCGAAGGGGCGGTCGAGGACGCGGGCCTCGGCCCGGGCGAGCTCGTTCAGCAGCTCGGTGACGAACAGCTTGCGGGCGACGTTGTGCGGCTTGCGGGTGGAGCGGGCGCGGTCGCGGGCGCGCAGCACCGCCTCGCGCCGCAGCGGGATCTGCACCCGGTCGGCGTCGACCTCGAGGTCCTTCTTGGGGACGCGCTGCCGGTCGCGGACCGCCTGCTGCAGCACCCGCACCATCTGCTCGTCGCCCTTGACGACCGCGGCCGGGTCGCGGGTGTCGGTCGCGCGGACGCCGGGGAACAGGTCGCCCAGCGTGTGCAGCACCACGTCGGTCTCGCCGAGCGACGGCAGCACCTGGCCGATGTAGCGCAGGAACGTCGCGTTCGGGCCGATGACGAGGACGCCGCGGCGGTCGAGGGTGCGGCGGTGGGTGTAGAGCAGGTAGGCGGCGCGGTGCAGCGCGGCGACGGTCTTGCCGGTGCCGGGGCCGCCCTGCACGACCAGCACCCCCGGCAGGTCGGCGCGGATCACCCGGTCCTGCTCGGCCTGGATGGTGGCGACCACGTCGGCCATCCGGCCGGTGCGCGCGCTGGACACGGCCGCGATCAGCGCGGCCTCGCCGGACAGCGTCGCCCGGTCGCTGTCGGAGAGCTTGTCGAGGTCGAAGACCTCGTCGTCGACCCCGGTCACCTGCCGGAGCCTGGTGTAGATGTGACGCCGCCGGACGAGGCCCTGCGGGCTGCGCGGCGTCGCGGCATAGAAAGGCCGCCCGGCGGGCGCCCGCCAGTCGATTAGCTTCAGGTCGAAATCGTCGTCGCGGAGGCCGATCCGGCCAATGTAAAGCGTTAGCCGCTGCTCGTCGTCGACGCGGCCGAAACACAGGCCGCGCTCGGTCAGATTAAGCTGGGCGAGGCGCTTTTCATGCTCGGCCGACGACACGTCGCGCTCCAGCCTGGCCTGGTGCGTGCCGCCCGCCCCGCCTTGGGCGCGGACGCTCGCGAGCTCCACCTCGCTGCGCTCCCTGGCCTGGTCAAGCAGGCCGTAGAGCATGGTCACGTACGCTTGCTCGGTGCGGACGGCGGCGGCGAAGCCGGTCGCGGGCGCGTTTACCGCGCCGCTTTCCTGCTCGCTTTGCGCGTGGCTTTCCGCACTGTATTCCGCGGTGTCTTCGGCAGGACTTTCCTCGACTGGCGGCTCGGAATCCGTTTGACGCATTGCCATAACGCTTGGTATACTCCCGAATGCCGGCGTAAGCCGGATCGCTTTTATATATGGGAAGCACTGCATGCCGTGGGCAGGATTGCTAAGCCTACCACGAGCGCTAAGCGCGGCTTTCCCCGCTAATTGCCCGCCGTCGCCTCCTCCCTGCACGGCACCTGCCCCTAGGCTGGCCGGGTGCGGCCGCCTAGGATAGACAGCCGTACCTGGGAGGAGCCGTACTAATGGCCGAGCGCGTGCAGATCACCGGGCCCACCGATGAGCGGTATGTCGAGATCCTGTCCCCGAAGGCGCTGGGGCTGCTGGTGCTGCTGCACGATGCGCTGGCCGACCGGCGGGCC
>DATCGA010000563.1:0-12208 GCA_036509215.1 Trebonia sp.
CTCGTCAACTCCCGGCACACGGTGGCGGCGGTCGTGACCCGGCCGGACGCGCCCGCCGGGCGGGGCCGCCGACTGGTGGCCTCGCCGGTGGCCGAGTTCGCGGCCGAGCTCGGGATCGAGGCGCTCAAGCCCGACCGCCCGCGCGAGCCGGCGTTCCTCGAGCGGCTGACCGCGATCGCCCCCGATTGCTGCCCGGTGGTGGCCTACGGCGCGCTGCTGCCGCAGTCGGCCCTCGACATCCCCGCCCACGGCTGGGTGAACCTGCACTTCTCGGTGCTGCCCGCCTGGCGCGGCGCCGCCCCCGTGCAGCACGCGGTGCTGGGCGGCGATGACATAACCGGCGCGTCCACCTTCCAGATCGTGAAGGAGCTTGACGCGGGCCCGGTCTACGGCACCCTCACCGAGCCCGTTCGCCCGACCGACACCAGCGGCGACCTGCTGGACCGGCTGGCCGTGGCCGGCGCGCAGTTGCTGGTCGCGACCCTGGACGGGATCGAGGACGGGACCGTGCTGGCAGTGCCGCAGCCGGCCGACGGCATCAGCTTCGCCCCCAAGCTCACCACCGACGACGCCCGCGTCGACTGGAAGATGCCCGCGCACCTGATCGACCGCCAGATCCGCGGCTGCACCCCGGACCCGGGCGCCTGGACCGACTTCGAGTCCACCCGGTTCAAGCTCTGGCCGGTGACGCTGACCCGGCCGCCCGTCCCGCCCGTCCCGGCTGCCTCCGGCGCGGCCGGCTCCATCCCGGCTGCGTCCATCCCGGCCGGCTCCATCCCGGTCGCCTCCACCCCGGGCCACACCGCCGCTGGCTCGCCCGAGGTCAGCCTCGCCCCGGGCCAGCTCCGGGTCGAACGCGCCGCCGTCTACGTCGGCACCGGTACCGTCCCGGTCCGGCTGGGCGACGTCCAGCCGCAGGGCAAACGCCGCATGCCCGCCGCCGACTGGGCCCGCGGCCTGCGGGCCGACGCCGCCATCAGCCTCGGGCTCGGCTGACGTGGGCGTCTACCGTCGTCCCCGCCCCCGGCACCGCCCGGCCGCCGGGCCGGGTCCGGCCCGCGGGGCGGACCAGGCCAAGGCCGACGTCGCCCGCCGGTCTGGCAACCCCCGTCGCGCCGCCTACCAGGTCCTCGCGGCGGTGGAGAGCCGCGAGGCCTACGCGAACCTGCTGCTGCCCAAGCTGCTGGCCGACCGCGACATCACCGGCCGCGACGCCGCCCTCGCGACCGAGCTCACCTACGGCACGCTCCGCGGCCAGGGCACCTACGACGCCGTGCTCGCGGCCTGCAGCGACCGCCCGCTGGACAAGCTCGACCCGCCGGTCCGCCAGATCCTGCGGCTGGGCGCCCATCAGCTCCTGGGCACCAGGATCGGCGCCCACGCCGCCGTCGCCACCTCGGTCGACCTGGCCAAGCAGGTGGTCGGCCCGCGCGTTTCCGGCTACGTCAACGCGGTCCTGCGCCGGGTCGCGACCAGGGACCTGGACGCCTGGCTGGCGATCGTCGCGCCCGACCCGGCGACCGACGCCGACGGCAGCCTCGCCGTCCGCTACAGCTACCCGCGCTGGATCGTCGCCGCCTACCGGGACGCCCTCGGCCAGGCAGCCGATGCCGAGCTCGAGGCCGCCCTGGCCGAGGGCAACGCCCGCCCCAAGGTCACCATGGCCACCCTCCCCGGCGGCCCGGACCGCGACCGGGTGATGCCGGCCGAGGCCGAGCCCGGCCGCTGGTCTCCGTACGCCTTCACCCTGGATTCCGGCAACCCGGCCGATCTGATCGCCTCCGGCCAGGCCGCCGTCCAGGACGAGGCCAGCCAACTGGCCGCGATCGCGCTGACCCGCGCCCCGCTGGCGCCCGCAGCCGACACCGCCGGCGCCGGCGAGCGCTGGCTCGACCTGTGCGCCGGCCCCGGCGGCAAGTCCCGGCTGCTGCACGGCCTCGGCACTATCTCCGCCCCGCACGCCAGCCTGGTCGCGGCCGAGCTCCACCCGCACCGCGCCGCCCTCGTCAGCGAGACGCTGTCCCGGGCAGACCGCGAGATCGCCCCGGCCCAGGCCGCCCCGGCCGAGGTCATCGTCGCCGACGGCACCAGGCCGCCGTGGCCAGACGGCAGCTTCGACCGCGTCCTGGTCGACGCCCCCTGCTCGGGGCTCGGCGCGCTCCGCCGCCGTCCCGAGGCCCGTTGGCGCAAGGCCGAGTCCGACCTCCCCGCCCTGGCCGAGCTCCAGCGCGCGCTGCTCCGCTCGGCCCTCGCCTCGGTCCGTCCCGGCGGCGTGGTCGCGTACGTGACCTGCTCCCCGGTCCCGGCCGAAACCCGAGACGTGGTCACCGCCGTGGCGGGCGCCGACCCCGACGTGGAGATGCTCGACGCGCAGGCGGCGCTGCCGGACGTCCCGGGCACGGACTCAGCCGGCCCGCTGTTCGCGCAGCTATGGCCGCACCGCCACGGCACCGACGCGATCTTCATCGCCCTCCTGCGCCGCTCCGCCCCATGAGCCGTACTCGGCAGCGGGGTCTGTGTTCCGCGTCGGCACATGCGCCCCTTGGGCCTCTCTGGCTGAGGCTCGCCGGCCGTTGAACGTCAGCGTGTGATGTTCGGGTCGCACAGCGCCCCCAACGGAACACCAGCGATGACGGCCAACCCGCCGGAACGACGCCCACAACGGCACACGATGACGGCGGTCACCGCCCCCGAAGCCGACGACCGGAGAGACGACCGGAGAGGACGGCCGGTCGGCCAGACAAACGGCTGCGGCCAGACCTTCGCTAGCCGCCCGCGCACGTCTGGTCCAGGGTCTGCTCGCAGGCGCCGAGCAAAATCCGATCCCTGACTACCGGGCGGCGTCGCCCATCCGGTAGTCGTGAGTGAGGTCGTCGAGGCGCTGCTTCAGGTCGGGGTCGAGCTCGTAGGTCGCGGCCGCCAGCGACGCGTCGAGCTGGTGCGGCTGGCTGGCGCCGATGATCGGGGCGGTGATCGCCTTGTTGGCCAGCACCCAGGCGACCGAGAGTGTGACCAGGCTGACCCCCGCCTCGTCGGCCAGCTTGCGCAGCGCCTCCACGGTGTCGAACATCTGCTCGTGCCAGTACCGCTCCTGGTACATCGGGCCCGCGTTGCCGAGCGTGAACCGGCTGCCGTCCGGCGGCGGCGCGGTCCGGCTGTGCTTGCCCGACAGCAGCCCGCCCGCGATCGGGTTGTAGGAGATCACGCCGACGCCGTCCTCGGCGCAGAACGGCAGCATCTCCCGCTCGATCTGCCGGAACAGCAGGTTGTAGCGGGGCTGCACCGAGTCGAACCGGGCCAGCCGGAGCGTCTCGCTCCGGCCGATGGCGCGGACGAGCTGGTAGGTCAGGAAGTTGGAGCAGCCGACGTAGCGGACCTTGCCCGAGCGGACCAGGTCGTCGAGCGCCGACAGTGTCTCGTCGATCGGCGTGTTCCGGTCGTAGCCGTGCAGCTGGTACAGGTCGATGTAGTCGGTGCCGAGGCGGCGCAGCGACCCCTCGACCGCCGACAGGATGTGCTTGCGGGAGTTGCCGCCGTCCATCGGCGACGGCCCCATCGGCACGAAGCACTTGGTCGCGAGGATGATCCGGTCCCGCTTGCCTGCCAGCCAGCGGCCGATGATCTCCTCGGTGCGCCCCCGGGTGGCCAGGTCCCCGCCCAGCGGGTACGCGTCGGAGGTGTCGAAGAAGTCGACCCCGCCCTCGACGGCCTTGTCCATCACGGCGATCCCGGTCGCCTCGTCGCTCTGCAGTCCGAACGTCATCGTCCCCAGGCACAGCCGCGATACCTGCAGCCCGCTCCGCCCCAGCCTCACGTATTCCATGCTTCGCACGCTACCAAAGAAACCGTTCCAGCCATTTCTGTCTTCTCCTGGTCGGGCAGCCCGGTCACCAGCCGTAGCGGGCGAAGGCCACACCGCGCTCCGCGGGCGCGAGGACGGTGCCGGTCTCGTCGAGATCTGGCCTGAATCTAGTGAGCGTCGTCCCAGCCAGGACGGACCAGGCCCGTTTCATAGGCGGCCACGACGGCCTGGGCGCGGTCCCGCGGATTGAGCTTGGCGAGGATGCGGCCGACGTAGGTTTTGGTGGTCTGTTCGGCGATGACAAGGGCGTCGCTGATCTCGGCGTTGGACAGGCCGCGCGCGATCAGCCGCAGCACCTCCGTTTCCCGCTGGGTGAGGGCGTCGAGTGCCGGGGGAGGAGGCTGATCGGGGCGCGGCTGACGGGCGAAGTCCGCGATCAGCCGCCTGGTAACCGATGGGGAGAGCAGGGCCTCGCCGGCGGCGACTATCCGGACGGCGGCCACCAGCTCGGCGGCGGTCGCGTCCTTGAGCAGGAAGCCGCTGGCCCCGGCACGCAGCGCCGCGTAGACGTAGTCATCGAGGTCGAACGTGGTGAGCACCAGCACCCGCGGTAGCTGCTCGCCCGCGAACCCGCCGAGGATCTCACGGGTCGCCTGGAGGCCGTCCATGACCGGCATCCGGATATCCATGAGAACGACGTCGGGGGAGAGCCGCCGCGCCTGGCGGACTGCTTCGGCCCCGTCGGCTGCCTGGCTCACGACCTGCAAGCCGGGTTGGGCAGCGAGTACCGCGGCGAAGCCTTCGCGCACCATCGCCTGATCGTCCGCGATCAGGCAGCGGGTGACCGCGTTCATGCCAGCTCGCCAAGCGGGAGCACAGCGGTCAGCACGAACCCGCCGGCCGGCGTCGGCCCGGCCGACAGCGACCCGCCGAGCACCGCCACCCGCTCGCGCATCCCGGTAAGACCATGCCCTGGCCCCACCTCAACCGAACCAGGACCCGACCCCGCACCCGACCCCGGCCCGGGACCGTTCGCCACCCGGAGCTCAACCGCCCCCGCGCCCTGCTCCAGCGACACAGTCACAGCAGCCCCAGGAGCATGCTGGCTGGCGTTCGACAGCGACTCCTGCACGATCCGGTACGCACACACCCCGACCCCGGCCGGCACCTTGCCCAGCTCGGCGGGCACCGACAGCGAGACGCTGACCCCGGCCCGCCGCGCCGCGTCCACCAGCGCGGGCACGTCCGCCAGCTCCGGCTGTGGCTCGAGCTCAGCGAACTCGAGCCGGTCCTGGCGCAGCACACCGAGCAGCCGCCGCATCTCCACCATGGCCTCGCGCGCCACCTCGCTCAGCGCGCCGAACTCGGCCAGCGCCGGCGAGGGCAGCTCGCCGAGCCGGTACGGCGCGGTCTCTGCCCTGACCGCGATCAGCGACATGTGGTGGGCCACCACATCGTGCAGCTCCCGCGCGATCCTGGTGCGCTCCTCGAGCACGGCTCGCCGATCCTGCTCGGCCTGGGTGCGCTCGGTCTGCGCGGTCAGCGCGCGCTGGGTCCGCAGCCGGGAACGAACGCTGTCCGCCGCGATCGCCGTGGCGGCAAAGATCAAGGTGGCGCTGGCGGGCCCGTTCAGATCCGGGATGCGCGCGATCAGCCACCCCCACCACGGGGCGAGCGTCAGTGCCCACATCCATCACAGCGCTGCCCGCCGCTGCCCGACCGCCGCCAGGCAGAACACCCCGAGCAGGGCCACCACCTGCGGCGGGCCCCACGGCCAGCCGCCCCACCATTGGGCCGGCAGCAGCGGGGTGAGCAGCAGGGCGAGCCAGCCGACCCGCCACGCCAGCATGGGATCCCTGGCCGCGAGCGGCAGCGGCAGCGGCAGCACCACCACGAAGGCCAGCAGCACCTGCCACCAACTGGCAGGCAGCTGGGTGTCGGCGGCGGCGGAGACCGCGTGCACGGTGGTCGCGTTGATGAGGCCAAGCGCCAGCGTGGCCGCGGCAAGCGCGGCGTAGCCCGCCCGGCGTTCCGTGGGCGGCCGCCGGCTCCACACCGGAAAAGGAGCCGGACCCGCAAGCACCTGGCCGAGCCCGCGCGACGTTGCCGACGCGACCACGGCTATCCGCTGCATGATCCCAGGTTAGGCGGCCAGGTCCGTCAGTTCATCACGCCTGGATGGTCATACCTGGGTATCACCCCCGGCCCGGCTGCCTCCCTGGTAGCACCCAGGATCGAGCGCTCCGGGGTGACGACGAGGCGCCAGCATGCCGGGCAGCCTGTCAGCCATGAAGCAAGCGAAGCAAGCGAACCAAGCGATGAACGTTGAGATCACGGGCCTGACAAGGCGTTTCGGCTCCGCCACGGCGGTGGCGGGCGTTGACCTGCGGGCTGATCCCGGAGTGTTAGGCCTGCTGGGGCCGAACGGCGCCGGCAAGACCACGCTCCTGCGCATGATGGCGACCGCGGTCCGGCCGACGTCGGGCCAGCTGAAGCTGCTCGGCCGTGACCCCGCCAGCTACGCCCCGCGCCGCGAGATCAGGCGCAAGCTCGGCTACCTGCCGCAGAACCCCGGTTACTATCCCGGATTCACCGTGGCGGAGTTCGTCGAGTACTTCGCGCTACTGAAGGAGGTACCGCCCGCCGAGGTCAAGACGGCGGTGGCGAACGCGATCGACCGGGTAGGGCTGGCGGACAGGGCAAGGGCAAGGCTGCGCACCCTGTCCGGCGGGATGCTCCGCCGCGCCTGCATCGCGCAGGCCATCGTTAACGACCCCGAGCTGCTGCTGCTCGACGAACCGACCGCCGGGCTTGACCCCGAGCAGCGGGTGGCGTTCCGGGCCCTGCTCAGGGACCTGGGCCAGCGCGCCACCGTCGTAGTGAGCACGCACCTGGTCGAGGACGTCGGCGCCGCCTGCGCCGAGGTCGCGCTGATGGACCGGGGCAGGATCGTCTTCCAGGGGACCCCAGATGAACTGGCAGCGACCGCCGACGGGCAGTCCAAGGGCGACACGCCGCTTGAGCGCGGATACACCGCCGCCCTCGAAAGGGCACGGGCATGAGGGCCGCCGGCAGGCTCATCAGCCTGGAGTTGCGCCACAACGCGATGCCGCTCATGCTGCCGCTGATAGCGGCGCTGTTCTGGCTCACCACCTACCGCAAGGTCATGGCCATGCCCCCGCTGTGGAACGTCCGCGCGGCGAGCCTGCAGATGAACTCCGTGATCGTCTTCGTCGCACCGCTCGCCGGGGCGGCGGCGTGGATGGGTTCGCGGGAATCCCGCCGCCGCGTCACGGATACCGTGTCGATCACCCCGCGCGCCCGGTGGGCCAGGCTGCTCCCCACCTGGGCCGCCACCACGATCTGGGCCCTGGTCGCCTACCTGGGCTGCGTGGCGGTGCTGTACGGCGCCACCGCTAGGCAGGCGAGCTGGGGCGGGCCGCTGTGGTGGCCGGTCGCGGTCGCCGCCGCCAGCCTGCCCGCGTTCACCGCGCTCGGGTTCGCGGCCGGCGTGTTCGCCCCTTCCAGGTTCACCGCGCCGATCACGGCCATCGCCGCCTTCTTCATCCTCGTCGTCAGCACCGAGCTGATCATCGGCAGCCATTCCTACTGGCAGATCACGCCGGTCGTCGCTTACGCCTGGGACCTGGGGGCCGACCCGGGCGTGGCTACGTTCTATCCGTTCCTGCCCGACCTGCCCATCGCGCAGCTGATGTTCCTCGGCGGGTTCACCGTCACTCTGCTCGGCGCTCTGGCGCTGACCAGCGAGGGCGCGCGCGCCCTCCGCATCGCTGCGGTCGGGCTGACCGTGGCCGGCCTGGCGGTGGCCGTCACCGCGGTCATGCTCGCCGGCACCGGCACCATGGACGCGCACGGCATGATCCGCATCCCGGCCCTGCACGACGCCGCGGACGACCAGCCGGTCCGGTTCACACCGGTGTGCAGCCGCACCGCCATCCCGGTCTGCCTGAACCCCGCCTACTCCAGCTATCTGGCCGCCACCGCGGCCACCCTTGAGCCGGTACTTGAGCAGATCGCCGGCCTGCCTGGCGCACCGGTCAGGATCCTCCAGGAGGCCGCGGCCTACAAGCAGGACACCTGTCAGGGGCCTGGCAGCCGAGTGCGATCGGGCACCTGTTCCCCCAATGGCGTGGAAATCAACCCGGGCAGCCCGATGAGCGGCGGGTCACCGCTGGTGTATCGCCTGCTGCTGCCCGCTCAGCTGCCTGGGCCAGCGCTGACCACGGCGCAGATGGCAAGCCAGACAAGGGGCGACGGCTGGGACATGGTGAGGAACTTCATCGGGGACGGACCGGGTGCTTCCCCGGCCCAGGACGCGGTGACCGCCGCGATCATCATGGCCGGCAAGCAGCCAGGCGCGACCGCGACCTTCATCCAGAACGGCCAGGACGGGACTGATGCCGGCCGGGCGCCGGGCCTGACGACGGGCACCCCGGCGAACGCCGCGGCCAAGCGGTTCGCCGCGCTCCCGGCATCGGCGCGCCACGCCTGGCTGGCAGGTCACCTGGCCGCGCTGCGAGCCGGCCAGATCACCGTGGCCCAGGTGCCATGACCAGCACAACGCGCCTGCTACGGCTATACGCCGTCAGCCGCCGGGTCCCGTTCGCCTTGATCGCGATCGCCGCCTGTGCGGTAGCGCTCCGGGTCATGCTCCTCGGGCGCTGGGACGCGTACGGTGCCCTGCAGCTCCCGCTGGTCATCGAGACCGCCGCGGCCACGGCGACGGCGGCGACGGCGGCCAGCGTGTTCGGCGAACCGGAACGGGTAACGGGCCGCTGGCTGCCCTATCTCAGGCTCACCGCGACGCTGGCGCTCACCGCCGCGGCCATCGGCGCGCTGGCCACGGCCGCGGCGACCGGCGCGCACCTGGCCGGCGGCGACCTCGTCATGGCGCGCAACCTCGCCGGCATCACCGGCCTTGGCCTGCTGTGCGCGGCGGCCCTGGGCGGCGGCCTGTCCTGGACCGGCCCGACGGGATACCTGGTGGCCGGCGTCTACGCGCTGTACACGGTGTGGCACGGACCCGCCATCACCACGCCGTGGCTGTGGCCCGCCCGCCCGCCGCACGACCTCGGCGGGCTGCTGTCCGCCGGCGCCGTGTTCGCCGCCGGGCTCGCGGCCGTCACCGTGGGCGGCGCCCGCGACCGGCTGAGCAACGGCGAATGAGGCGACGCCAAAGCGGCTCGACCCGAGCCGGCCAGCCCGCAAGATCAGCCGGCTCCGGAAGATATTCGCGCATCCGCGCGTTGTGGCGTCCACTAGGCTAGAGAGCGTAGGGCGATGATCCGGCCATCACCGGCGAGCCCCCGGAAGAAAAGGCACCGCCCAACGCGGCGCCCCAGTAGAACCGGGCGGGTCCGGCCCGTCACAGTCGGCCATGAGCGGCCGTCGCGTCCAGCAGGGCAAGACGGCAAGCGAGGTGGTACCGCGGTGCGCCCGCGCGGGAGCGGGAGCGTCGTCCTCGCGGCACGTGCCCACCGACAGGCACCCCCTGCCACGAGGAGAATCGCAGCACCCGATGGCCACCTACCCGCGCGCCGGCGCGTCCGAAGTACCCGTCCAGCCGGACTTCCCTGAGCTCGAGCAGCGGACGCTCGCCTACTGGAACGCCCACGGCACCTTCAAGGAGTCGATCGCCCGCTCCGGCGCCGACGGCGAGTTCGTCTTCTACGACGGCCCGCCGTTCGCCAACGGCCTGCCCCACTACGGGCACCTGCTGACCGGCTACGTCAAGGACATCGTGCCGCGCTTCCGCACGATGACGGGGAGCAAGGTCGACCGGCGCTTCGGCTGGGACTGCCACGGACTGCCCGCCGAGGTCGAGGCCGAGCGGCTGCTCGGCATCTCCGGCAAGGACGACATCCTCAAGATGGGCATCGACACCTTCAACGAGGCCTGCCGCGACTCCGTGCTCCGCTACACCAAGGACTGGGAGGAGTACGTCACCAGGCAGGCCCGCTGGGTCGACTTCGAAGACGACTACAAGACCCTCGACCTCCCGTACATGGAGAGCGTCATGTGGGCGTTCAAGCAGCTGCACGAGAAGGGCCTGATCTACCAGGGCTTCAAGGTGCTGCCGTACTGCTGGCGGTGCGAGACGCCGCTGTCCAATCACGAGCTGCGGATGGACGACGACGTTTACGCCGACCGGACCGACCCGTCGGTCACGGTCCGGTTCAAGCTCGAGACCGGCGAGTGGATCCTGGCCTGGACCACCACGCCGTGGACCCTGCCGTCGAACCTGGCCGTCGCGGTCGGCCCCGACATCACCTACGACGTCGTGCAGGCGACCGACGGCGAGAAGTACATCCTCGCCCATAATCGGCTGCCCGCTTACGAGAAGGAGCTGGCGGGGGCAGAGACCATCGGCTCGTTCGAAGGAAAAGATCTTCTCGGCCGCCGCTACCAGCCGCTGTTCGACTACCTGGCCGACGCCGACAGCTTCGGGACCGCCGATGCCTTCCGGGTCATCGCGTCCGACGAGGTGACCACCGAGGACGGCACTGGCGTGGTGCACATGGCCCCGGCCTACGGCGAGGCCGACGCCAACGCGTGCGCCGCGGCCGGCATACCGACCGTGCTGACGGTCAACGAGCAGGGCAAGTACCTGCCCGTCATCACCGACTGGGCCGGCCTGCACGTCTTCGAGGCGAACAAGCCGATCATCGCCCGGCTCCGCGCCGACGGCGCGCTGGTCCGCCGCGACGACTACACGCACTCCTACCCGCACTGCTGGCGCTGCCGTAACCCGCTCATCTACAAGGCCGTGTCCAGCTGGTTCGTCGAGGTCACCAAGTTCAGGGACCGGATGGTCGAGCTGAACGAGGAGATCACCTGGGTGCCCGAGCACGTCAAGCACGGCCAGTTCGGCAAGTGGCTGGCGAACGCCCGCGACTGGTCGATCAGCCGCAACCGCTTCTGGGGCTCACCGATTCCGGTCTGGATGAGCGACGACCCGAACTACCCGCGGGTCGAGGTGTACGGGTCGCTCGACGAGCTGGAGCGGGACTTCGGCGTGCGCCCGGACGACCTGCACCGGCCCGCGATCGACGAGCTGACCCGGCCGAACCCGGACGACCCGAGCGGGCGATCCGTCATGCGGCGGGTCCCCGAGGTTCTTGACTGCTGGTTCGAGTCCGGCTCGATGCCGTTCGCGCAGGTGCACTACCCCTTCGAGAACCGCGAGTGGTTCGACAGCCACTACCCGGGCGACTTCATCGTCGAGTACATGGGCCAGACCCGGGGCTGGTTCTACACGCTGCACGTGCTGGCGACCGCCCTGTTCGACCGCCCGTCGTTCCGCACCTGCGTCAGCCACGGCATCGTGCTCGGCAACGACGGCAGGAAGATGTCGAAGTCGCTGCGGAACTACCCGAACGTGAACGAGGTGTTCGACACCCACGGGTCGGACGCGATGCGCTGGTTCCTGATGGCCAGCCCGATCCTGCGCGGCGGCAACCTGGTCGTCACCTCCCGCGGCATCCGCGAGGGAGTGCGGCAGGCGCTGCTGCCGCTGTGGAACTCGTACTACTTCTTCGCGCTGTACGCCAACGCCGAGAGTCACACCGCCGCCCGCTCGCTGACCAGCAGCCACGTCCTCGACCGGTACATCCTCGCGAAGACCAAGACCGCGGTGGAGCAGATCAGGGCGGAGCTGGAGGGCTACGACATCGCCGCCGCCTGCCAGGTTCTCCGCGACTACCTGGAGCTGCTGACCAACTGGTACATCCGCCGGTCGCGGTCGCGGTTCTGGGAGGGCGACGCGGCCGCCCTCGACACGCTCTGGACCGTCCTCGAGACGGTGACGCGCGCGGCCGCCCCGCTGCTGCCGATGACCGCCGAGACGATCTGGCGCGGCCTGACCGGCGGCGACAGCGTCCACCTGGCGGACTGGCCGTCGGTCGACGACTGGCCTTCTGACCCCTCGCTGGCGGAGACGATGGACCTGACCCGCTCGGTCTGCAGCGCCGCGCTCAGCCTACGCAAGGCGCGGCAGCTCCGGGTCCGGCTGCCGCTGGCGTCGCTGACGGTGGCGCACCCGTCGGCGCCCGCGCTGACCGAGTTCGCCGACCTCGTCAAGGACGAGGTCAACGTCAAGGACCTGGTGCTCTCGGCCGAGCCCGCCAGCCTTGGCGCCGTCCAGCTCACGGTCAACCCGCGGGCGCTCGGCCCGCGCCTGGGCCGCCAGGTGCAGGAGGTCATCCGCGCGGTCAAGGCCGGCGACTGGACCGCCTCAGACGCCGGCGACGACGTGGTCACGGCCGGCGGCGTGCAGCTGCAGCCGGGGGAGTACCAGCTGACGCTGACCGCCGCCGACCCGGATTCGACGGCGGCCCTGCCCGGCAGCGACGGGCTGATCGCGCTGGACACGCGGGTGACCCCCGA
>DATCGA010000564.1:0-7140 GCA_036509215.1 Trebonia sp.
CGGCGGCGTCGGCCGGGCCCGGATCAGGGAGGCGCCTCAGTTCGGGGCCGCCCCGGTGGAGACCGCCACCCGCGGCCAGGACGGCGCCAGCCAGCCGCCCGCGGTCGCGCCCAGGCAGCCCTGGTACCAGGTTGTGGGCGAGCCCGCCGGGGCCGCGCGAGGGGGGCTGGCAGCCGAGAAGGCGCAGGCTAAGGCGGGCACGGCGGCCCAGGCGAGGCAGCGGGCGGCCGCGTTGCTCGGCCCGTCGGCCACCCGGGCCCGGCTCGCCCGCGACCCGGCCAAGGCGCCGCTGCCGTACGCCGCCCCGCACCCGCGGGGCCTCCCGGCCGCCGTTGACGGTCGTCAGAACTGCGGCCCGCTTGAGGCCATCTTGTGGCGGCAGTGGGACGCCGCCACGACCGCTCCGCCCCCGCAGGCCATCGCCGCCGTCGAGCGGCTGGCCGACTTTCCCCTGGCGCTGCAGGAGAAGCTGGCCAACGGGCTCGACGGCATCTACGTCGGCGCGGGCGGAGTGCCCGATCTCGACGACATGGGCGGGCTGCACGGCGTCCAGCTGCCGTCGGGCAAGGCGACCTGGGACGCCTGCGCGGGCGCCTACGGTGACCGCAAGATCGTGGTCGGCACCCGGCCGTCGCCGACCCCGGACGTGATGTGCCACGAGGTCGGGCACGCGCTCGATGATCTCGACAGCCCGCCGGGAAAATGGCAATCCGACTCGCCCGAGTTCAGGCGGATCTATGATCAATGTCAGCCGTACATAGCAAGCGACTTTCATCGCCAGGGCGGCGGACTTGGGCGTAAGGAGTTCTTCGCGGATTCGTTCGCCGCGATTGCATCGGCGCAGCGGCCGGCGCTTGTCGATATGCTGGGCGGCAACACGCGGCTCGCGCTCCAGGTCATGCTGTACTTCAACCGGCGTTATGGCATCTAGGGTGAGCTGCGATGTTCGTGATACGACTACCGAACGGGAACCTGCAGGTTCCGCAGACCGCCATCCACACCGGGGATGGGCGGATCATCGGCGATGTGTACGTGGAGATAGGCCCGCAGGACGCCGATTACGCCCGCCTCGCGGCCCAGGCGATCACCCCCGATGAGGCGGAGCAGCGCAAAGACCAGTGGCGGGCCGGGGACGCGGCGCTGCTGCGCGAGTTCCAGGAGTTCGCCAGGCTCGTCGGGGACCAGTATTGGCCCGGGCAGGACGCCGAGCCCGACGAGTAGTCGCGCCGAGCGCGCCCCTGCGGCAGAACGCGCCCGGCCACCGGACGCCGCCCCGCAGGCCGGTGCCCGGCTAATAACCTGGCTAGGAAGCGGCCGGGTGTCCCTCTGGCGAAACCTCGCTATCGCCGCGCAGCAGGGCGCGCACCTCGGATTCACGGAACCGTCGGTGCCCGCCGGGCGTGCGGATGCTGGTGATTCGTCCCGATGCCGCCCACCGCGTGACGGTCTTCGGGTCCACCCGGAACAGGGCGGCTACCTCCCCCGGGGTGAGCAGCCGCTCATTGTTGCCGTCCACGTTCCATCTCCTCGTACTCGGTCGGAGTATGCCCATAGTTTGGCGACAAACGGGTACTTTCTGCCTAGATTTCTGGAAATTAGCCTAGCGATTCGCTTGTCGCTCTGGGTGACTTGCGAAGTATTTGTGGCGCGACGTGGCACTATGCGGGTGCCGGGCTTGCACTAGGGTTACGAGGTGGTTGATCTCGTTTCGCTCGATGAGATACGCGCCGCCGCCGATCGGCTGCGCGGAGTGACTGTTCGGACGCCGCTTCTCGCCTTTCCCGGTGCCGCGGCCGCCGTCGGGCCGCCCGCCCTGCTCATCAAGCCCGAGTCGCTCCAGCCGACCGGCGCGTTCAAGCTTCGCGGCGCCTACAACGCGATCGCCGCGCTGCTGGACGAGTCGAGGCCGCCGGGCGTGGTCGCGCACTCGAGCGGCAACCACGGATTCGCCGTCGCCTACGCCGCCGCCCTGCTCCGGCTCCCGGCTGCGATCGTCGTGCCGGACACCGCGCCGCCGGTCAAGACCGATCTGATCCGCGGCGTCGGCGCCGAGCTGGTCACGGTCGCGCCCACGCTGGCGGCCCGGATCGCGGCGTCGGGGCGGATCGCGAGCGAGCGCGGCTACGCCGAGATCCCGCCCTTCGACGACCGGCGCGTGATCGCCGGGCAGGGCACGGTCGGCCTGGAGATAGCCGAGGACCTCGCCGGCGGCCAGGGCGGCCGTCCCCCGGCCGCCGTCCTCGTCCCGGTCGGCGGCGGCGGGCTGGTGTCGGGGATCGCGGTCGCGGTCAAGGCGCTGCTGCCGGGAACGCGGGTCGTCGGCGTCGAGCCGGAGTTCGCGGCCGATGCGCGTGACTCGCTCCGCAGCGGCGCGCGGGTCGCCTGGGCGGCGGCCGACACCGCCAGGACCAAGGCCGACTCGCTCCGGGTGGAGCAGGTCGGCGAGCTCACCTTCCCGCATATCGAGGCGCTGGTCGACGACATCGTGACGGTCAGCGAGCGGGAGCTGCTCGAGGCCGTGCGGCGCCTCGCGCGGCAGGGCAGGCTGGTGGCCGAGCCCGGCGGCGCGGTCGCGGTCGCGGCGGCGCTGTTCAGGGACCCGGCCGAGCTGGGGCTGATCTCAGGCGCAACGGCAGCCCCGGTGGTCGCGGTGCTGTCGGGGGGCAACATCGACCCGACCCTGCTGGCCGAGCTCCTGGACGGCCCGTCCTACACTGGGTAGTGCTATGAAAACAAGTGCCCTGCGAACCGCGTTTGTCTACACCAGCGCCCGGATCATCATGTTCGGCGCCTCGGTCCTGGTCCTGTTCTGGGCGGGGGCACGCGGCCTGCTGCTGCTCGGGCTGGCCCTGATCATCAGCGCGCTGCTCAGCTACGTGCTGCTCAACAAGCAGCGCACGATCATCGCCGACAAGCTGAACGGGCGGCTGAGCCGGGTCGGCAGGAAGGCCGGCGAATTCAGCAGGCGCCTCGATGACGGCACCGCCCTCGAGGACGCGGACGGGGACGACGCCGGCGTCGACCCCGAGCACGTGGTGACGCCGGACGCGGAAGAGCCCGTCCTCGGCTTCCCCAAGGCGTAGCCCGGCCGGGCGGCCTTCAGACCAGCCAGCCGCCGCGGGTCAGCTGACCGAGCACCGCCGCGACCGCGTCGTGCCTGGAGACGAGCGAGGTGTCGATGACGACGTCCGCGTCGTCGGGCGCCTCGTAGGGGTCCGAGATCCCGGTGAACGAGCCGATCACGCCCGCTCGCGCCTGCGCGTACAGGCCCTTGCGGTCGCGCGCCTCGCACACCTCGAGCGGCGTCGACACGTGCACCAGCAGGAAGTCGCCCACCTCGGAGACCATAGCGCGGACGCCGGCCCGGGCCGCCGCGTAGGGGGCGATCGGCGCGCAGATCGCGATCCCGCCGTGCCGCGCGATCTCGGCCGCCACGTACCCGATGCGGGCGATGTTCAGGTCCCTGTCCTGCCGGGAGAACGTCAGCCCGGCCGACAGCAGCCGTCGCACCAGATCGCCGTCGAGCAGCGAGACCGTTCGGTCGCCGCGCTCGAGCAGCGCGTCGCGCAGGTCCCTGGCCAGCGTGGACTTGCCGGACCCGGACAGGCCGGTGCAGAAGACGACGACCCCGCGGGCCGACCTGGGCGGCCGGGCGCGCCGCAGTTCGGCGGCCACCGCGGCCGGCATCAGCCAGGCGGGCAGCGGGTCGCCGTGGTCGAGCAGCTCGCCGACCTCGCCGTCGGACAGCTCGCTGCGCTCGAGCCCGGGCTCGATGCGCCCGAGCGGCCGCCAGACCTCCGCCAGCGGGTCGTAGGCCCACTCGCCCTCGGCCAGGACCTCCAGGCCGAGCTTCCTAAAGTCAAATTCCGGTTTTCCCGAACGGTCGCGTGGTTCCCCTGTCACCCGCCCGCCGTCTGCCAACAGGTGGGTCGCCCCGTAGGCGGCGGCGACGACCGCGCGGGCCCGCAGCTCGTCGGCCGCGCTGTCCTGCGGCGGCAGCGGCACCGGGACGACGAGGGTGCCGTCGGGGAGCTGGCGGGCGGCCGCGCGGACGGCCCGCACCAGCGCCTCCGGGCGGATGACGAGCTCGGCCGGCCCGGCCACCAGCGGCAGCAGCAGGATTCTCGCCCTGAGCTGGTCGGCCAGGTGCCTGAGCTGTCCGAGCTGACGCTGGCCGAGCGGCCGCCTGGTCGCGAACGCGAGCACCGGGGCGCTGCCAAGCTCGGCCCGCACGTCGGCCGGACGGCGGCGGAGCGCGCGGAACGGGCCGTGCTCGGGCGCGCGCAGCGCGGTGACCGGGCCGGCCAGCCGCAGCGCGTCGCCGGGGGCGTCGAGCGCGGTCCGCTCGGTGATCTCGATCACGGCCAGCGGCGACCCCTCCGGGTCCTGCAGCACCAGCCGGCCTGCGGCGGCCGGGACGACCGCGGCGGGAACGGTGAGCGTCACCGGGATCGGCCACGGGGTGCCGTCGGCCAGCTCGCCGCTGGCGGCGACGGCGGACAGGTCCTCGGCCGTCAGGTACCCGCTCAGGGGGGCCAACGCCCCCGAGGTGAGCAGCTCAAGCTGGCCGAGCTGCTCCTCGCCGGGGGCCCAGGCCGGCCAGCTGGCAAGCTCGGCTGGCAGCTCTTCATCGGACTTGCCCCGGGGGGTATGGGGGGTCGTCCCCCCGGATGAAACCGGCAAGGTCACGTGCGCGCCTCCGTATCGCGGATGTGGACGACGCTCGCCCGCTCAGACGACGCGGGCGAAACGGTCCATCGGCTTGCGGATCACGTACAGCAGCTCATCGTGGCTGTCGGTGAGGCGGCCTCGGGTGAGCCAGGCGATGGCGGCGCAGATGATTCGCATCGACGATGATAGCCCGGCCGGGAGATCGGGTCGCGTCTGCTCGGCCCCGCGGGCGGCGATGACGAGGCCGCGCAGCAGGGCGTAGGACGCGATGCCCTCGGCGCAGACCGCCTTCTCGTAGACGGGCCGGAACGGCCCCGGCACGCCCGGGCGGAACCGGGACCAGACGGCCCCCCGGACCGGGCCGGGCAGCAGCCGGTCGAGCAGCGCCGCCGCGCTGCGCCGGTCGCCGGTCCGCAGCAGCAGCAGGCCGCCTGGCTTGAGCGCGCTGACGAGCCGGTCAAGCACGAGCTCGACGTGGCTGACGCGCTCGAGCAGCAGCGCGCAGTAGACCACGTCGTAGGTCCGCTGCGGGATCGGGGCCGAGCGCAGGTCGCCGGTGATCACGTCGTCGTAGGCGGACTGCGCCTCCCGCAGCGCCTGCCGGGCGACCGGGTTGTCGTCATCGACGACGGAGACCGAGATCTCGAAGCCGCCCTCGGCCAGCCCGGCGATGCCGAGCTCGCGCAGTGGCGCCAGGCTGCCCGCCTGGAGCAGGCTGACCGGGCGTCCGAGGCAGGCGAGCACGTAGTCGCGCAGCGGCCCGGCAAAGAATGGGTTTATCTTGCGCTGAGTATCGGGAGCACCACGCTCCGCAGTCGTCATGTCTGTATGGTAATTGAATAACTACGGATCGCATCAGGTTTGCTTGATGAGGTGTGCCGAGAGCGCGAATAATGTCCTCTAGGTCCCGTATACGGTGGCGCTGTAGACGTCGACCTGGTTCTCGCCGTTGGAGTTGGGCGGCAGGCGCGTGAACCAGACCAGCACGTACCGGCCGCTGGCCGGGGTCGTCAGTCGCAGCTGCACGGTGCCGCCCACGTCGGATGCGCTGGCCGCGACGGGCAGCTCAGCCGGGAGCACGGTGTTCTCCACCTGCACCTGGATGTCCGCGCCAACCGGGGCGCCGAGAACAAGCCGGACGCTGCTGACGGTCACCGTCTTGCCCATGTCAAGCAGCAGGCCGGTGCCCGACTGCAGATTGCCGAACTCCGGTGTCGCGTACCACTTGCTTTCCCATGCCTGGCCGTCGCCGCCGTTGATGATTCCCGGCACGAGGTTCGGATGGTCGCCGTCCGTCACGCCGTCGGGGCCGTAGGCGGTGGCGGACGCGACCGTCAGCACGCGGGCCGACTCGCTGGGAGCGGGGCTCGAACTGACGGATGGGGCGGAGCTGGGGACCGGGGTCGCGGACCGGGCCGCGGTCGTCGTCGTCGCGCCGGGAGCCGGCCCGGCGGCCGTGCGGGACGCCGAAGGGCGGCCGGCCAACGCCACCCCGCCGGAGATCAGGTCATAACCTGCCAGCGCGACGAAGACCACGACCAGGGCCGCCACGCCTGCCGCCCACTTTCTGCCCGGCCTGGGCGACTCGGCACGCTCCGGTCGCGGGCTGCCATCCGGGTCGCTGCTCACCGCGCGCCTCCCCGCAGTAGGACCCTCATACCGGGACCAGCCTGACCCACGGCAGGCGGTCGCGTCCACCGAAGGTTGTCTTTTGCCGGAAAAACCAGGATCAGGTCGCTAGTTGCGGCGAAGAGTCCAGCGCGCGACGCGCACAGCGTTGCGGTTGGCGGCTCCAAATGGCTCGAGGGTCGCATTCAAGCCGGCAATCGCGGCGGGCTGTGGCGGGCGCGTGGACGGCGGGGACGTAAACTATCAGTTGGTCTAGACGTGCGCCCGCATGTGAGCCGGAGGGCGCCGCGGTCCGGGGGCACACGGGGGTTCGTGTGACTCGGTGCCGCCTGCGGGTGGGCCGCGCCCGCTGTACCAGGGAACCCCGCATACCCGACGTTGGGAAACCATGAGCCTTGCTGGACTGCTCGCTGCCGTAGCCGAAGATTCCCAGCTCCGTACCGCGCTCGCCAGCGCTGACACGCCCGGCGCGGGCGAGCGTGACCTCGTCGCGCCGTCGGCCCTGCGGCCGCTGCTCGTCGCGGCGCTGGCGGCCGGGACCGTAGCCCCGGACGGCCGGGGGCGCTTCGTGCTCGCGGTGACCGCGACCGCGCGCGAGGCGGAGGACCTGACCGCGGCGCTCGGCGCCTTCCTGCCCGCGCACTCGGTCGCGACGTTCCCCGGCTGGGAGACGCTGCCGCACGAGCGGCTCTCGCCGCGCTCGGACACCGTCGGTCAGCGGATCGCGGTGCTGCGCAGGCTCGCGCACCCGGGCGCGGTCGGCGACGAGCTCGGCGGTGCGCTCCGGGTGGTCGTGGCGCCGGTCCGCTCGGTGCTGCAGCCGATCGTGGCCGGGCTCGG
>DATCGA010000565.1:0-3720 GCA_036509215.1 Trebonia sp.
CTGGCCGTCGCCCCTGCGGCTGGCCGCCTGGCTTAAATCGGCCGCCTACAGCGGCAGAGCCGACCCCGCGGCCCTGCACGCCCGGCTGCTGGCCGCGCCCCGCGGCAAAGCCGGCCCGCACGCCGCCGCCCACGCCGGGACCACCCTCGCCCTGGTCGCCGTCCTGCGGGTCCTGAACGCCCAGATCCAGGCCCTGGCAGTCAGCATCGCCGCCCAGCTGGCCGCCCGCCCCGACGCGGCTATCTTCCAGTCCCTGCCCCGCTCCGGCGCCGTCCGCGCCGCCCGGCTCCTCGCCGAGATCGGCGACGCCCGCGGCCGCTTCCCCACCCGCGACTCCCTGACCTGCCTGGCCGGGGTCGCACCCTCCACCCGGCAGTCGGGCAAGGTCAAGGCCGTCACCTTCCGCTGGGGAGCCGACAAGCAGCTCCGCGGCGCCCTGTGCGACTTCGCCGGAGACTCCCGCCGGGCCAGCCCCTGGGCCGCCGACCTCTACGACAAGGCCATCGCCCGCGGCTGCGACCACCCCCACGCCGTCCGCATCCTCGCCCGCGCCTGGGCACACGTCATCTGGCGCTGCTGGCAAGACCACGCCCCCTACGACCCCGCCGCCCACAACAGCCTCCAAACGCTCCTCCGCCAGCAACAGCCAACCGCCGCCTGACGAACAAGGGGTTGACACAGGGCAACTCATGAGACCTCCTCGCTGGCGCTCGTCGGCCGCATTCGCGGGCGCACTGTGCTTACTGATTCGCTCGCAAGCTCGCTCATGACAGCGCCTCGGCCTGGTCTCGGTCCATCTCGATGAGGCCGTCACGGACCCGGACGACGCGCCCCGCGCGGTGGGCGACGTCCGCCTCATGGGTGATCAGGACGATCGTGCGGCCGGACTGGTGGAGTTCGTCGAACAAGGCGAGCACGTCGGCGGTCGCGGTCGAGTCCAGGTTCCCGGTCGGCTCGTCGGCCAGGATCAGCGCCGGGTCGGTTACCAGGGCGCGTGCGATGGCGACGCGCTGCTGCTGCCCGCCCGACAGCTCACCGGGGCGGTGCATGACCCGGTCGGCCAGCCCGACCCGGCGCAGCGCGTCGATCGCGCGGGCGCGCCGCTCGTCCCGGCGCACGCCGGCGTAGCACATCGGAAGCTCGACGTTGCGCCACGCGAGCAGCGACGGGAGCAGGTTGTACTGCTGGAACACGAAGCCGATGCGGCGGTTCCTGATCTCGGCCAGCTCATCGTCGGACATCCGGCTCACGTCCTGTCCGGCCAGCCGGTAGCTGCCGGTGGTGAGCGGGTCCAGGCAGCCGAGGATGTGCATCAGGGTGGACTTGCCCGACCCGGACGGGCCCATGATGGCCACGTACTCCCCGGGCGCGATGGTCAGCGTCACGCCGCGGACCGCCTGCACCGACAGCGAGCCGGTCTGGTAGGTCTTGGTGACGTCGTGCAGGTCGATCACGGGCAACGAGTCCGCCGCGGTCATGGTCAGGCCCCCCCGAACCCGCCGCCGCCGAACCCGCCGCCTGCGCCGCCGAACCCGCCGCCCGCGCCGCCGAATCCGCTGCGAGTGCGGCCTGTCCCGCCGGTCGTCCCGCCGGCGCCGGCGGTGCGCAGCCCCTGCACCACGACCTTGGTGCCGACCGACAGGCCGGAGACGATCTGCGTTTCCCCGGCCGAGGTCATCCCCACCGTCACCGGGACGGCGACCTGATGGCCGTTGACCATTTCGTAGACCGCGGCCCCGCTCGACGTGTAGTGCAGCGCCTCGGTCGGCACGGTGGTCGCGTTGCTGATCTGCTTGACGACCAGGGTGACCGTCGCGCTGGCGCCCGGGTAGAGGCCGCCCGGGTTGCCGGTGACCGCGATCGTCACCGGGTAGGTGGCCACCCCGGAGGTGGTGCTTGCGATCAGGCCGACCGAGTTGACGACGCCGTAGACCGGGGTGGTCGCGCCGTCGGGCACGATCACCGCCTGGTCGCCGGCCTGCACCGAGCCGACCTCGGTGTCGTCCACGGTCGCGTTCACCACGTAGGAGTTGGTCGAGATGACCACGACCTGCGCGCTCGACGAACTGCTCGACCCCGACGAGCTGGACGAGCCGCTCGACGACGCGCCGGACGAGACGGCGCTCGAGGAGCCGCCCGCAGCCGAGCCGCCCGTCCCGCCGCCAGACCCGCCAGACCCGCCCGAGCTTCCTGAGCTGCCCGCGCCGGAAACCTCCTGCCCGACCGACAAGCTCACCGATGCGACCACGCCGGCGATCGGCGACGTCAGGTTGGCCTCGGCGAGCGACTGCTTAGCGTCGGTGACCTGGTTCTCGGCCGCCGTCACGGCCGTCTCGTCCGCCGTCAGCTGGGCGGCGGTCACGCTCGACCCGGCCGCCTGGTCGTACGAGAGCTTGGCGGCATCGGACGCCTCGGTCGCCTCCGCCTGCGCGACGCCGGCCGACAGCGAGGCCGAGCTCACCTTGGCCAGCACCGTTCCGGCCTTGACCTTCTCCCCGACCGTGGCCGAGACGGAGGTGACCTGGCCGGACGTCGCGAAGTTAAGGCTCGCCTGCTGGGCCGGCTCGATCGTCCCGCTCGAGGCGACGGTCTGCCGCAGCGTGCTCGACGCGGCCGCGACCAGCTCAGAAGTCGGCGTCGCGGCGGACGATCCCTCGCTCAGCCAGATTCCGACCCCCGCCGCCACCAGCACGACGACCACGCCGCCGGCCAGCACCGCGCGCTGCCTGCGGCTGGTCCGATGCAGCACCCTGGCCATGCGGCCCATTCGCCGGTGACCCGACGACGCCGGCTCGGAGTCCGGCGTGTCAGTGCCAAACAAACCTGGGGCCATGCCCGTCACGGCACATCACCATCCTCGGCAGTTACCCCAACGTCTGCTTAGCCGCGTCCGGGTGACCAATCGGACGCGGCTCTGGATTATCTCTGCGAGAACGTTGGCGTTGCTAGCTGAAGGCAAGCTGAGGACAGCACACGAAGTTGCTTAGGGGCCGGCAATCCTCACGGATTCCCGGCCTCCTCGGCCCCATCCGCAGTTCTCGCCCTCGCTGCCCTCGGCCCCGACACCCGCCTCGCCACCGCGTCGGCGGCGCGCCAAGGATCCGCCGGACGCCGGCCCTGCGCTGCGCAGCGGATACGGCAGCGCCGCGACCCTCAGCCGTGCGTTCGTGTCCCATCTCAGCGTCTCGCCTAGCGCCCAGCATGTGAATTCAAGATCTTGTCCCGAACGGACCCTGGTTTCACCCAGAGTAGCCACGAGGCTTCCTGATATCGCTGCCCGACGCCGGTCGTTACGCTGGTGCGGTGCTCGCCACCTCCGGCCGGAAGCCCCTGCTGCTGCTCGCGGACCGGATCAGGAACCTTGGCCAGGGCCTGTGGATCCTGGCGCTGCTCGCGCTCATCGCGCTCAAGCTGACTGGGGTTATCGCCTGGTCGTGGTGGTGGGTGCTGGCGCCGCTGTGGATGGGCTGCTTCGTGCTTCCTAATGAGTGTTAGCGGGTCGGCCATACGGCAGACTCGGTGCCTGGTGGCCGCCAGCAGGTGAGCACATTCGCTTCCCGGGCTTTGAGCCCTGCCGAAAGACCGTGCCCCTGCTGGTGACCGGGAGAGTTGATCGCTGCTGGGATGTCGTGCCCGCCTGCTGGCGTGAGCACAGTTTCATTAGGTCGCTGATAGTTCTCCCGCAGGCTGCTGCAAGTTTTCGACATTCTGGACGGGAGA
>DATCGA010000566.1:0-14760 GCA_036509215.1 Trebonia sp.
GGCCCCCTCCGCCAAGACCACGGTCGACGTTGCGATGATGCACGGCGTGGCGGCGACCGAGCCCGCCGCGAGCGCGAAGCCGCTGGCGGCGGCCGACACCGGGTTCGGGCTTGACGTGATGCGCGCCTGGTGCGCTCAGAACCCAGGTCGGAACCTGGTGTTCTCGCCCAGCACGCTCGCGAGCGCGCTGGGCATGGCCTACCTGGGGGCGCGCGGCGCGACCGCGAGCGCGATGGCCCGGGTGCTTGACCTGCCCGCCGGCACCTCACCGACCGCGCTCGAGGGCGAGCTGCAGGCACGGACAGACAAGCTGGGCAGGCTTAACGGTCCGGGCGTGACGCTGGCCGCGAGCGACCAGGTGTGGGCCGACCCCACCGTGACGACGCTCAGGTCCTACCTGAACGCCGTCGCGACCGGCTACCGCGCGGGGGTCGCGCAGGCGCCGTTCAGCACCGACCCGGCCAAGGCGGCGGCCGAGATCAACCAGGCGATCTCGGCCGCGACCGACGGGCATATCAGCCAGCTGGTCGACGCGAGCATGCTCGGCGACATCGGCTGGGTGCTGACCTCAGCGCTCTACCTGAACGCGAAGTGGGCCACCCCGTTCGACCCGAACGAGACCCAGCCGGGGCCGTTCACCCCGGCGGGCGCGAAGCCGGTCACGGTGAAGTTCATGAACGGCGACGGCTTCCCCTACTCCTCGGCCGGAGGCTGGCAGGCGGTCTCGCTCCCCTACCAGGGCGGCAAGCTCACGATGACCGCGCTGCTGCCGCCGGCCGGATCAGCGCCGTGCGCGCTGCCGACCCAGGCCTCGCTGACGTCGATCGCCAGGGCGCTCGACCGTCCCGGTCTGGTCGCCAACGTGTCGCTGCCGAGGGTCAACCTCGACACCGCCGGCGGCGTGGGCGACATGAAGCCGACCCTCGAGCAGCTCGGCATGGGCGTGGCGTTCGACCAGGGGGCGGACTTCACCGGGCTGTCACCGCAGGCCTGCTGCATCGGCTTCGTCCAGCAGGCGGCGACGCTCCAGGTCGGCGAGAAGGGCACGGTCGCCGCCGCGGCCGCCGCGGTCGGCGTGATAGCCGCCGCCTCCGAGGCACCCGAGCCGGCCCGCACCATCACCTTCAACCGCCCCTACCTGCTGCTGATCACCGCGACCGCCCACGGATACAGTGGCGAGCCGCTGTTCCTGGCGCGGGTCGACAACCCCACCGCCAGCTGACCGCGCGCGGCTTCGCCCGGTTCGCCCGCGTGCCCGCGCCGTTGTAAGAGATCATCGGCGGGTGCCCGATGAGGAGTCTGAGTACGAAAGGCGCGCGCTCGAGCGGCTGGTCTACTTCTCCGACGCCGTGGTCGCCACGACGGCGTCTATCTGTCATTCCTGGTCAGCTTCGTTACCATCGCCGCCGCCTGGAAACAGCACCATGACGTCTTCAAGTACGCCAGGCGGACCGACGCGCGGTTGCGGAACTTGAACATGATCTGGCTGCTGACGATCGTCCTGGTGCCGTTCGCGACCAAGCTCCTGACCGGATACGAGCATCACGCGGTCGGCGTGCACGCGCTGCGGTGGGGGTTCTACGCGCTGCTGCAGACGGTGGCGGCGGCGGCGGCGTTGTTCGCGATCGCGCGCCGGATGGCCTCGCACGGCCTGGAGGCGGAGGACGCGGCCAGGCGGACTGCGGCCGCCTCCGGCTGGCAGTCGTACGGGACGATGCTCGGCTTCGGGCTCTCGATCCCGGTCTTCTTCGCCACCAGCTACGGGTGGGTGCTGTGGTGGGCGGTGCCGCTGCTGTTCGCCCGGCTGGACCGTTTTCGCCGCCGGCAGCACCGGGCGGCCGATGGATAGGGTGACAGCCGTGACTGCAGCCACCCCCGGAACCGGGCAAACCCCGGCAACGCTGATCTACATCTACGGGCCGCCGGCCAGCGGAAAGCTGACGGTCGCGACCCGGCTGTCCGAGCTGACCGGCCTCCCGCTCTTCCATAATCACCTCACGGTCAACGCCGTCCTGCCGGTCTTCGCCTTCGGCAGCCCGCCGTTCGTGGAGGCCGTCCGAGCGATGCGGCGGGCCGTCTTCGAGGCGGCGGCGAAAGCCCGCATCAGCCTCATCTACATCAATAATTCCGCGTGGTCCGGCGCCGACCCGCGCGCCCGCTTCGAGGAAGCGGGCGAGGCCGCCCGGGCGATCATGGCGGGGCACAGCGGCCGGACCGTCTTCGTGCGGCTCACCGCAGCGGCGTCCGCCCTGGAAGAGCGGGTGGCGAACGACTCCCGGCAGGCACATCGCAAGCCCTCGGGTAAGTCACGGGACCGCCTTACCGGCCAGCAGGCCGGCGGGCTACCGTGGGGTGGCCGTTTTGATCACGGCGCGAATTTCGGGGGTGCAGATGGCTGAGCGGACCGCGGACCTGCTCGTGCGCAACGCCAAGCTGGTGGCGACGTGCGACGACGACGGCCGCGAGCTGCCCGGCGGATGGGTCGCGATCACCGGCGGCCTGGTGACGGGGGTGGGCACGTCGACCGACCCGGTCCCCGCCGCGGCGGAGACCATCGACGCGTCCGGCTGCCTGGTCACGCCGGGCCTGGTCAACACCCACCATCACATCTACCAGAACCTGACCCGCTCGTTCGGGCCGGCCATCAACGGGTCGCTGTTCTCCTGGCTGACGGCGCTGTACCCGCTCTGGGCCGGGCTCGACGAGGAGGCCGCCTACCTGTCGGCCTGGGTCGGGCTTGCGGAGCTGGCGCTCGGCGGCTGCACCACGACCACTGACCACCTGTACGTCGCGCCGCGCGGCGGCGGCGACCTGTGGTCCGCCTCGATCACCGCCGCCCGGGAGCTCGGGATGCGGTTCCACCCGACCCGCGGGTCGATGACGCTGTCGGTGAAGGACGGCGGGCTGCCGCCGGACTCGGTCGTGCAGGACGACGACGAGGTGCTGGCCGACAGCGAGCGCCTGGTGGGGTTGCATCACGACCCCTCGTTCGGCGCGATGGTGCGGGTGGCGCTGGCACCGTGCTCGCCGTTCTCGGTCTCGCCGTCGCTGATGCGGCAGACGGCCGAGCTAGCGGAGCGGCTCGACGTCCGGCTGCACACCCACCTGGCCGAGGACCCGGACGAGGACACGTTCTGCCTGGAGCGGTTCGGCCGGCGGCCGGTCGAGCAGTTCGAGGAGGTCGGCTGGCTCACCTCCCGTTCGTGGGTGGCGCACTGCATCTACCCGAACCCGGCCGAGGTCGCGCGGCTGGGCGCGGCCGGGGTCGGGGTCGCGCACTGCCCCTCGTCCAACATGCTGATCGGCGGCGGCGGGTTCGCGCCGGTGCGCGAATTCCGGGCGGCCGGCGTGCCGGTCGGCCTCGGCTGCGACGGGTCCGCGTCGACCGACAGCGCGTCGCTGTGGATCGAGTCGCGGGCGGCGCTGCTGCTCGGACGGCAGCGGCTGGGGCCGACCGGGATGACCGCGCGGGAGGTGCTCGACATCGCCACCAGGGGCGGCGCCGCCTGCCTGGGCCGGTCCGGGGAGATCGGCTTGCTCGCCGTCGGGGCGGTCGGCGACCTGGTCTGCTGGCCGCAAGAGGGCGTGCAGTACGCGGGCGCCCTGGTCGACCCGGTCGAGGCGTGGCTGCGGTGCGGGCCGGCTGCCGCCCGGCACACGATCGTGGCCGGTCAGGTCCTCGTCCGCGACGGGGCGCTGACTGCGACCGGGGTCGAGGAGAAGCTTCGGTCGCACGCCAAGGCGGCGGCCCGGATCCAAGGAGTATCGCAATGATCACCATTGGCAAGCTGTCCCCGGCCGACCGGCCGCGGTGGGAGGAGCTCTTCCACGGGTACAACACGTTCTACGAGTCCGAGTACCCGCAGTCGATG
Source organism: Trebonia sp. (assembly GCA_036509215.1). GTDB lineage: Bacteria > Actinomycetota > Actinomycetes > Streptosporangiales > Streptosporangiaceae > Trebonia. The sequence continues at coordinate 3,873 of DATCGA010000566.1, forward strand.
TACGACAGGGCGTGGACCGAGTTCCAGGCCGACGAGCGGATGCACGCCCTCGGCGCGTGGCTGGACGGCGAACTCGTGGGGATCACCCACTTCTTCCCCCACGTGCAGACCACTGCGTCCGACTCGGTCTACCTGGAGGACCTGTTCACCGCGCCGGAGGCGCGCGGGCGCGGGGTCGGCCGGGCGCTGATCAACGCGGTGGGAGACTGGGCGGCCGAGCATGGGTACGCCCGCGTCTACTGGCACACCCACGAGACCAACGCGACCGCCCGGCTGCTCTACGACAAGCTGGCCACCCTCCCTGGGTTCATCATGTACACCATGGACGTGCCACGTCCGACGGCGTAGCCGGGCGGCCGGACGCGTCAGTCGAACGAGGGCCTGCGGTCCCTGGATCGCTTGAGCTCGAAGAAGCCGTCTGCCTTGCTCACCAGCACCAGGCCGTCCCAGAGCTCGCCGGCCGCTTTGCCGCGCGGCGCGGGCGTCATGACCGGGCCGAACAGGGCCTTGCCGCGGATCCTGATCACCGGCGTGCCGACGTCGAGGCCGACCTCGTCGAACGCCTCGTGGTGGGAGGCGATGATCGCCTTGTCGAACTCGTCGGAATCGGCGGCGGCGGCCAGCGAGGCCGACAGCCCGACCTCCTCGAGCGCCTCGGCCAGCACGGCCGGATCCTCGCGCCGTCCCTGGTTGTGCAGCCGGGTCCCGACCGCGGTGTACAGCGGCCCGAGCACCGACGGGCCGGCCTGCGCGGCGGCCGCCGCGCACACCCGCACCGGCCCCCACGCCTTGCTCATCCGGGCCCGGTACTCCTCGTCCAGGCCCTTGCCCTCGTGCTGCACGAGGTTGAGGTAGGCGAGCGACATGATCCGCCAGTCGGCCCGGACCGGCCGCACCTGCTCCACCTCGAGCATCCAGCGCGAGGTGATCCACGCCCACGGGCAGAGCGGATCGAACCAGAACTGCACGTCCTCAAGTTCCTGGGGATCTGTCATGGCGCTCGCCCTTCGAAAAACAGGAAAGAAGATTCATCCCGAACGTACCCTTAAGGGCATGGCGGTGCACGGACCCGATGAGGACGACGTGGTGGAGCAGGGCGGACCGCCGCTGCGACTGCCCGAGTGGGCCCGCCGCCCCCGCTGGCTGTCCAGCCTCGGGGGACGGCTGTCACACGGCGCGGCCCTGTTCGGCCTGGCGACGCTGATCGTCGGGCTGGCGGCCGGGTACGCGCTCGGCTACCTGCACTCGGGGCAGCCGTCCCGTCCGGCGCCGTCGGCAGCGTCAGCATCGACGCCAGCCGCCCCCGGCGCTGACGACCTGTTCGGCCTGGCTCAGACGGGAGAACGGCCGAACCGGCACCACGCGGCTGGCGGGGTTCCCTGATCTCGGACTGGTCTACCTAGGGAGTGAACGCGAGGCGCGTGCGAGACTGAGCGGGCGTGAGGTTCAGGTGCTGCCGGGACGGAGCTGCGGTGTGGGGGAACAGGGCTGTGCGGGTGGAGCACGAGCTGAGGGTTCGTGCTGTTCCTGAAATGGTCGGGTAGTTACCCCGATGAGGACCTGCGGGCTGCGGTTCGATGTCAACTGACAGGCCCTCTTCCCCCACCAGCCCCTTTTTCGAGATTTCGCTTCTGGACTGCCGGTTCACGTCATGGCATCTCTCACTGTTTCGTACCGTCTCTGACGCTCATGTGCCCTGGATGTGCCCCAGCCTAAGCTCTGCTTGGGCCAGGTCGCGTGAGCGCTTTGTGGCGCGTCAGCCTCGTATCTCCTCGACTTTGTGCTGAAGCTCTCGTTTCAGCTCTCTGTCAACTGCCCGAGTACTTGGCCCAGATCGCGGAAGAAGCGTTGGCCGACGTCTTCGTTGCCGCTAGATAGCTCAACCTGACGGGCGGCTCCCAACTCCCCGCTGGGCAAACGTTCGTTCTCGGACGCGCGATGATCGTCCGGTAGGCATCGATGACGGCCTGATCAGGAATAACGCCTACAGATCTGCCGTCCCAGAACACATGCAGCCCGTTGAGTTCCTGGCGGGCATTCTGGTACTGGCTCGTGGACTGGCCATGCTCGGCTGCACTGTAAACACGCTCGATCGCGTCGTGTACCTCGGTGACTTTCTCGTTGAGCTCGAGAAGTCCTTCCTCGCGTCGTTCGGCGCGGCGGATGGTTCGCGCGATCGTATCAGCGCGACTAGTTTGCCACCACGCGACAAGGAAACCGCCGGCGATCGCAGCAACGGCACCGATTACTGTTTGCAGTACGGCAGACATGCTCGTGACCATAGCGGGCCGATCGCTGATTCAGGGCGGCGAATCCATGCCCGCGGCGCCGCGCGGGTCCGTAGGGATAGGTACACGTACCATGCCAACCCCGTCCCGCGCCCGGAAGGTCACCCGCCGCGCAGGTCGGCAATCAGCGTCGGATAGATCACGACGTCGTGTGATCAAACGCTCCAGAACACGACGGTATCGATGAGCATGTCATCGCCGATGAGTCTTGCGGCGTCCAGCGGTCGTACTTCCGAACCCGTTACCAAGGAGGCCCTGATGCGCAGCGTGATCTATTCCCTGGCCGTCTCGCTTGACGGCTACATCGCCGGGCCCGACGGCCAGTTCGACTGGAGCATTCCCGACGAGGAGCTGATGCGCTTCGCCAATGACGAGACACGGCAGGTCGGCGTCCAGTTGCTGGGACGAAAGCTGTACGAGACGATGCTGTACTGGGAGACTGCCGACCAGGATCCATCGCTCGACGACTCAGACCTCGAGTGGATCGCGATCTGGAGGCCGCTCCCGAAGGTGGTGTTCTCGACCACGCTGCCGGCGGTGCAGGGCAACGCCCGCCTGGCCTCCGGCGGCCTGGCGGAGGAGATCGAGCGGCTGCGAACCGGGCCGGGGGAGGGCGACATCGCGATCGGCGGCGCGACTCTCGCCGCCGAGGCGGCCGCGCTGGGCCTGATCGACGAGTACCGGGCCAGGGTCTACCCAGTGCTGGTTGGCGGTGGCATACCGTTCTTTCCCCAGCGCGAGCGCCGGGTGGATCTCGAACTCCTCGAGACCCGCACCTTCAGCTCCAGAGTCGTATACCTCCGCTACCACGTAGCGCGCTAACTTGGCCGGACCTCGGCTGGTCACGGCTGACAGAACGGTGACGGCAACAGCAGTGCTCTACAGCACTCACGGCGACCGGCGGCAGGCCAGAACGCTCGCATCGCTTGTCGGCGCTGTTGCGTTGGCGGGAGCAGGCATAGTCGACTCGCAATATCGAACCGAAATTAGAGATATAAGTCTCTGGCTCACATCCTATGTGGTGCCGCCTTTACGCTCAGATGATAAGAAGCAGCGGACTACCGTCAACAGCACCTTGACAGTAGTTTGGCTCTCGTAGGCCCGGTAGTAGACGCGCGGGCGACCTGCTGCACCGCGACTCGACTGCCCAGCGGCTTGAACGTGTCTTTCGCCTGCACGTTGACCCGCTACCGCTCGGCGGCCTTCAGATGACCCGCGTCCGTCCTATGAACCTTCGCGCATGGGTCAAGGACCGGTCTGAAGTGCTCGCCCCGTCGACACTTGCCGTGGTCTGGGGAAATGTCAGCGCGCTATTCTCCGCTGCGGTCGCTGATCGAGTAATCGGGATATCGCCTTGCGTCGGCGTCACTCTCCCCGAGGTCCCGCACCATACGCACTACATTCCGGACGACGAGCAGGTTCACATGCTTTCCGAGAACATGCCTGGCCGCTACTCCGCTGTCGTGTATGTCGCTGCCGGTACCGGATTTCGGGGAGGGGAGATCACAGGCCTGGAAGTACACGCAATCGACTTCACCACATCCGAAGTCGACATTACTCAGCAACTGATTTGCGTTGCCGGCCAGAAGGCCTATCTAGCACGGCAGCCGCCAATCGCTAGTTGACCAGGGCGTAGTTGCGTGCCAGGCGTGCGCGTTTGTGGAACCCGCGCGATCGTGCCTGGTGGCGGCGTCTCCATTGGAGCCAGCGGGCGGCGTGGCCGGGTGGCTTCGGCCGGTGGAGGGCGGTGGCGAGGAGCCGCTTGACCTCGCGGACGGTGAGCGGGATCAGCCCTGGGTCGGCGGGCGGCTTGTCGTCCGGCCTGGCGGGCGGCGGGGCCTGGGTGTCCGTGCGGTCGCTGAGCTGGGCGGCGGTGACGGCGCAGATCGCCAGGGCGGCCATGACCAGCACGGTGTGCCGGCGGATCGCGGTGTAGAGGCGGGCCTGGCACTGGTCCAGGCCGAAGCAGCCCTTCCCGAACTCGAAGCCCTCCTCAGTCGGCCACCGCTGATGCCCGTGAAGCGAGAATCGCCTCTAGCGTTCCGGAGGTATCCGGGGCGATACTGAGCGTGGGAGCACTGTTGCAGGCGGCGACAAAGGCTCGCCGTCTGCTGTCAGCGGCGGCGAGGGCTGCGGGAGGCGGGCATGAGCCTGGACGGGTACCGGCCGGGCGGGCAGCCGCAGCAGAAGATCCGCCCGGAGCACCTGGACCGCGCCGCGGTGGCGTATGTCCGGCGGTCGACCAGGCACCAGGTGCTTGAGCACACGGAGTCGACGAGGCTGCAGTACGGGCCGGGCGAGCGTGCCGTCGCGCTGGGCTGGGCCCGGTCGCAGGTCACGGTGATCGACGACGACCTCGGGGTGTCGGCGGCGGCGGATTCGAGGAAGGGCTTTGCCAGGCTCGTCACCGAGGTCACCATGGGACGTGCGGGCGTCGTGCCCGGGATCGAGATGTCCCGGCTGGCGCGGTCCGGCCGGGACTGGCACCAGCTGCTCGAGCTGTGCTCGCTGTCAGGGGCACATCTGGGTACCGGCCGCGAAGGCAGCGGGATTTCCCAAGGGCGTGGGCCTGCACAGTCTCCGCCACTACTTCGCTACCCGGTTCATCCACCAGGGCGCGAGCGTCAAGCGGGTCCAGTTCGCGTTGGGCCACGCCACGCCGACCATCACGCTGAACACCTACGTAGGCGAGTGGCCGGAGACTGATCAGGAATCAAGTGCGATCATGGACACGGCGCTCGGCCATGTGCCCCGGATGTGCCCTCCGGCGGGGCGGCTCGGATGAAAGGCCAGGTAGTTGCCCCGATGAGGACCTATGGGCTGCGGTTCGATGTCAACTGCTCGATTCTGTTTACCGAGTTGCCGCTGGTCGCTCGGGCGGCGGCCGCCAAGGCGGCCGGGTTTGACGGGGTGGAGTTCTGGTGGCCGTGGGCGGGGATGGCGCCGTCTGACGCGGAGGGCGACGCGTTCGTCCGGTCGATCGGCGACGCCGGGGTCGAGTTGGTGTCGCTGAACTTTCACGCCGGGGACATGGCGGCCGGGGAGCGGGGGATCCTGTCGCATCCGGGCCGGGCGGGTGAGTTCCGCGAGCACATCGCCGCCTGCGTCGAGATCGCGGCGCGGGCCGGGTGCGCGCGGCTCAACGCGCCGTACGGGCTGCGGGCGGACGGGGTCGATCACGACACGCAGGACGCCGTTGCCCTCGGCAATCTTCGGCTCGCCGCCGAGGCGGCGGGTAAGGTCGGAGCGTCGGTGCTCGTCGAGGCCATTAACTCCGTGGACATCCCCGGGTTTCCGGTCGACACCAGCACTCGCGCCATGGCGGTGATCGAACAGGTGGGGGCGCCTAACGTGGGGTTCCTGGCGGACCTTTACCACCTGGCGAAGATGGGGGAAGACGTGGCTGAGGTTCTTACCCGCTGCCGGGACGCGATTGTGCACGTCCAGGTGGCCGACCCGCCGGGACGCGGGGCGCCCGGCACCGGCACGCTCGACTTCGAGCCGGCCTTCGCCGCGCTCGCCCGCGACGGGTACGCCGGGTGGGTGGGGCTCGAGTACGCGCCGTCGGACGCGGCCGACAGCACAGGGTCCTTCGGCTGGCTGGGCGCGGAGGCCGTGCGATGAGCGACACGCTGGTTATCCGGTCGCGACGGATGGCGCTGCCATCAGGCGTGACAGAGGCAGCGGCGGCCGTTAGGGATAACCGAATTGTGCTTGTGACTGACTACGACGCGCCGATTGAGGCGGATCGCACGGTCGACCTCGGCGATCTTCCGCTGCTGCCGGGTCTGGTCGACTCGCATGTGCACGTGGACGAGCCGGGGCGGACCGAGTGGGAGGGGTTCGCGTCCGCGACCCGGGCGGCGCTCGCGGGCGGCATCACCACGATCGTCGACATGCCGCTGAACTCGCTGCCGGTCACCACCACCGTCGACGCGCTGCGGGCCAAGGCCGCGGCCGCGGCCGGGCAGTGCGCGGTCGACGTGGCGTTCTGGGGCGGGGCGGTGCCAGGGAACGCGCCCGAGCTCGGCGCGCTGCTCGACGCCGGCGTCGTGGGTTTCAAGTGCTTCCTCATCGACTCGGGCTTGGCCGACTTCCCGCCGCTGGGCCGGGACGACCTCAGAGCCGCGATGAAATCCGTGGTCGAGTCGGGCGCGCCAATACTGGTCCACGCCGAGGACCCGGCCGAGGTCACGGCGCCCGCCGGGCCGTCCTACGACGCGTTCGTCGCGTCCCGGCCCACGGTCGCCGAGCGGCGCGCGATCGAGACCGTCATCTCGGCCGCCGCCGCCACCGGTGCGCGGGCCCACATCGTGCACCTGGCGGCGGGCGACTGCGCGGCCCTGATCGGCGCGGCCCGGGCCGCGGGGGTGTCGCTGACCGCGGAGACCTGCCCGCACTACCTGTTCTTCGCGGCCGAGGAGGTGCCGCCGGGGCACACCGAGTTCAAGTGCTGCCCGCCGATCCGGTACGCGGTCAACCGGGAGGCGCTCTGGCGGGCGCTGGGCGACGGGGCGATCGACGGCGTCGTCTCCGACCACTCGCCGTGCACGCCCGAGCTGAAGGGGCTGCCGGACGGGGACTTCCGCACCGCCTGGGGCGGGATCTCCTCGCTTCAGCTGGGGCCGTCGGTGGTCTGGTCGGTGGCGCGGCGGCGGGGGTACTCGCTGGCCGACATCGCCCGGTGGATGGCGCTGTTCCCGGCGACGCTGGCCGGGCTGCCCACCAAGGGGCGGATCGCGGTGGGGTGCGACGCGGACTTCGTCGCGTTCGACCCGGAGGCGTCGTTCGTGGTGCGCGGGGCCGAGCTGCTGCACAAGCACCCGGCGACCCCGTACGAGGGGCGGACGCTGTTCGGCCGGGCGACGCGGACCTGGCTCGGCGGCGTCGAGGTGACACCGTCCGACCCGCCGCGCGGGCGGCTGCTCGCACGGGGAGGCGGGTTGCTTGCGCTCTGAGGACACGGATCCGCTGCAGCTGCCCGACCTCGCGTCGCGGGCGCTGCGCGGGTCGGTGATCGCGGCCTCGGACGAGTTCTTCGCGGAGAAGGAGAACCTGATCAACCCGAGCGCGCCGACGTTCTCGCCGCACACGTTCGGGCACAAGGGGCAGCTGTACGACGGGTGGGAGACGCGGCGACGGCGCGGGGCCGACGCCCGCTCCGGCCTGCTGCCTGGTGTCGATGAGCACGACTGGGTGATCGTGCGGCTCGGCGCGCCGGGTGTGGTGCACGCGGTCGTGGTGGACACCGCCCACTTCACTGGGAACTTCCCCCAGTCGTGCTCGGTCGAGGCGTGCTGGGCGGACGGGTATCCGGACCCGGCCGCGCTCCAGTCCGCGCGGTGGGCGGAGATCGTGCCCCGGTCCCCGCTCACCGGGGACGGGCGGCACACGTTCGAGATCCCGGCCTCGTCGCGGCACCGGTACAGCCACGTGCGGCTGCGGATCTTCCCCGACGGCGGGGTGGCGCGGCTGCGGGTGCACGGGGTCGTGGTGCCCGATCCGGCGCTGCTCGAGGGGCTGACGTTCGACTTGGCGGCGCTCGAGAACGGCGGCGACGTGGTCGCGTGCAGCGACCGGTTCTACTCGGCCCCGCGCAACGCCATCTCCCCCGGTCTGTCCCGGGTGATGGGCGAGGGATGGGAGACGCGGCGGCGGCGGACGGCCGGGAACGAGTGGCTGGCGGTTCGGTTCGCAGGGCAGGCGGTGCTGTCACTGGTCGAGGTGGACACCTCCGGGTACATCGGGAACTCGCCCGGCCTGGCCGAGGTGCGCGGGTACACCGGGCGCGGGCCGGGCGATGGAACGGCGGGAACGATTGAACCGGGCGACGACAGCGCGTGGGACGACCCGTCGTCGTGGGCGCCGCTGCTCGCCCGGACCCCGCTCCGGCCGGACACGCCGCATCGGTTCCGGGTCTCCCCCGCTCGCGCTCACCACCTGGTCCGGCTCGATGTGCTCCCCGACGGGGGCGTGGCCCGGCTGCGGTTGTACGGGTCGCTGACCGCCGAGGGACTGGCCCGGGTGCGCGAGCGCTGGGCGCAGACGGGGCTCTGATCTTCTTTCGCATCACAGCTCTCCGCGCATGTTAAGTCTGCCGTGAAAAAAATTGACCGCTCGTACTAAAAATTGTACGCTTGGGTTAATGGACGACGGCGGAGGTGCATCAGCCGTGATGGTGAGAGTCACGACCGGGCGGAAGTCATTCATCGAGCAGGCGCGGCGAGAGCAGATCGTCGACGCGGCGATCGACGTGCTCTACGAGAGCGGATTCGCCGCCGCGTCCCTCGGCGCGATCGCCGAGCGCATCGGGGTGAGCAAGGGCGTGCTCTCCTATCACTTCGCCGGCAAGAGCGAGCTGCTGCGCGAGGTCATCGGGCACGTGCTGACCGAGGCGGCCGAGTACATGACCCCGCGGGTCGCGGCGGCCACCTCGTACACGGACGCGCTGCGGATCTACGTGACGTCGAACCTCGACTTCATCGGCGCCCACCGCCGCGAGATCATCGCGTTCACCGAGATCGTGAACGGCATGCCGCCCGGGGGCGAAGACCCTCCGCCCTACCTGGAGGGGCACCGGTCGGCGGTCGATGACCTGACGCGGCTGTTCGAGGCGGGCCAGGCGACGGGCGAGTTCGGCGAGTTCTCCGCCTTCGTGACCGCGGTGTCGCTGCGCGCCTCGGTCGACGCCATCTCCGGGCTGCTGCGAGCCGATCCGGCGATGGACGTCGACGCGTACGGCCAGCAACTGCTCGGCCTGTACGAGCGGGCGGTGCGGGCATGACCGCGGCGCAGCCGACGCCGGGCCTGGTCGCGGGCGAGCAGGGCGCACCCGCTCTGCGGATCGCGGGGCTGACCAAGTCGTTCGGCGACACCGCGGCGGTCAGCGACGTCGAGCTGACCGTCGGCAGCGGCAGTTTCCTGGGCCTGGTGGGCCCGAACGGGGCGGGCAAGACCACGCTGCTGTCAATGGCCATCGGGCTGCTCCAGCCCGACCGCGGCACCGCCTTCGTGCTCGGCCAGGACGTCTGGTCGAAGGCGGGATCGGCGAAGGCGAAGGAGCTCATCGGGGCGCTGCCGGACGGGCTCGCCCTGCCGCAGCGGCTGACGGGGACGGAGCTGCTCACCTATCTCGGCCTGCTGCGCGGGATGCCCGAACAGGTGGTCGCCGATCGCACGGCCGAACTGCTCGACGTGCTCGACCTCGCGCCTGCCGGCCGCACCCTGATCGCGGACTACTCGACCGGCATGCGGAAGAAGATCGGGCTGGCCAGCGCGCTCCTGCACGGGCCGAGGGTGCTCGTGCTCGACGAGCCGTTCGAGGCGGTGGACCCGGTGTCGGCCGCGGTCGTGCGGGCCATCCTGGACGGCTTCATCGCGGCGGGCGGGACGGTCGTGATGAGCACGCACGTGATGGCGCTGGTCGAGCAGGTCTGCGATCACGTCGCGGTCATGGCGCACGGGCGGATCCTGCGCACCGGGACGCTGTCGGCCGTGCGCGGCGGGCAGACGCTCGAGGCCGCATTCGCCGAACTAGTCGGCGCCGCACCGGCACGGGGGCTGTCATGGTTCGCGTCCTGATCGCGCTGCGGCGTGCCATTCTCAGGAACCAGCTGGCCAGGACCAACCCGGCCATGCTGCTGGTGGGCGCCGGGCTGGTGCTCATCTCCGCCCTTGGGACGATCTGGCTAGGGCTGGTCTCCTACCCGAATCCGGCTGCCGCCACCGACGTGCTCGCGCTCGTGTTCGCGCTCTGGGTGGGCGGCCGGGTCGCGCAGAGCGCGCTGGCGGGCGACGCCGTGCTCCGGCCCGAGCTGTTCAGCCTGCTGCCGCTTGACCGCCGCCGACTCGCGCGCTCGCTGCTGGTCGTCGGCCTGCTCGACCCGGCCGGGGTGTTCATGGCGATCGCCTTCGCGGCGCTCATCGCCCGCGGTGCCCGGCTCGGCGCGGGACCGGCCGCCGTCGCGGTGGTGGCCGTCATCGCGTCGCTCGCGCTGGCCAGCGTGGTGTCGACGATCGCGGGGGCGGTGCTCGGACCCGGCTCGCGCCGCGGGCACGATGTCGGCACGATCGTCACCGCCGTCGCGCTCAGCGCGGTCGCGGTCGCCGCGACGCTGCTGCCCGCCCTGGACACGGCGCTTCGCCGCGGTTCGGTCCCGTGGCTGGCGGACGCGCTGACGTGGCTGCCGACCGGCTGGGGGCCGGTCGCGGTGCAGGCGGCGGCGCGCGGCGACTGGCTGGCGGCGGCCGGATCGCTGGCGGGTCTGGCGGTGCTCACGGTGGCCGCCGCGGACTGGTGGCCGAGGGTCTTGACCAGGCGGATGGACGCGGCGGCGCGGCCCGCCCACGCGGGCAGCGATCGGCCGGGCCGCTGGTCGACGCTGCCCCGTACCCCGGCCGGGGCGGTCACCGCCAAGGAGATCCTGATGTGGGTACGCGACCCGATCCGGCTGACCTGCCTGCTGATCGCGCTCATCGTCGGCGCCGCGGTCTGCGCCATCCCCAGGCTGACGGGCGGCAACTACCTGCTGCTGCCCTACGCGGGCATCCTCACCGCGATCATCGCGGGCGCCTGCGCGTGCAACCTCTACGGCTCCGAC
>DATCGA010000567.1:0-7294 GCA_036509215.1 Trebonia sp.
ACCCCGGGTGGACGGCGGTCGAGGAGGCGCTGGCGGCGGTGGAGGGGCCGGGCGCGCAGGCGGTGACGTTCGCGTCCGGGCAGGCGGCGTCGATGGCGCTGATGCTGGCGCTGGCGGGCGGGCGGACACGAATCGTGTTCCCGCACGACGGTTACTACAACACGCGGGCGCTGGCGGACCGGCTGCGGCCGCACGGCGCGGTGGCGGTGGCGGTCGACCAGCTCGACCTCGACGTGGTGGAGGCGGCGCTGGCGGGCGGGCCGGCCGTGCTGTGGGCGGAGACGCCGACCAACCCGCTGCTGCGGGTGGCGGACCTGGCCGCGCTCGGAGCGCTGGCGGCGGCGGCCGGAGCGCCGTTCGTGGTCGACAACACGACCGCGACCGGGCTGCTGCAGAAGCCGCTCGACTTCGGCGCGGCGGCCTCGGTCTACTCGCTCACCAAGTCGATCTCCGGCCACTCCGACGTGCTCGGCGGCGCGGTCGTGACCAGGGACGCGGAGCTGGCCGAGTCGGTCCGGGGGTGGCGGACGGCGGGCGGCGCGATCCCCGGGCCGTTCGAGAGCTGGCTCATCCTGCGCGGGATGAAGACGCTGCCGCTGCGGATCGCGCGGCAGTCGGACAACGCCCTCGCGATCGCCCGGTTCCTGGCCGGGCAGCCGCAGGTGACGGCGGTGCACTACCCGGGGCTGGCCCCGTCGGCGGCGGCCTCGCGGCAGATGCCGCGCGGCTTCGGGCCGCTGCTGGCGTTCGAGCTGGCGGGGACGGCGGCCGACGCGGACGCGGTGGTGGCGGCGGCCCGGCTGGTGGTGCCCGCCACCAGCTTCGGCGGCGTCGAGTCGACCTGGGAGCGGCGCGCGCGGTGGGCGGCCGAGACGGCGCCGGACACGCTGATCCGGCTGTCGGCCGGGATCGAGCCCGCGGCCGACCTGATCGCGGACATCGGAGCCGCGCTGAAGGGCTGACGAGGCCGGGGCGGCGCTCGCCCAACGCCGAGGGTGGTCGGATAACAGCTCTAGGTAACCGGATAACTTGGGGAACCAGCCGACGTAGAAGATGCCGAGGCCGAGCGCCACGAACATGCCCGCGATCAGCCAGAAGCGGACCACGATGGTTGTCTCCGCCCAGCCCGCCAGCTCGAAGTGATGTTGCAGCGGCGCCATCCGGAACACCCGTTTATGGGTGAGCTTGTACGAGCCGACCTGGATCACCACCGACATCGTGATGATCACGAACAGGCCGCCGAGCAGGATCAGCAGCAGTTCGGTCCTGGTGATGATGGCCAGGCCCGCCAGCGCCCCGCCGAGGGCGAGCGAGCCGGTGTCGCCCATGAAGATCTTGGCCGGCGGCGCGTTCCACCACAGGAAGCCGAAGCAGGCGCCCATCACCGCCGCCGCGACCACCGCCGCGTCCAGCGGGTCGCGGACGTCGTAGCAGTTGGGGGCCAGCGCGGTAGTGCAGTCGTTGCGGTACTGCCAGTTCCCGATGATCACGTAGGCGGCCAGGACCAGGATCGACGCGCCGGAGGCGAGACCGTCGAGGCCGTCGGTCAGGTTCACCCCGTTCGAGGTGCCGGTCACCATCAGCAGTACCCAGATCACGAACAGGACCGGGCCGATCGAGATGCCCCAGTCGGCCAGGAACGAGATGTGCTCCGAGGCCGGGGTGAGATCGTAGCCGTCGGGGAAGTGCAGCGCGAAGACGGCGAAGATGATCCCCACCGCGGCCTGGCCGAGCAGCTTGGCGCTGCTGCGCAGGCCGAGGCTGCGGCGCATGAACAGCTTGATGTAGTCGTCGGCGAAGCCGACCAGGCCGAGGCCGGTCATCAGGAACAGCACCAGCAGGCCGGAGGCGGTCATCGGGTCGCCGGTGAACAGGTGCCCGCCCAGGTAGCCCAGGAGCGTCGCGATGATGATCACGATGCCGCCCATGGTGGGGGTGCCGCTCTTGGTGGCCAGGTGCGACTGGACGCCGTCGGTCCTGACCTGCTGGCCGAGTTTGTGTTTGCGCAGGACGGTGATGACCGGCCGGGTGCCTAGCAGCGCGATCACCAGCGAGATCGCACCGGAAAGCAGGATGGTCTTCACTCATCAACCTCCGCCAGCAGGCCGTCCGCCACTTCCCACAGGCCGGCCGACTTGGATGCCTTCACTAGTACGACGTCTCCGGGGCGCAAACGGTTTCGCAGCGCCTCGACCGCCGCGGGCGCGTCGGGCACCGCGATCGCCTCGCCCCGCCAGCCGAGTTCGCGGCGGGCACCGTCCAGCAGGGGCGCGGCCAACTCGCCGACCGCGACCAGGCCGGCCACCCCGGCCAGCGCGGCCAGGCGGCCCGCCTCCTGGTGGCTCTCCTCGGCGAAGTCGCCCAGCTCGGCCATGTAGCCGAGGACGGCGAACCCGCGCCTGCCGGTGCTGGTGAGGTGGCGCAGCGCCTCGATCGCGGCCCGGGTCGAGTCCGGGTTGGCGTTGTAGGCGTCGTTCACCACGAGCACGCCGTCGGCCCGCTCGTGCAGCTCCATCCGCTTCTTGCTGCGCGCGGTGGCGTGGCTTAGCGCGTCGGCGATCGCGGGCACGTCGAGGCCGAGCTCGGCCGCGATCGCGGCGGCGGCGAGCGCGTTGGACACGTGGTGACCGCCGTGCAGCCGCAGGTGCACGTCGGCGCCGCCGCCCGCCGCGATCATCCGGAACGAGGCCCGGCCGCGGTCGTCGAGGCTGATGGCGGCGGCGCGGACGTCGGCCATCCGGTCGGCCGTGCGGGCCGCGGACGCGCTGAACCGGCGGATCCGGGCGGACGTGCGGGCGGCCATCGCGGCCACGTTGGGGTCGTCGGCGTTGAGGATCGCGACCCCGTCGCCCGGCAGCGCCTCGACCAGCTCGCCCTTGGCCTTGGCGACCGCGTCGAGCGAGCCGAACTCGCCGGCGTGGGCCCGGCCGACGTTGAGCACCGCGCCGATCCTGGGCGGGGCGATATCGCACAGCTGGGCGATGTGGCCGATGCCGCGGGCCGACATCTCGAGCACCAGGTACCTGGTCGACTCGTCGGCCCGCAGCACGGTCAGCGGCAGGCCGAGCTCGTTGTTGAACGAGCCGACCGGGGCGATGGTCGGACCTAGCCGGTCGACCACCTGGGCGGTGAGGTCCTTGGTCGAGGTCTTGCCCGACGACCCGGTGATCCCGACCACGGTCGCCGACGGCAGCCGACGCAGCACCTCCCGCGCGAGCGCGCCGAGGGCGACGGTCACGTCGGCGGTGACGATCACCGGCACGTCGGTGACGTCAGGGATCGGCCGGTGGGAGAGCACCGCGACCGCGCCCGCCTTGACCGCGATGGCGGCGAAGTCACGTCCGTCCACCCGCTCGCCCGGCAGCGCGGCGAACAGCGCGCCCGGCGCCGCTTCGCGCGAGTCGCTCACCACCGGCCCGGTCACGAAGGTCCCGGCCGGGTCGGCGCGGGCCGGGTCGGTGTCGGCCGGATCGGTCACGGTGCCGCCGACGATCACGGCGATCTCGGCGGCGGACAGCGCGATCATGACAGACCGGTCCCGTCTTCGCCCGCGTGCCTGGCCAGAGCGGCCGCGGCCACTTCGTTGTCGCTGAACGGCAGCACGCTTCCCCCTACGTACTGCCCCGTCTCATGTCCCTTGCCAGCCACTAGCACCACGTCCCCCTTCCCGGTCAGGGAGACGGCGAGGTCGATCGCCGCCGCCCGGTCCGGCTCGATGATCACCCGGGCCCGCTCCCCCTGCGAGACCCCGAGCACCCCCTGCAGCATCTCGGACAGGATCGCGAGCGGGTCTTCCGTGCGCGGGTTGTCGCTTGTGAAGATCGCTACGTCAGCCAGCCTGGCGGCGGCGGCGCCCATCAGCGGGCGCTTCCCCCGGTCCCTATCGCCGCCACAGCCCAGCACAACGATGAGTTCCCCGCTGGTGACCGGCCGAAGCGCGGTCAGCACCGCCTCCACCGCACCGGGTTTGTGCGAGTAGTCCACGAACACGTCCGGCGGGCCCCCAGGGACCCGCTGCAGGCGGCCGGGAACGCCCGGGCAGGAGGCCACCCCGGCCACCGCGTCGGCGAGGTCAACGCCCCCTTCGACCAGGGCCACGATCGCGCCGAGGGCGTTGGCGACGTTGAACGAACCGGGCAGCGTCACCGACGCGTCGGCCTCCACCCCACCCGGCCCGAGTATCCGGAACGTGGACCCGTCGGCGCCGCAGCGCACGTCGGTGGCCTGCCAGTCCGCCTGCGGGTAGGCGCCGGAGGCGGGGTCGGCGCAGAACGTGACGATCGGGATCGACGCCTCGGCCACCAGCCGCCGACCGTACCGGTCGGCCACGTTGACCACGCCCACGGCCGAGTAGGCGGGGGTGAACAGCTTCGCCTTGGCCCGGAAGTAGTCCTCGAACCCGGCGTGGAAGTCCAGGTGGTCCTGCGACAGGTTGGTGAAGACGGCCACGTCGTAGCGGGTGCCCGCCACCCGGCCGAGCGTGAGCGAGTGGCTCGACACCTCCATCGCGACCGCCGTCACCCCGCGCTCGACCGCCACCGCGAGCAGCGCCTGCAGGTCCGGCGCCTCCGGCGTGGTCAGCGCGGAGGCGACTCGGTCGTCCCCGATCCTGATCTCCACCCCGCCGATCAGGGCGGTGCTGTGCCCGGCGGCGCGCAGGCCGGCCTCGCACAGGTAGCTCGAGGTGGTCTTGCCGCTCGTCCCGGTCACGCCGATCACCGTCATCCGGGTCGACGGGTCGCCGTAGATCCAGCAGGAGACGTCGCCGAGCCGGTCACGCGGGTTGGACACGACGAAGACCGGCACCCCGGCCCTGGCCGCCAGGTCGCGGCCGTCGGGGTCGGTCATGATCGCCACCGCCCCGGCCGCGACCGCCTGCTCGGCGTGCATCGCGCCGTGCGTGCGGGCGCCGGGCAGCGCCGCGTACAGGTCGCCCGGCTGCACCGCGCGGGAGTCGTGGGCGACCCCGGTCAGCCGGCCGGGGCCGTCGGACACCGTCTCCGCCCGGCCAACGCCAAGAAGCTCGGCGAGTCCTGACAGGGGACGCGGCACGGGGCGGGCTGGTCGGATCACGCCCTGAGGGTATCCAAAATCAGGGCGCATTGAGCCGAACATCCGGTGGGACCAGCCCAGGCTGGGGCTGAATGCCCAGCTGCGCGATCGCGTTCTCCATCACGCTGTAGAAGACCGGGCCAGCGACCATGTCCCCAAAGTAGTCCTGGCTGGACTTGTTCGGATCCTGCACGTTGACCGCGACCACGACCTGCGGGCCGTTGCCCGGCGCCATCCCGATGTAGCTGGCGCCGTAGATGCAGATCGGGTTGCTGACGGGGCAGGTCTCGCCCGGCTCGTTCGGCGACTCGTTGGCGGTGCCGGTCTTGGCGGCGACGGCGTAGTTGGGGATGATGCCCCACGGCTGGTCGGCCGTCTCGTCCACCCCCGGCACCTGCTGCAGGATCGAGATCAGCTCCTTGGCCGTCTTGGTCGTGATCACCCGCTTGGACTTCGACGGCGGGGCCGCGGTGTACTGGCCGGCCGCGGTGTAGGTGCCCTCGACCAGGCGCGGCGCGACCCGGACGCCGCCGTTGGCGATCGTCGCGTAGACGCTGGCCATCTGGATCGCGTTGACCGCGATGCCCTGGCCGTAGGCGAGCGTGTAGCGCTCGTCGGCCGCCCACTTCGACGGCGGCTGGAGCAGGCCCTGGGTCTCGCCCGGGAGGCCGAGGCCGGTTGGCTCGTCGAGCCCGAAGTTCCGCAGGTAGTCGTACTGGGTCTGCGGCGCGACGCTCGCGTCCACCTCGGACATGCCGACGTTGGAGGAGTTCGCGATGATGCCCGCGATCGTGTAGCGCTCGTTCGCCGAGTACTCCGCGTCGCGGATCCACTGCCCGCCCCGGTAGATCTGGTAGGGGATGTTGTAGGCGCTCATCGGCGTCTTGCCGCCGTGCTCGAACGCGGCCGACGCGGTGATCACCTTGGCGGTGGAGCCCGGCGTGAACACGTCCTGGTCGGGCATGTCGGTAGCGTCGGCCGGGCTGATCGGGGTGTTCTGGTTCCAGGTCGGCCACTGGGCCATGGCCAGGATGTCGCCGGTCTTCGGCTGGATGATGACGGCCGTGCACGACTTCGCCTGTGACTTGTCGACCTCTTGCTCGCACGCCTTCATCGCGTCGTACTGGAGAACGGAGTTGATCGTCAGCTTGATCGAGTCGCCGTTCTGGGCCGGCGTCTCCTCCAGGCTGCCGGGGATCTGCTCGCCGTTGATGCCCTTCTCGTACTCCTCGCTGCCGGTGGTGCCGGTCAGCAGCTTGTTGTACTCCTCCTCGACGCCCGCCTGGCCGGCGATCACGCCGGTCTGCGGGTTCTGGTTGGTGAACCCGACCACGTTGGCGGTCGCCTCGCCGTCCGGGTAGTCCATGGCGTAGCTCGCGTTGTCGTTGATGCCATCGTCGTAGACGCTCAGCGCCTCGATCTTCTGGTCGTTGGCAACGGACACGCCGGTGGCGAGCTGCACCCAGTCGGTGGAGGTCGGGTGCTGCAGCAGGCTGAGGATCTTCGCCGCGGGCAGGCCGAGCGGGCCGGACAGCTGCTGGGCGACCGTCGCCAGGGGGACCTTCTTGAGCTTCTCGATCAGCGGCGGGTCGGCCGTGATCTGGTAGGTCTCGGTGGTCATGGCCAGGATCTGGTGGTTCGAGCTGTAGACGGTGCCGCGCAGCGCTGGCAGCACGGTCGGGGTCAGCTTCTCCGCGTTGGCGGCGTTCTTGTAGAAGGCCGAGTCGAGGCCCTGGATCTGCACCAGGCGGCCGGCGAACAGGGTGAGCATGACCGCGATCGCGAGCAGGGTGATGCCGACCCGCCGTCCCGGGTCACCGCGCCGGACGGCGAGCCAGCGCGGCGGACGGGGCGGCCTGCGGGGCGGGCGCGGGCGACGGGGCGGACCGTTTGCGGCGCCGCCTGTCGTTCCGCCTGGTCCGCCTGTGGTTGCGCCTGTCGGGCCGCTTGCGGTGCCTCGGTCACCGGGGGCGCGGGGCGTTCGGAGGTTGCGGGCGGCGCGAGGGTCGGGGGTGGCGCCCTTGCCGCGCGCGGCCCGGGCGTCCTTCGGGGGGCGAGCGTCCTTCGGGGGGCGAGCGTCCGGCGAGGGACGGGAGTCCGGCGACAGGCGGGGGTTCGGGCCGGTGATCCGCACCGGGTCGGCCTGGCCGGGCCGCCTCGGGCGGGCGGGCGGCTGGCCCGCCCCGGAACGGCCGGCCGGGGGCGGGACGCTGCCCGGCCGACGCGGCGAGCCCGGCGGGCG
>DATCGA010000568.1:0-2895 GCA_036509215.1 Trebonia sp.
CGGTCTCGCTGTGGCTGACCGGCGAGGCGGCGTGGTTCGGGCTGCCCGGGCGGGCCGAGGGCTTCGCCCTCCCGCACGCGGCGCCGCTGCCGGACCTGCTCGCCTCCGTTCTCGCGCTCGGCACGGTGACCGTGTGCAGCCAGTGCGCCGCCCGCCGGGACATCGCGCCCGCGGACCTCATCGCCGGCGTCAGGATCGCAGGCTCGGCCACCTTCGTGGCCGAGGTAGTCGCGGACGACGCGCAGGCCCTCGTGTACTGACGGGACTGCTTACTGCGGAACGGCGGCCGCCAGGCGCTCGGCCCGCAGGCGCTTGGCGAGTTCCTCGGCCTGCGGCGGGAACGGCGGCAGCGGGCCCACCGCCCAGAACAGCAGCAGGTCGGCCAGGTTCGGATTGCGGACCAGGGCCGGGCCGTGCAGGTAGGTGCCGAGCACCCGGCCCGCGTAAGAGCCCTCGGTGCCGTCGCCGTTGCCGGTGCCGATCTCGGTGCGGGCCAGCGGCCGCACCCCAGGCCCCAGCCGGGTGACGCCCTGATGGTTCTCGAACCCGGTCAGCCGCCCCACGTTCAGCCCGGGGTCCACGTCCGCGACGATCTCGCCGACGGCCCGGCGCTCGCCCCGGCCGCTGCGAATGTCGAGCAGGCCGAGCCCCTGCACCGGGGTGTCGTCGGCGCCGCCGAACTCGACCCCTATCATCTGGTAGCCGGCGCAGACGGCGAACACCACCGCACCGCGCTCGGCGGCGGCGTGCAGTCCGCCGTCCGCCAGCAGCCGGCGAGTCGCCAGCGTCTGCGGCAGGTCCTCGCCCCCGCCCATCAGGTAGATGTCGCCGTCTCGCGGCACCGGCTGGTCGGAGTTGACCTCGACGACCTCGACCGGGATGCCGCGCAGCCGGGCACGCCGCTCGAGCACGAGCAGGTTGCCGCGGTCACCGTAGGTGGACAGCAGGTCGGGGTAGACCCAGATCAGGCGGAGCGGTCGCATAACTCGGCCCCCTTCGTCAGCGCGCCCGGCATCACTGCACCCGCCCGAGGGCGGTGCGGTACTGCTGGAAGGCGGTGTAGTTCGCCAGCACCTCAAGGTTCCCTGACTCGGATCTGACCGCGTCGACCGCCTCGTCGATGTCGCTCACGAGGCGGAACTGAACCTCGTCGGCCTCCAGCCGGACGGCGAGGTCGAGCCTGCGCTCACCGCCGACCAGGACGGTCCGGCCGCGCAGCCGGCGGAAATCGACGTCCCAGATCCACGACGTGTCCCGGCCGTCGGGGCCCTGGGCGTTGACGGCCAGCAGCACCGGGGCCGGGGCCGGGGCGACGACCTCGAGCGCCTCCAGCCAGCCCGCCGGGTTCTTCGCGAGCAGCAGCCTGATGTCGACGCCGCGCCTGCTGACCTGCGTGTACCGTCCGGCCACGGAGGTGACGCGGCGAATCTCGGGCAGCGCCTGCGCCAGCCGCACGCCGAACGCCTCCGCCACCGCCAGCGCCACCACCGCGTTAGAGCGGTTCGCCCGGCCGGGGAGGGCCAGCTCAAGCGCGGTCGGCCGGCCGGCCGGGTCGATGACCTCATCGCCGTGGAGCATCCAGCTCACGGGCGGCCGCCGGCCACCGCACTCCCGGCAGGACCAGTCGTCTCCGTCCCGCTGCAGGTGGGCGCCGCAGTTGGGGCAGCACCAGGAGTCCTCGCGCCACGCCTGCCCGGCCGCCACCCAGGTGACCTGCCGGGACGCGCCCGCGGCCCACGCCACCAGCGGGTCGTCGGCGTTGGCCACCACCCGGCAGTCGGGCGCGGCCGCCAACGCCTCCCGCCAGCGCCGGGCGAGCAGCCAGATCTCGGCCGCCCGGTCCATCTGGTCCCGGCTCAGGTTCAGCAGCGTGACGACCCGGGCGCTGGTCGCCTTGACCATGGACGGAATGTACTTCTCGTCGGTCTCCAGGACCGCGATGCGGGCGTCGGGCGTGCGGCTGAGCGCGGACACCGCCCCCGCGTCCATGTTCGCGCCGTAGATGTTCGACGCGATCTGGCCGCCCAGCGGGGCTAGCGCCGCCGTGATCAGCCGGGTGGTCGTCGTCTTGCCGTTGGTGCCGGTGACGAGGACGACCTGGCGGCCGGCGGCGAGCAGGGAGAGCAGGTCGGGCTCGAGGCGCAGGCCGATTCGGCCGCCGATGACCGAGCCGTCGCCCTTGCCCGCCAGCCGGGAGACGGAGGCGGCGGCGTCGCCGACCGTCGTCGCGAGCTTGGCCCGTATCGGCAGGCGTGTTCGGTGGTGGGTATTCGCGTCCATCGCGGCCGATGCTATCCGCTTACCGGCCCGCCGCGCGGCAGGAGCGCCGTGGGCCGCTGTGAAGGGCCCGTTAACTTCTCGCGCCCCGACGCCAGTCCGGCCGAGGCGGCGGCGGTCCCAGGTTGGGGTTGAGCGCGCTCTCCGCCGCCGTCGCAGGCCGGCCGCCCAGCCCGCTCACCGGGATCCCCGCGTCCGCCGGGGCCAGCTCGCCGGTCTCGTTCAGCGCGGCCAGCGTGGAGACGCCGAGGCCGCCGATGGCCGGGTTGGCGTCCGCCAGCAGGACCCGGCGGCCGCCGGGGGCGGCGTAGCTGACGATCATGGCGGTGGCCGGCAGGCGCTGCAGCTCGGACGGCTCCACCAGCAGCTCCCGCGAGCGCTGCAGGGAGCGGGCGAGCGACTCGCTGTCCCCGGTCGCCCGCGAGGTGGACACCCCCCAGGCCGTGCTCGTGCTTATCCCCTCGGTGAGCGAGACGGACTCGGTTGTCCCGTGCGACGTTCCGGTCTGGCCGGACCGCGACCGGCCCCCTCCGAACGGCGCGACCCCGCCGCCGTCCGCCCGCGAGTAGCCGCTGCCGTCCGACGTCGACGCGCTGCCGCCGGTCGATGACGCCGCCG
>DATCGA010000569.1:0-3598 GCA_036509215.1 Trebonia sp.
GTGACCGCCGCGCCCGCGGGCGCGGCGAAGCCCGCGGTGTGGTTTCTGGACACCAGCGCTCTCGTCAGCCTGGCCGTCGATTTCCCGCTGCAGCAAGCGGTGCAGGCGACACTATCCTCGCACCGCCGTGTCCTCGTCGCCGCTGTCGTCGCTGAACTCGAGGAGCTGGCGAAGACCGCCGATCGCACTGCGGCATGGGCCGGCATGGCACTGGGCCAACTGCACTGGCTCGGCGAGCCGGTCCGCGTCGATGAGCCGGCAGGAGTGGAACTGGCTGCCGAGATCCAAGAGCAGATCGCCGCCGGACGGCCGTTGAAGCACCCACTTGAGCATTTCGGCGAAGCGGCCATCGTTTCCCTCGCGTGCCGGGCCAAGACGCTGCGGCCGCTGCTGCTCAGCGAGGACTACGATGCCCGCGTCGCAGCGAAGAATCGTGGTGTGGAACCGCTGAGCGTGCACAAGCTCATCCACCTGATGATCAAGCAGGACAAGATAGCCGTGTCTGAAGCGTTCGGCTTCGCTGACGCCTTGAACAAGGCCGGACGCGCCCAGGACTATACCCAAGCCGAGCTGGCGTCCGGTCGGCTCGGCCGCGTTGGCCAGCCATGACACGTGAAGAAGCCTACTGACTCGCGGTGTCAATGACCCGAGATGCTGTCCTGACGGCTTCGGCCTAAATCAGCTACGGCGTTTCCGCGGACTACGCTGCCGCACGCGATTACCGTGGCTGCATGGTGTCGCGTCCAGTTCGCCCACCCGTGGGCTTGTTCGATAACCCGGTTCGTGTCTTCAGTTTGGACGAGCTCGCGGAGACCGTGCGCGCGCTGGAGCGGGCACGGCCCAGCCGGACGATGGAAGAGCTGGCCAGCTCGGTGTTCGCCGAGCTGGCTATGAAGCGGACGCGGCGTGCCGAGGAACTGGTCGCCGAGGCCATCCGGATGGCGCGGGCGCGTCCGCCGCGCGCCGAGATCATCGGTTCGCGGTGGCAGGCCAGCAGCCAGGAGGTCAGAGACTGGGCCGTCAGCGCGGGCTTCGAGGCCGGCGATGACGGCAGCATTCCGGAACAGGCGATCGCGGCATATAACGGGACGCATCCCGACCGGCCGTACTGAACCGGACACCCGAGCCCATAAACAGAGGGAGTCACCCCGGTCCGTTCGGGATGATCGGTCTTGATCTGGTCCTGCGGAGAGTCGGCTTTGGTGGTGATTTAGTTCCGCATGGCGGGGAAACGCGGAATGCTATCGGCATGCCAAGTCAGGAACTCGTGGAGCGGGTCGCACAGCTCCGCCGTGATGGCCGTACTCCCAAGGAGATCGCTCGCGCGCTCGGCCTTAGGCCCGCCGAGGTGGCGCCGCTGATCAGGGCCGTCGGCGTCGCCGCGCCCAGGCGAGAGGCCGAGGTGGTCGGCTGCTGGGTCACCGACGACTGGTCCGAGAGGCTCACGGTGCGCGGCCATCCAGAATGGCCGGGGGTTCCAGCGGCCGAAGACGGCGAGTCCGGCGGCCTGGTGGGCGTGCTCGTCGCCCGGGAGCGCGGCAGCAGTGTATCCGCGTGCGGGTACCTGGTCGATCTCTGGTCCCTGGGCGTCAAAAACTGCATGGGCCCCAAGACCATGGACCGGCGCAAGCTGCCGGATTTCATGAGCTTCTTCTTCCGCTCCTTCAGCCGCCCGCCGGTGCCGGCGCCGCTGGACCTGGCGCGGCACGTGGTGTTCGGCGCGGTGGATTACGGGCGCGGCCTGGGTTTTGAGCCGCACCCCGACTTCGCCAAGTGCGCCGGGCACCTCGGCGAGTGGGCCGGGCCGAGCGACATCACCTTCGGGCGCGACGGGATGCCGATGTATGTCCAAGGGCCGCACGACGACGTGTACGCCATCATGTCGACCTTGCGGAAGACGGTCGGCGACGGGAAGTTCCACTACGTCAGCCGGATCGGCTGACGCCGCTATCGTTTCCGGCGCTTACAAGGCCGCGACGGCCTGGGCCGGGTCGGCCTGTGGCGGCCCGCTTGGCTCCCAGTCGCCGTCCGAGCGCGCATACGGATACCAGCGCAGGTCATGGCCGAGCCGAAGCTGGAGGCGGCCGGCGGTGACCCGGTTGCCCTGGACGCGTTCCGCCTCGCCCGTCTTCGAGCGCAGCACGTTCCCCGCTGCCTTGAGCAGGTCGGCGGACTCCGGCTCGTCCGCGACCGGGTCCCATTCGCGGTGCAGCAGCTCAAGGCCGCCCAGCCCGCCGTGCCGCCAGGCAAGTGCCTGCCTGACCAGTTCGCGGGCACCGATCCCCGAGCGCGCGGCTATCGGGCCGAATGCAGGCGTGCCCAGCGTCCGCGCCGCCCTGCGGGCAAGATCCGCGTCCGCGCTGAGGCCCAGCCCGGCGTCGGCGCTGAGCCCCACGGCCATCTCCCATGCCCGGGCGGCCGCGTCCGCCGCCAGCTCATGCAGGTCACTGCCCAGCCCGGCCCGCCAGGCCGGCGGGTCTACCGGGAGAGCCGCGGGCTGCCCGGGACGCGCGGGCGGCAACGGCGGGGCGGGAATCTTCGCCCACGGCGCCGGCTCGTCGAAGGCATCCCTCGCGTCCACCCCCTCGTCGCTAGCGGCCCGTCCGGCATCGGCCCGCGACCCGGCCACCGCGGCGGCCTTCGCCTCGTCGGGCGTACCGCGCCGCCGCGTCCGCACCCCGGCAAGCACCTGGTCGCGGCTGCGGCCGCGCAGCAGCAGGAGCACGAACGGGTCGGCGTCAAGCGCGTCGGCCACGAGGTAGCAGGCGGCAGCCGAGTGCTTGCACGGGTCCGCGTCGTCCGGGCAGCTGCACCGCGGCCCGATCTCCCCGCCGCCCGGCAGCAGGTCGAGGCCGGCGGAAGCCGCGTCTTCGGCGATCTGTGGTGGCAGCTCGCCGTCAAGCAGCGCGGCGGCGTGGCCGAGCCGGGCGGAGATCGCGGTGAGCACCCGGTCCCACTCCTCGTCGGTGAACCGCCGCACCCGGATCCTGACCTCGTACGGCACCGTCATGCGGCCCTGTACCTGGGCTCGCGCCTCGCCTGGTGCCAGGGTCAGTTCGCCGACCGCGCCGCTACGCGCGTATTCCCGGCCGCGCGGCAGCCGGTTCGGGTCAAGACGCGCCCGCTGCTCAAGCGCCTCCACCCACGCGGCGCCCCACCAGGTCCGGCCGAATTCCGCGCTCACGTCCGCGCTCATGACGCGGCCCGGAGGCTGACGAGCTCAGAGAGCTCGCCGTCCGACAGGTCGGCGATCCAGCGCTCGCCCGACCCGATCACGGCGTCGGCGAGGTCGCGTTTCTTCTCAAGCAGAGCCGCGATCCTGTCTTCGAGGGTTCCCTCGGCGATCAGCCGGTGCACCTGCACCGGGCGGTCCTGCCCGATCCGGTAGGCCCGGTCGGTTGCCTGATCCTCGACCGCCGGGTTCCACCAGCGGTCGTAGTGCAGCACGTGCGTCGCCCTGGTCAGGGTCAGCCCGGTGCCGCCGGCCTTGAGCGACAGGACGAACAGTGGCGGGGACGTGGCGTCCTCGGCCTGGAAGCGGGCGACCATCTCATCACGTGCCGCCTTCGGGACGCCGCCGTGCAGGAACAGGACTTCG
>DATCGA010000570.1:0-40813 GCA_036509215.1 Trebonia sp.
GGCGGCAGGAGCACCTGCCGGTCGGCAGGCTCCGTCGGCCCTCCGACCGCGAGGCGCTGCTGCATCTGGAGCGGGAAGAGGCGTGGCGGCTGGCCGACCGGCTCTCCCTCGACGACGACCAGCGCTACTCCCTCGTGAGTCGCCATGCCAGCGAGGTCGGGAAACGGGTGGAACGCGCCCGGCCGGACTTTCCCGGTGCGCCGAGCGCACGCGACCGCGCCCAGGCGAGGGCGACGGCGCTGTCCCGCCGGCACCGCCGACACCGTCGGCAGGGGCGGTCCGGCAGCGTAAGCTTCACCCTCCGCAACGTCACCGTCGGCTGGGGCGTGTGGTTCGGTAACCGTCGGGTGGGCCTGCGCGACCGCTGGTTCCGGCTGCGCACGATCAACTCCTACCGGGGAGCGCCGCAGCCGTAGCCTTCCCGCCCGATACCAAGCGCCCTGGCTACGCCAACTTCGCGATCGCCGAGCCCCCGCTCAAGCTCGTCCTCATCGAGGGAACCCCCGGCGAGCCAACCCGCATGGACCATCTCGGCGTGGAAGTCGATACCCCCGACCAGGTCACCGCCGCCACCGCCCGGCTGGCTGGGGATGGACTCCAGACTGTCACCGAAGAGAACACCGCCTGCTGCTACGCCGTGCAGGACAAGGTCTGGGTCACCGGCCCCGGCCAGGAGCCGTGGGAGGTCTACACAGTCAAGGCCGACGCCGACACCCTCGACAAGCAGGCCGGCTCGACCTGCTGCGCCCCAGCCGGCGACCAGGCCCCGGTTGGCGCCGCCCAGCCGTCCGCCTGCTGCTAAGCCAAGGTCAAGGCACTACCAGCGAGGGCGGATGTGCTGGTAGGAGGGGTCGACGGTGCGCATGTAAGCGGTGTCGTCGCGCTCGCGGACGCCGCACCGGAGGTACTGCTCGTGCAGCGCGGCAAGCGCGTCCCGGTCGAGTTCGACCCCGAGGCCGGGGGCGGCGGGGACCCGGATCGAGCCGGCCGAGAACGGCAGCGGCGAGCCCGCGATCACGTCCTCGTGCCGCCACGGGTAGTGGGTGTCGCAGGCGTAGTCGAGGTTCGGGGTGGCCGCGGCCAGGTGGGTCATCGCGGCCAGGCTGATGCCGAGGTGCGGGTCGGAGTGCATCGACACGCCGAGACCGAAGGTCTGGCAGATCCCGGCCAGCAGCTTGGCCCGGCGCAGCCCGCCCCAGTAGTGCGGGTCGGCCAGCACCACCTGGACGGCGTCGGCGGCGATGGCGGGCGGCAGCTGCGAGAACGCGATCACGCACATGTTGGTGGCCAGCGGCATCGAGGCGTGCGCGGCCACCTCGGCCATCCCGCCGATGCCCTCGGTCGGGTCCTCCAGGTACTCGAGCACGCCGTCCAGCGCCTGGGCGACCCCGATGGAGGTGACCGGCGACCAGGCGGCGTTCGGGTCGAGCCGGAGCGGATGGTCGGGGAAGGCCGCCCGCAGCGCCCGGATCGCCTCGACCTCCTCCTCCGGCGGGAACACACCGCCCTTGAGCTTGAGCGCGGTGAACCCGTACTCGTCGACCAGGCGGCGAGCCTGCCGGACGATGCCGTCCGGGTCGAGCGCCTCGCCCCAGCCGTCCGGCTCCTGGCCCGGGTGCGCGGCCCACTTGTAGAAGAGGTAGGCCGAGAACGGCACCGCGTCCCTGACCGGGCCGCCGAGCAGGTCGGCGACCGGCCGGCCGGCCGCCTTGCCCTGGATGTCCAGGCAGGCGACCTCGAACGGGGAGAACACCGGGTCGACGGCCGAGACGCTGCCGACGGTGCCCGACGCGATCGCGTGCCCGCCGTGCCCGACCACATCGGCGACTCGGCGGTAGACCTCCTCGGTGTGGTAAGCGTCGACCCCCACGACGGCGTCCGCGACGGCGCGGAGTGCGGCCAGGTGGTGGTCGTCGGCGTAGCTCTCGCCCAGCCCAGTCAGCCCGCCGTCGGTGGCGACCTCGACCACCGCCCGGAGCGCGAACGGCTCGTGCACGCCGACCGCGTTCAGCAGCGGGGGATCGGCGAACGCGACCGGCGTGATCGTGACGCCGGTGATCCGCAGCGCGTCGCGGCTCATGCGCCCACGGCCGCGAGGCCGACCGCGAGGATGCCGCCGAGCTCCTCCAGGTGCTCGGGCGACGGGTCGACCAGCGGCGGCCTGACGCTGCCTGCGTCGAGCCCGCGCAGGCGCACGCCCGCCTTGACCAGCGAGACCGCGTAGCCGGGGACCTGCGCGCGGAGCTGGGAGAGAGGGTAGAAGAACTCGGCCAGCAGCCGCCGCTCGGTGGCCGTGTCGCCCTCGGTCAGCGCCTTGTAGAACGCCATCGACACCTCGGGCGCGAAGCAGAACGCGGCCGACGAGTACAGCTCGACGCCGATGGCCCGGTAGGCGGGGACGGTCGCCTCCGCCGTCGGCATCCCGTTGAAGAACTGGAACGGCTTGTCCGGCAGCGCCCGGCCGACGGCGGCGACGATCTGGCCGAGCCGGTCGAGGTCGCCGAGGCCGTCCTTGAACCCGACCACGGTCGGCAGCGCCGCCACCGACACCGCCGAGGCGGGATCGAAGATGACACTGCCGCGCTGGTAGACGATGACCGGCAGCTCGGTCGCGGCGGCGACCGCCCGGGTGTAGGCGATCAGGCCGGGCGGCGGCCCCGCGACCAGGTACGGCGGCATCAGCAGGAGGCCGTCGGCGCCGGCTTCTCTGGCCATCCTGGCCAGCCGGATCGCGGTCGGCAGCGGCCCGCCGCACCCGGCGAAGACCGGCACCCGGTGGTCGGCCTCCTTGACCGCGGTCGCGACCACCTCCTGGTACTCCTCGGGCGCGAGGGCGTGGAATTCGCCGGTGCCGCAGGCGGCGAACACCCCGCCCGGCCCGGCCGCCAGCCCCCGGCGAAGGTGCTCGGCCAGCACCCCCGTATCGACCGCGCCGTCGGCCGAGAACGGCGTGACCGGGAAGAACAGAACCCCATCGAGCATGACCGACACCCTTCGCAGCACCGACGATCAGGAAAACCATAAAGATTATCTCGAACGGACCTCGCTGACTCTCTCATGCCAGCCCGCTTCTCGTCCCTGGGGGACGCGCGCCGGGGACGAACAACTCAGATAACAGCAACAAGCGCGGCGCGGGCGGACGACGGGCCGGCGTCTTTCATCGGCTCACGCTCGGCGGCCCGCGCCATCTTGCCCACGGAACCGGGCCGGCGTACATTCGAGCTGACTGAGCTAGTCGCGGCGACCGTGTGACCGGTAGCGGCGTGCCAGCACAGACGGGTTGTCACCCTCGCCCTGCGAGTGCCCGTACCAAATTCATGCCGGGCAGACCGGCGCCGTCGCCTGGACCGACGACGCGCGCTCTCGACCCGAAGTTAGCGCGGCTCTGGCTGCTCCGCGGATCGCTTGGCCCGGCGGGCTTGGACGTAGCTGGTGACGAGCATCGCGGCGACCGCGCCGAGCACGCCGAACTGGATGGCCAGGTCGGACACGTCAAGCGAGCCGCCGCCGCCCGCGAAGTGAATCCAGTCGACCACGCCGCCGCGGCCGAACCCGGGGGAGCGGAAGATCCGGTCGGACAGGTTGCCGAGCGCGCCGCCGAGCACCGCCGCCAGGCAGATGGCGGCGGTCCGGCCGCCGGCCCGCAGCGCCAGCGCCGCCGCCAGGCCGGTGATCGCGAGGGCCGCGATCGTCACCAGGATCGGGTAGCCGGAGGCGATGCCGCCGCTGGCCCCGTGGTTCCTGACCACGTTGACCGTGACCCAGCCGAACGAGGACCCGTCGGCGATGCGGCCGGCCGCCACCAGGGACTTGGTGACCTGGTCGGCGACGACCACAACGGCCGCGACCCCGGCCATGACCCACCGCACGCGGCGCGACCTGGCGGCCGCGCCGTCCGGGATGATTGCCATATCAAGCAGATTACGCCGTCCACGGGCGAGGTCGAGGTGGCGGCTGACGGGGAGGCAGGGTCCGTTCGGGAGCATGGGTTGTGCCTTTGATCTGGAAAGCTGGAAGCATGGCGATGATCAAGCGCTCGGTGGCGGTGGTGGTGCGCGGGCCCAAGGCGGGAACGTTCCTGATGGTGAAGCGGCCCGACGACCCGGGCGATCCCCTCTCCGGGGTGTGGGGGCTCCCGGCGGTGACGCTGGCCGACGGCGAGGACGAGCGGGCGGCCGCGGTCCGCGTCGGCCGGGACAAGCTCGGGGTCGAGCTCGCGCCCGGGGACCGGCTGGGCCAGGCGAGCGCCGACCGCGGCGACCACCTGCTAGTTCTCGCGGACTACGAGGCGACGATCGTCGGCGGGGCGCCGTCGGTGCCGCAGTCGGACCCGTCGGTGACGCAGTACGTGGAGTGGCGCTACGCCGCCGACCCGGCCGTGCTGGCCGAGGCGGCGGCCAGGGGCTCGCTCTGCGCGCAGATCTTCCTCCGAGATAACAGCAAGAAGCATCCCGCGCGGGATGCCGAGGCCGGGCGGGTCGCGGAGTTCCGGGCCCGCGTTGGTCTCGATTCGATCATCGACGTGCACACGCACTTCATGCCCGAGCGGCTGCTGGCGGCCGTGCGGGCGTACTTCGACGGGGCCGGGCCGCTGATCGGGCGGCCGTGGCCGATCACCTACCGCGAGGACGAGCAGACGCGGGTGGCGACGCTGCGGGCGTTCGGCCTGGCGGCGTTCACCGCCCTGCTCTACCCGCACAAGCCGGACATGGCCAGGTCGCTCAACGAGTGGGGGGCGGACTTCGCGGCCCGGACGCCGGACTGCCTGCACAGCGCCACGTTCTTCGCCGAGCCGTCGGCCGCCGCCGACGTCGGCCGCGCGCTCGAGCAGGGCGCGCGGGTGTTCAAGTGCCATCTCCAGGTCGGCGGGTTCGACCCCAACGACCCGGTGCTCGACCAGGCCTGGGGGCTAATGGCCGAGGCGGGCGTCCCGGTGGTGACGCACTGCGGCTCGGGTCCGGTGGCCGGGCGCTTCACCGGGCCGGTGCCGATCGCGCGGCTGCTGGCGAGGCATCCGGCGCTGCGCCTGGTGGTCGCGCACCTCGGCATGCCCGAGTACGGCGAGTTCATGACGCTGGCGGAGCGCCACCCGGGCGTTCTGCTCGACACGACGATGGCGTTCACGCCGTTCATCGACGACTCCGGGGCCGCGTTCCCAGCCGCCGAGTTGCCGCGGCTGCGTGACCTCGGTCACCGCGTGCTACTCGGTACGGACTTCCCGAATATCCCCTACACCTACGCAGATGCCCTTGAAGCGCTCGAACGGACCGGGCTCGGCCCGGATTGGCTCCGCGCTGTCTGCCATGACAATGCCGCCGCGTTGTTCGAAATTCAGCGCTAGGGACGTCGCAAGCGATGCGCTCAGGCCGGCCAGGCTGGTTCCGAGGGGGTCGGGAACCCGGCGTTGGGGCGGGCGCGGACGTCCTGATCGAGTATCACGTTCGTCTCATAAGCAACTCCGATCGCAGTATTGCGTATAGGTAGTCGTCTAGGTACAGTTACCGATGTGCGACGGAGAGTTACCGGCCAGTCTGGTGCAGGACTAGTTCGGGGGTCTGTTAATG
Organism: Trebonia sp.; assembly: GCA_036509215.1. Lineage (GTDB taxonomy): Bacteria > Actinomycetota > Actinomycetes > Streptosporangiales > Streptosporangiaceae > Trebonia. Next base: position 5,565 of record DATCGA010000570.1, read on the forward strand.
GTTTTCCAGCTACCTAGCCAACGGGGCGCGCCGCCTGAGGAGCGGCGCGACTGGTGGCGGTCGGCCGCCTGCCAGGAGGCTGACCCGGAGCTCTTCTTCCCTGTCGCCGCGCGCGGTCCGGCCACCGGGGAGATCGCCCGGGCCAAGGCCGTCTGCTCGACGTGCCGGGTGCGCCGTCAGTGCCTGCAGTACGCACTGGCCACGCATCAGATCCACGGGGTGTGGGGCGGCACGACCGAGGACGAGCGTCAGCTGCACCTGCGCCGAGAGCGGGAGCGGCGGGACCGGACGAGGCCGGGCCGGGGGCGCGTTCACTCCGCATGATTAGCGGTTTGATCTGCGGGTATACATAAGAACTTCCCCGGCGGCGGCGCGGAGGACGCGGCCGCCGGGGGGGAGATGACGACGGTTTGACTAGGGGGAAAACCGTCGTCGTGAGGGGAAGATCGGCAACGAACCGGGGGGATCGTTGCCGGCCGTGCAACCGGTGGTGACGGCTGGGGGGCCGTCTCCACCGGGAGCCACGGCAAGAAGAACACTGATGACTCGGTGGCGGTGGCAACACGGGCCGTCGGCGGAGGTTGGGGGACCTGTGCCGACGGCCCGTCACCATGTCCTGGTGCGGAACGGCTCGTTGCTAGAGGACGGTGTCCTCGTAGCCTTCCGGGCCGCCCTCGAGCACCATGAACTTGGTCTCGAGGAAGTGCGGGAGGCCCTCGCGAACGCCCTCGCGGCCGATGCCGGACTGCTTGAACCCGCCGAAGCTCACGCCGAAGTCGGTCCGCATCGCGTTGTGTCCCACGGTGCCTGACCGGAGGCGTCCGCCGACCTGGCGGGCCCGGTTGATGTCGTTGGTGAACACCGAGGCGTTGAGCCCGTAGATGGTGTCGTTGGCGATCCGCACCGCGTCGTCCTCGTCGGCGGCCGGGATGACCGACAGCACCGGGCCGAAGATCTCCTCCTGGGCGATGACCGAGCTGTTGTCGACGTTGCCGAACACGGTCGGCTCGATGTACCAGCCGCGCTCGAGGTCCTTCGGTCGGCCGCCGCCGGTGGCGAGCGTCGCGCCGTCGGCGATGCCCTTGGCGATGTAGCCCTCGACCCGATCGCGCTGCCGCTCGGCCGCGAGCGGCCCCATCTGGCTGCCGGCGGCGAACGGGTCGCCCACCCGGACCTGGCTGAACGTGCCCGCCAGGGCCTCAAGCAGCGCGTCGTGCCAGGACCGGGGGACCACGATCCGGGTCAGCGAGGAGCAGACCTGCCCGGACAGGAAGCACTCGGCCTGGGACAGGGTGCGCGCGGTGGCCTCGATGTCGGCGTCGTCGAGGATGACGGCGGCGGACTTTCCGCCGAGTTCCAGCGTGACCCGGGCGATCCGCTCGCCGCAGATGGAAGCGATCCGGCGGCCGGCCGCGGTCGACCCGGTGAAGGTGATCTTGTCGACCCGCGGGTCGCGGACCAGCAGCTCGGAGACCTCGCGGTCGGCCGTGACCACGTTGAGGACGCCGGCCGGCAGGCCCGCGGCCTCGGCCGCCTCCGCGATCAGGTAGCCCTCGCCTGGGGCTTCCGGCGACGACTTGAGGATCACGGTGCAGCCGGCCAGCAGCGCCGGCGCCACCTTGTTGCTGATCAGGCCCATCGGGGCGTTCAAGGGGATGATCGCGCCGACGACGCCGACCGGCTCGCGGATGAGCAGGCCGAACTGGCCGGCCGACGGCTTGACCGGCTCCTCGAACGGGTAGGTCGCGGCCAGCGCCGCGAACGCGTTGAAGGTAGCCTGCGCGCCCGGCCGCCGTACTGGGCGACGGCGTGCAGGACGCCGGACTCACGCGGCCAGATCTGCCCCAGCTCATCGGAGCGCTTGCTCAGCTCCGACCCGATCGCGCGCAGGTACTCGGCCCGCTGCTCGTGCGTCAGCCGAGGCCAGGGGCCGTTGTCGAACGCGTTCCTGGCCGCCTCGACCGCATGGGAGATGTCGGCCGCCTGCGCCTCGGCGACGGTGAAGTAAACCTGCTCGGTGTCCGAGTCGATGACGCTGATCGTGGAGTCGGACGACGGCGCCACCCACTGCCCGCCGATGTAGAAGCGGTCGGTGTTACGGATCGGCGCGGTTGCCTGGCTCATAAAAATGATCCCCTCTGATCAAGGCTCCTGTGTCCGGATGCGGCGCTGGCCGGACGCGGCCGAGCGCGCCGCCACGTGCAGGTAGTCACAGTGTTACTTCCGTACCCTAGACCGCGCCCGGCGGCCTGTCATGAGGCTGTCCGACAAGGCGGGCATAGCGCGATTGGGGAGGAAAACAGTCAGGGCCGGGACGTGACCAGGATCAGGGACCCGTCGAGAGCGGGCTGGGAGCGGAGGTGGCCGTGCCGCCGATCCCACGTCCCGTCGGCCAGATCACGGCTGAGTTCCCTGGTGAAGCGCTCGTGCACCTCCGGTCCGGGGAAGCTCCAGGCCGAGCAGGACAGCCGCGCGGCCGGGTCGAGCAGGGCCTCCGGCCGGCCGTAGTAGGCCTCGTTGAACCCGTCCGTGCAGTCGAGCGGCACCGGGACCTTGCCGATGGTGACGACGCCGCCGAGACCGTCGGCGAGTTCGGCCGTGGCCGGGTAGCGGCGGGCCTCGGTGTCCAGGACCTCGGGCGCGTACTCGTATAGCCAGAAGTCCCGCACTAGGTCAGGGTCGCAGGTCAAGATCGCGACCGGCCCCCGGGTGACCCGCCGCATTTCCCGCAGGCCGGCCCGCAGGTCGCCCCACTGGTGCACGCTGAAGGTCGTCATCGCGGCGTCGAACGCGTCGTCGTCGAACGGCAGGCTCTCCGCGGTCGCGTCCACGGCGGCCGCCAGGTGAGCCGGGCGCTGCGCTCGCATCGACGCGGACGGCTCGACCGGGGTGACCTCGCGGTCGGCCGGCTCGTAGGAACCCGCGCCCGCCCCCACGTTCAGCACCGTGCGGGCGGCGCCCAGCGCATCGGCAATGTGCGCCCCGATCCGCGGATCGGGGCGCCGGTACTGGGCGTACGCCTCGCCGATGGTCGCGTAGTTCGCGTCGCCGGCGCTGCCGTCGGCCATCCGGGTAACCATGATCGCCAGGTTAGGGCCAGAGCCGTTCGGTGATCCAGCTGTTAACGGAGCGGCGGTACCGCAGCCGCACGTGCTGCCGGTCACGGTCTCCCTGCCAGAATTCCACCTCGGCCGGGGTCAGCACGTAGACGGCGTGGTCGTCGGCGACCGCGAGCTGGTCCTGCGCCAGGTGCTGGGTGGCCGCCTCGATCTCGATCGCGAGCTTGCGGGGGTCTTCGAGCACGGCGCTCTGCCGGCCGACCAGCCCGGCGATCCGGGAGCCGTCCGGCTTGGCCAGGAAGTCGGCCGCGCTCACGCTCGGGTCAGCGGTCGCCACCGCGCCGCGGACGCGGACCTGGCGGGCTTGCTCGCGCCAGTGGAAGCTGAGCGCCGCGTGCGGGACGGCGGCCAGCTGGGCGCCCTTGGCGCTGGTGGTGGCGGTCGCGAACTCCCAGCCGGCGGCGTCGACGTCCTTGAGTATCAGCACCCGGGCGTCCGGGCGTCCCTCCTCATCGATGGTGGAGAGCGTCATCGCGTGCGGTTCGCTGACCCCGGCGTCGATGGCTGCCAGCAGCCACGCCAGGAACAGGGCCGACGGCTCTTCCGGCACTGACTCGGTGTCAAAGGTCGGCAGCGGGCGGTCGAACACGGGCAGGCCGCGCAGCAGGTCGCGAACGGTCACAACGTCTCCCTCACCATCGTCGTTTTGGGTCCGCGAATCACGCTACGGTCCGGAAACCCCGTAGGCAAAGCACTTATCGGTAGGCCGTCAGCCCATCGACTTCAGCGCGACGTGGGCGGGGTACTAGAGGTTGCCCTGATTTCGGCATGTGGGAGGGTTTAGTGCGCGAGTACCGGCAGTACATCGGCGGCGAGTGGATCGGGTCGGCCGAGCTGTTCGATGACCTCGACCCGTACCGCGGCACGGTCATGGCCCGCATCCCCGCAGGCACCCGGTCGGACGCGGCGCGCGCGGTCGACGCCGCCGCGGCGGCGTTTCCGGCCTGGGCCGAGCTGCCGCCCGCCGAGAAGCAGACGCTGTTCCTGCGCGCGGCCGACATCGTCGAGCGCCGCCGGGCCGACATCGTCCACCTGCTCGCGGCCGAGACCGGCTGCGCCGGGTTCCAGGTGCTCACCGCCACCCGGCTGCTCCGCCAGGGCGCGAACTGGGGCTACCTGCCGGTCGGCGAGGTCATCCGGTCCGACGTGCCGGGAACGTTCGCGATGGCGCTGCGGCGGCCGCTCGGGGTGGTGGCCGGGATCTCGCCGTGGAACGGCGCCCACGTGCTCGCCTGGCGGACGGTGGTCAACCCGCTCGCGTTCGGCAACACGGTGGTGCTGAAGCCGTCCGAGGAGTCGCCGGTGTCGGCCGGGCTGCTCATCCCGGAGATCATGGAAGAGGCCGGGTTCCCGGCCGGGGTGATAAACGTCGTCACGCACGCGCCCGGTGAGGCGGTGCCGATCGCCGACGAGTTCTTCGAGCGCCCCGAGGTCCGGTGCATCAACTTCACCGGCTCCTCGGCCACCGGCCGCATCCTCGCCGAGCGGGCCGGCCGCGCCCTCAAGCGCTGCGTGCTCGAGCTCGGCGGCTACAACCCGCTGATCGTGCTGGCCGACGCGGACCTGGACTACGCGGTGGAGGCGGCCGCGTTCGCCGCGTTCTTCCACCAGGGCCAGATCTGCATGTCCGCGCGGAAGGTCCTGGTCGAGCGGCCGGTCTACGAGTCGTTCGTGGACCGGCTGGTCAAGCGGGCCGCCTCGCTGACGATCGGGGACCCGGCGGCCGACGGCACCGTGATCGGGCCGCTGATCAACGCGACGGCCCTGAACCGGGTGTCGGATCAGGTCCAGGAGGCGGTCGAGGCGGGCGCCAGGCTGCTCACCGGCGGCAGCGCCGACGGGCCGTGCTATCGGCCGACGGTCCTCGCCGACGTGCCCGCGGGCGCGCGCATCCACACCGAGGAGACGTTCGGCCCGGTGCTGGTCGCGCAGCCAGTCGCCGACGCCGACGAGGCGGTGGCGATCGCGAACTCGACCAGGTACGGGCTCAGCGCCGGCCTGATCACCGGCGACAACCAGCGCGGATTCGCGCTCGCGAGGCGGATCGACTCCGGCGTCGTGCACGTCAACGACCAGACCGTGGCCGACGAGCCCCAGCTCCCGCTGGGCGGGATGAAGGACAGCGGATGGGGCCGGTCCGGCCCCGCCTCGATGCACGACTTCACCGACATCCAGTGGATCACCACCAGGGAAGGCACCGGGACCTTCCCCATCTAAGCCGCAGCCCGAGCGCTTCGGCACCGTCGGTCAGGCTACCAAGACGCCCTCCGGGAGCGCTGCGAACTGATGATTGCTGCTTGCGAATGATGAGGTGCTCACGCGTCGCGCTGCCCTGTCGGTGCCGCGTCGCCTTGGTCGGTGTCTTCTTTGCTTCAGCCACTACCGTGGCACGAACACACTTGCGACGCGTCTGCGGGTAAGTGCGGCTGGCAGCTTTTCGCTACTCTGTGAGGGTGGATTACCAGCCGATGAGCATCGCCGCGCTCGCCGCCTTCATCGCGGCCGAGCCTGACTTCGACGTGCGGTGGCGGCTGGTCGTTGAGTTCTTGAAGGAGTACCACCGGGAGCCGGCCGGGGTGCGTCAGCGACTGCTGGCCGACACGCCGCAACCGGTCGGCGACGAGCGGTGGGATGTGCTCTTCGCGGGTCTCGCCGAGCACCTGGCGATGCGAGACGGGCAGGGTGCTCCCCCATGGTCGGCACTTCGCGGCTTGCGACGCTTCTGGTTTCCGTTCGACACACCGGGGGCGCGCGCGCAGGCCCTCGTCCATTCCCCGGCAGCCTTCCGCAGGCGCGGCGTGTTCGTTGCCGACTACGAAATCGACGCAGCGTGAATGATCCCTCGCCACTGCTCGACAGGGCGGCCCTCGAGGATGCTTTTCGCCGCCTCGGCGAGCGGCTCGCCAGACGCGGAGTGGTCGCAGACCTCTACGTGTTCGGCGGCGCCGCCATGGCCCTTGCCTACGACTCCCGGCGGGCTACCCGCGACGTGGATGCGCTGTTCGAGCCCCACGGCATTGTGCATGAAGAGGCACTCGCCGTAGCTACCGAGCTCGGCCTGCCCCGGTGGTGGCTGAACGAGCAGGCCAGCTCCTACGTCGCCCCGGGCGGGGATCCGGCAGCATCCAGGGTGTTCGACCATCCCGGCCTTCGCGTGTTCGCTGCGTCGCCGGAGCATCTGCTTGCGATGAAAGCCTTCGCCGCCCGGCCCCGCGATGCGGAGGACATCCGCCAACTCGTCCAAGTGCTCGGCCTGCACACGGTGGACGATGTCCTCGCCGCGGTCCGCGAGATCTTCCCCGAGGAGGAACCGCCGGAAAGGCTCAGGCTCCTGCTTGAGGACATCTTTCCTGGCAAGGAGTGACCTCCGCGAGGCCGAAGCCCAGGATGCCCATTGCGCACTCCGGCTTGCGAAAAATTCAAGACGCAAAAGTGAAGTTACCGCTGAGTAATACATTGGGCTTCTTGCTGGGTCGCGGCTGGTGGGCGGCGTCATCGCACGGCCAAGTGCGGCACGGGCTTATCCTTCGTCGTATGGACACGGCCGATAGTCAGGGAGCCGCTGGCGCTCGTTACCGGCGGCCGTATGCCGTCCCGGAGAGGCTAGATCTGCTGCGAGGCCCTTCGTCAGGCACTGTTCGGCTGCCCTCGTACCTGGACTGGTCGGGGAACGCGGTCTACGACCTTGATGCGCCGGGCCGGGTCGTTGACCTCTACCGTGCAGTCCTAATCGAGGCGGCCAGCCCCCAGGACCTTTACGCGTACCTGGATGAGCGAGTCCTGCGGCGGCTGTGGGCGCTGCTGTGGCTTCCGGCTCAGCTCCGAAGGGCGTGGGAGCAGCGGTTCCCGGTCCTGGCAGAGATCAGCCGCGTCACCGCGACCGCGTAAGCAGCGGGCGATGGAACCCCGGCACGAGCAGATAGCGCGGATCGCCCTGGAGGCAGGCGCGCGGTACGGGCTCGCGTTGGCCGGTGGGTACGCGGTCTCCGCCCATGGGATGGTAACCGGCCGAGCGGTGATGTCGACCTGTTCACCAGCTGGCAGCACCGCGGGGAGTTCCCTGAGCTGACTGCCGCCGTCGTCGCCGCGCTTGAGGGCGCCGGATACAAGGGTGTCGGTGATCATGAGCGCCGAGACGTTCACCCGGCTTACCCTGGCCAGCCCTGAAGGCGGCGCTGAGGAGAAGGTCGAGTTGGCTGTCGACTGGCGCGCCCACGATCCTGTTCAGCTTGCCGTCGGGCCCGTCCTGCATTCGGATGACGCTGTCGCCAACAAGGTCTGCGCTCTGTTCGGGCGAGCCCTGCCGCGCGACTTCCTTGATGTGGACGCTGCCGTAATGAGCGGCCGGTACGCGCGTGAGCAACTGCTGGGACTCGCTGCAGAGGCGGACTACGGCTTTGACCGATTGCTGTTCGCCGAGGCGCTCGGTGCGCTGACGCAGATCACTGACGCCGCGTTCGCCGAGTACCGTGCGGATCCGGGCATGGTCGCTGATATGCGCCATCGTTTCGCCCAGTGGCGGCGTGAGCTCCTCGCCGCCAACCCCGGCTAGACCACTGAGTCACCCGGCCCACTGAGACCCAGAATCCCTGCCGCATGATGGTCCCTGATTAAGAGTCACGACGCAAAAGTCAAATTACCGCTGTGCGCTACTGATGGCATCGTGACGGGTGTGGCTGTTGATCACAGGTCAGTCGAAGAGTTCCTGGAGGACTGCTGCGGACCTCGGAGGGATGTCCTCGTCGGGGAAGAACTCTGCACATATCTGGACTGCGGCCGCGGCTGAGTCCACGCCGATCATCTCGGCTAGCAGGCGCAGGTCGTCGACGTCGCGGGTCCTGGCCGCAAGTGCCTTCATCGCGAAGATGTGCCGTGGTGACGCTGTGGTGACCCGCAGCCCGGGATGGTCGAACACGCGGCGTTTGCCTGGGTCGTCCTTTCCCGAGATGTAGACGCTCGCTTGCTCGTTAAGCCACACCTGGGCAGGCCAAGCTCCTGCGCGACGTTCCAGGCTTCCTCCAGCACCACGCCGTGCGGAACGAATAGCGAGTCGACGTCCCGAGTCACGCGGGTGCCGTCGTAGGCGAGCGCCATCGCCGCCCCGCCGACGATGAACACGTCGGCGACGACGCCCCGGCGCACCAGACGGTCACCCAGGGCAGTGAACGCTCTTTCGGGCTGTTCCCGGTCGAGTAGAACGCCCCCGGGGACCGTCACGCCGCTTCCAAGTCGGCCGCCGCCAGGTACACGCCGTGCTTGCGGAAGGCAGCCGGCGCGTGAACGAGCGCATCGGCCCGCTGAACCCGAAGCTCGGCCGGGAACCACGGCCGCCCGAGGACCCGCAGCTCGGTCCAGCCGGGCGGGGCGAGGTCGTGCTTTGCCGCGAGGTGCTCGGCCAGGGCCGCCAGCAGCGCGTCCCAGCGCTCGTCCCCGACAGAAGGCGGGTCATCCATCAGCAAGGCGGTCTGGATAGCCGGCGGCTCCCATCGATACTCTTCGAGGAACTCCCAGAACGTCTTCCAGCGCGTCTTTTCGTTCGTCGCCTGCGACAGGTACGCCGCCAGATCGGCAACGGTCATGGGTTGGTAGCTGGCCACGCCCGTTCTCCCGTCTGTAGAAACTCCCTCTACACAATGAAGATAGCGTGCCTCGGAAAGCTTCCCGGGTGCGTGCAGCGCCTCGACACAGGATGTCGGCGTCTCGCGCGGTCCTAGCAGCCTGGCGCGGGCGGCCTACGACCAAATGCACGACGCAAAAGTGAAGTTACCCCTGCGAGCTTCTCATTCGCGCCAAGATTTCGTGACCGGTAGCCCCGACTGGCCCATGCCCCGTCCGGGTACCGGGTCACCCGACCCAGCTATGCCCGCTGGCGGCAGCGGGTGGCTGCCGCCAGCGGGACGGATCGCGGTTATGTCCTGATGAACCTATTTACACGCGGTGCCGTTGATGGAGAAGCTGGTCGGGTTAGTGTCGTTGCTGGTCCAGGTGCCCTGGAAGCCGTCCGTGATGCTGGCGCCTGGCGCGATGGTGCCGTTGTAGCTGGCGTTGGTAAGGGTCACGTTCTCACCGGTCTGGGAGAAGCCACCGTTGAAGTTGCTGGTGACCTTCTGGTCGCCGGGGTAGGTGAAGGTCAGCGACCACCCGTTGATCGCGGTTGTACCGGTGTTGCCGATGACTACCTGGGCGGTGAAGCCACCGCCCCATTCATTGGTCTTGGTGTAGGTGACGTGGCAGGTGCCACCACCACCACCACCACCGCCGCCACTGGCGCTGATGTTCCAGGCGAAGCCGGCGGTGCCAGTGGCGCCTGTGGTGTCCTTGACGGTGACGGTGACGGTGTTGTTGGCCGCCGTGGTGGGCGTGCCGGAGATCAGGCCGGTGGAGGCGCTGACCGCCAGGCCGGTGGGCAGGCCGCTCGCGGAGTAAGACAGGGTCTGTCCCGTGGCCGAGTCGGTGGCGTGGATCTGGAGGCTGGCAGCGGTGCCGACGGTCCCGGTCTGCGTGCCAGGGTTGGTCACCGTCACCGTGTTCTGGCCACCGCCACCGCCACCGCCGGCCGCCGCGAGCGTGTTCTGCACCGAGGTGAAGGCGGGCTTGGGGTTGTAGTTCTGGTCGAACATGGTGGCGGCACCCTGGCCGGAGAACGCGCCGGGGACCCAGGAGTCGGCGTCGCCGACGGCCCACTGGGTCACGCCGACGCAGCGGGAGACGTTCAGGCAGTCCTTGACCACAGTGGAGAAGTCAGTGGCCTGCTGCGCGAGGTTGGCGCTGGTGGCGGGGAGCGTCATGCGGACGTCAAGCTCGGTGACCGCGACATCCAGGCCGAGGTTCGCGAACCGCTGCATGTTCGCCTGCATGTCGGTCGGGATCTGGCCGAGGATGAAGTGGCTCTCGAAGCCGATGCCGTTGAGCGGCACGCCCGCCGCGAGCAGCGACTGCGCGAGGCTGAACATCGCGTTGCTCTTGGCGTTCTCGCCCTCGATGTTGAAGTCGTTCAGGTACAGCTTCGCGTTCGGGTCGGCGGCGTGCGCGGTCTTCAGCGCGTCGGCGATGTAGCCGCTGCCCATCGCGTTGAAGAACGGGTCCGCCTCGAACGACCCGTCGCTGTTGAACGGCTCGTTGACCACGTCCCACGCGTAGCAGTCGCCCTTGTAATGGGTGGCCTCGGTGGTGACGTGGGTCTCCATCGCCGCCTGCACCTGGTTGAGCGGCAGGCTCGAGACCCACGACGGGAGCTGGCTGCTCCAGACCAGGTTGTGACAGCGCACCCGCTCGCCGTTCGCCTGGGCATAGGAGACGATCTGATCGCCCGGGGCGAAGTTGAACGTGCCGTTGGACGGCTCGGTGGTGTCCCACTTCATCTCGTTGCCGGGAGTGACCATGTTGAACTGCTGGGACTGGAGCTGGGTAACCGTCGACTGGGACAGCAGGTTCCCGGTCATGTCACTGCCGAAGTACCGACCGCCTGCCGCCGCGGCGAGCGTCTTCAGGGGCGTCCCTGGTGCCAGCGTCGCCTGCGCGACGGTTTGGATCGCCAGCGGTGCCATGGCTGCCACGACCGCGATTGCGGCCCCGGTTGCAAACTTCCGGCGCCGCAACACGCTGCCAGGGGGCTTGGTCGCGTCGGGAGCCGAGCGGAATCGCCACGTCATGGCCTTCCTCCTCATCGAAAGTTATCGGAGATGGTTTCGATAACTATATGAAGTGAAAAACATCACACGCCCGTCTGCAAGGGCTTAGGGCACGTGAATCCGAATAATGCTGAAATTTTGGTCCGAAAGTTTTGTTTCCTCGACCGAAAACTTTCGGTGCTCCTAGCTCTGGGCGGCGGCTTAGAGTCCCTTCTGGAACTCTGGCCGGACCCCATGCGCATCGAGGTGCCCGCACGCACGACGGGCGAGCCGCGGTGGCCGTTGATCGGCCGGATGGACGGTCGGCACTGGTCGGCCATAGTGACTTACCGGCATCACAGTTACTTCTCACCTGGACATGTCAGCCGCCCGGCGGCCGGGCTCGGAGCAGCGGCGGGTGAACGTTGACTTCCCCGCGTGGATGATCGAGGCCCTGGACCGGGAAGCGCGGCGCCTTGGGGTCAACCGCCAGTCGATCATCAAGGTCTGGCTCGCCGAGCGCCTGGAGCGTGGCGTCCCGGCAGCGTGACGCCTTGGCCCTGCTGCTCAGAGCTGGTCGCGCAGAATGTGGGGGCGATTGTGACCCAAACCACGAAGCAAAACTGAAGTTACCCCTGCGCACTGCTGATGGCTGCTTGGACGATTATGCCGACGCCCACATGTCCTGAGTGCAGTGACGACTGGTGCCGCCTAGACGCAAACCCAGCAGTACATGTGCTCGTCCCTGTCACGCGCCCGGCGCGCCAGCTCCGCCTTGGTGAAAACGGTGTCGAAGGGCGCCTGCTCTGGGGTCCTGCCGGGGACTTCGGCCAGACCATGAGCAGACGGGCGTGCCGGGACGCCTGACCCGCCGGGAAGCTCGATGGCGCTGGCAGCAGCTTCGTCCGAGGCGGCCGAGAAGTAGTTGAACAGTACGCCCACGCGGACATTATGGCAGCCTGATGTGCCGCCGTTACGGGTGGCACAGGCATTCAGGCCTGTATGGCTGCGTGACGGGCAGCGGGAAGACTTCGCGGGCGATCTTGATGGCAGTCCTCTGCCAGTTGGCGCCCCGCCCGGCGCGCCGTCACCCACCCCGCAGAGTCGTGCTGTCGGCCTCGGAGGATGACCCGCTCGTGCGCTGCGACCTCGGCGCCGGCAGGGTGGCGACGCCCGCGGCGAGCCCGGGGCCAAATCCACGACGCAAAAGTGGAATTACCCTGCGAGCTCCTGATGGCTGCTTGCCCGGTATATGACCAAGCAGACGCTGACAGCCTCGCCGGTGGCGGGATCGTTAGCTTTGAGGTCGTCGAGGGCGTTGGCCCGGTAGCGGGCCGCGCGAGGCGGCACGTCCCTTCGCGAAACCTGCCTGCATCAACGGCGTCTCAAGTGGAAGGGACTTCGCACGCTGGCAGAAGAAGGTTTGAGCTTAAACTTGCTTCATGACCGTACGCGAGGAAGCACACAGGCTGATCGACGCGGTACCAGAGGAGCAGCTTCCGGACGCCGTCGAGATGCTTCGGCAGTGGGCCAGTCCAGAGCCTGGCGATGTTCCACGCCGCCGGTTCCGGACGACCGCCATCTTCGACGGTGAGCCTGATCTGGGCGCCCGCGCCAAGACGATCGTCCGCGACGCCTGGACGGGCAGGGAAGCCAGCAGCACGTGATCGTCATCGACACCGGCCCCGTAGTCGCCGCGGCCAACCGCAAGGACGACTACCACGAGCAGTGCGTGGAGCTGCTCCAGGGTTTCCCCGGCCCGCTTCTGCTGCCAGCCCCGCTGATCACCGAGATCGGCTACATGCTCTACAGCCGGGCCGGATCAAGAGCCGAGGCCGGATTCCTCCGCGACGTCGCCGACGGCGTGTACGAACTGCTCCAGATCGCCGCCGCTGATGCAAGCCGCGCCGCAGACCTTGTCGAGCAGTACTCAGACCTGCCTCTCGGTACCGCCGACGCCATAGTTGTCGCTGTCGCGGAGAGGTTCCGCGCGGTGAACGTCGCCACCCTGGACCGGCGTCACTTCAGCGTCGTACGCCCATCACACGCAGCGGCATTCACCCTGCTGCCGTAACGCCCACAGACCAGGGTCCTTCCGGCGATGGCCCACCCCGCTACGCCAACGGGTAGCCGTGCCGTCCGCAGTGCGCCAAGTTCCGTGCGGTTGTGACCCAAACCACGACGCAAAAGTGAAACTACCGCTGCGAGCTGCTGATGGCTGCCTGCTGGTATGCCGACGTGCCCAGGAAGAGACCTTCTGGGAATCCGCGAGGACGATCGACCGGGACCGCGCAGACCACCACCTATATAGGTGAAGGGGCGGCTTGTTAAGGATTCGCGCGCTGGTACCGTCTGTTCGGGCTGCGGGGCGGTGCGGTGGCTTCCACTGTCCCGCTGGCGATGAGCGCGTCCAGCGCGTTGGTGACGCTGCTCCTGCTGGCGCCTGTTGCTGCTTGCAATTCCTCGCGGCTAGCTGAAGCGACTTCGCTGAGTTGTTGGAGGATGCGGTCGGCGAGGCCGTTGCCTGATGATGGCAGCGGCCTAGGGTCGGCATCGATTCCAGGCAGTCCGGGTGCCAGGCGGTAGGAACCGTCGTCACGGGTCCTGCGCGGGCGGAGAAGGCCGAGGTCTTGCAGCTGGCCGAGTTGGCGGCGGGCTTCCGATGAGGCCAGGCCGAGCCTGCGCAGCAACGCCATGTCGATGTCGTAGCCCGCGTGGGCGAGTCCGAGAGCAGCGATCTGGGCCTGCGTGAGATCATGGCCGCGGCCCAGCCGTATCGCCCAGTCGCGTAGCTTCGACGTGACGGGAGACGTTCGCGGGATGGTTACGCGGAAGTAGTCGAGGCTTGCGGTGAACATCGGGACCAGCCCGGTGTCCTTCCGTACCTGGCTGATCATCTTGCTGATGCCGGAGCCGCGGTTCTCGGCCACCGGGCGTCCGGTGAGCGGGTCGCCCGCCTCCTGGAGCAGGGCCGCGAGCCGGCCGTTCCTGGACGACGATGTTCCGCTCTCGCCGAGCGTCTCGAGCCGGACATTGCCGAACAGCCCTCCTGGGCTCGTGACGGTTGGCCGGTCGGGGAAAAGCTCGACTTGGACCTGGGTACCGCGGGCCTGCGGGCTGTAATCGCGGCGCATGAGCGCGTTGACTATGGCCTCACCTGGGCGGACTGCTGGCTTCGCGACGAGACTGGCGACGTGGTCACGGAATCATCGTGAACGCAGGCCCGCACGTCTTTTCCGTTACTGACCGCATCGCCGCCATCCGGTCTCCGCCCCTTGGTCATGCCCAACCCCCGCTCGCCTGCGACTCTGGCAGACCACTCATTTCACCAGCGAGGGCCCCAAAATGCCTGGCGCGTGTCGGCCCGAGGTTAGATCCACGACACAAAAGTGAAGTTACCGCTGGGTGCTTTTCCGGGTGTCCTGATCAGGTGCAGAGCAGAGCTTGGCGGAACGGTGGCGCAGGTCGGTGCCGGTGGTGGTGGTGGCACCGCTCAGCGGCACTTTGTCAGCTGTCGCTTGTCAGCGAAGCAAGCCGAAGTAGCGCGACAGGCGGTGCTCGATCTGTGCCATGTCATCGCGTGAGAGGTAATCGACGAGGTCGCCGACTACGTAGGCGACGTCGATGGTCCGGATCTGATCGATCAGGATCTTCGTCTCCCGTCCGGCGATGACGACCTCCGGCCGGAACACGGACGCCTGGGCGCTGGTCGAAGTCGGCAGGACGGTAACGGTGGACCAGGCGTCCTGTTCCAGGCTGATGACGAGCCCAAGACGGCGGCCTCGCTGCTCGTGGCCCCGTTTGGCGTCGCCGAGGTCAATGGGGTAAACCGCGCCGCGGATCATGGGTGATCGGCGGCCCTGGCCGGAACCGTGACGTTCGAGCCGATGATGTGGATGTTGCCGTCGTCGTCGAACTCCCACGTGTCCGCTTCGGCGGAGAGATCCTCGTTCTTCAGCCGGTGCATATCGGCGCGGGCGCGCTCCTCCCACGCTTCGCGCTCCAGCAGCCTTAGCGCACGCCGGATCACGTCGCTGGTCTTCTCGTCCTGGCGACGGTTGGCCTCGATGACGCGGAGATCTTCTTCGGTGGGACGGAAGCCGACACTCATAGGATCATTGTACAACAATCGTTAAACGATGGAGGACCCGTACGCAGACCCGGTGACGGGAGTGCCGGGCACAAGCTCGGGCTGGGCACAACCAGAGAACTGGAGACCGCGGAGCGCGAGATCACCCATGACGCGGACCGCATCAGGAGGCTGATAGTCGCAGCCGTGATCCAAACTACGATGCAAAACTGAAGCTACCCCTGCGAGCTGCTGGTCGCTTCTTGTCGGAGGACGCCGGCACTCAGGAGGCGCGAGCGCGGGGCGAGCGCACGCTGTCGGTGGTGGCTGCAGGGTCGGTGGTGGCTGCAGGTAGGTGCGGATGGCTGCTCTTCGCTACTCTGTGAGAGTGGATTACCAGCCGATGACCGTCGCCGGGCTGGCAGCCTTCGTTGCTGCGGAGCCTGACTTCGACGTGCGCTGGCGGCTGGTCGTGGAGTTCTTGAAGGAGTATCACCGAGAGCCGGCCGGGGAGCGTCAGCGGTTGCTGGCCGATATACCGGGATCCAGCGGCGACGAGCGGTGGGATGTGCTGTTCGCGGGGCTCGCTGAGCACCTGGCGATGCGAGACGGGGAGGGGCGCTCCGCCGTGGTCGGCATCGCGCGGGTTGAGGCGCTTCTGGTTCCCGTTCGATACGCCAGGCGCGCGCGCAGGCCCTCGTGCATCCCCTGCAGCCTTCCGCAGGCGCGGCGTGTTCGTTGCCGACTATGAGATCGACGCTGCGTGAGCGATCCCTCGCCGCTGCTTGACCGGGCGGGCATCGAGGATGCTTTTCGCCGTCTCGGCGAGCGGCTGGCCAGGCGAGGTGTGGTCGCAGATCTCTATGTGTTCGGCGGCGCTGCGATGGCCCTTGCCTACGATTCGCGGCGGGCCACCCGTGACGTTGATGCACTGTTCGAACCGGGGTGTTCGACCATCCGGGCCTTCGCGTGTTCGCCGCCTCGCCGCCTCGCCGGAGCAGCTACTCGCGATGAAGGCGTTCGCCGCCCGATCCCGCGACGCGGAGGACATCCGTCAACTCCTCAGGGTGCTCGACCTGCATACGGTGGACGATGTCCTCGCCTCAGTCCGCGACATCTTCCCTGAGGAGGAACCGCCGGAGCGCCTCAGGCTCCTGCTTGAGGACATCTTCTCTGATGAGGGATGACCTCAGCGGCCAAGCCTCTCCTCGCGGCTGTGTCAGGCCGCGCCCCAGGGGGCGCCTGCTGGGCGCACGGGATGCCCGCTCTTCGATCCTTCTTCATATTCACGATGCAAAGTGAAGTTACCGCTGTGACCTGCTGATGGTTGCGTGAAGGACTCGGCACATATCTGAACTGCGGTTGCCGCCGAGTCCGCCGCCGATGATCTCAGCCAGCAAGCGCAGGTCGTCGATGTCGGGGGTCCGCTTGCTCGTTGAGCCACCGCGTAGGCCGCCCGAGGTCCTGCGCGACGCTCAGCGCCCGACCTCCCGCCGTTGGCGGGCACTGCGCGGGCCGGACGAGGTAAGTTGCATTCGTGAGTACGCGAGTAGCGCCGATCTTCCCGGTTAGTAACCTGCTTACGGCCCTTGCCTACTACCGCGGGCTTGGCTTCGGCGTACACCACTGGCACAGCGGCGCGTACGGCTTCGTCACCTTTGACGGCGCGGAGATTCATCTTGGCGTGGAGCCCGACCTCGATACGCGAGCAGACCGGCGGGCGTCCGCTTACCTGTTCGTTGAGGATGCCGACGCGCTGGCCGCGACCTGGCTTGCGGCAGGAGGGGATGTGCGCCTCCCGCAAGACACGGAGTGGGGCCGGCATGAGGGCGCGCTCGTCGATCCTGACGGCAACGTGATCCGGTTCGGATCTCCGGTGACCGCAGACCCGGGGCAGGACTAGCCGCCTCGAAGACGACCCGCCTGGCGCGACCCCCGAGGAGACCCTCGGCCGACACGGCCACCACCACCAACGCGACTTGGATCGGCCCAGCGGAAACGGCCGGCTGCGGGCCTCGGCCTGCCCGGCGTTCGATCAGGGTCGAGCGGGTGACGGGTGCCGAGGCTGGTAGATGGGAAATTCCGAGCCGTCCGGCAGGCGGATCGCGGCCAGCAGTCCCCAGCCCTGATCGGAAACGTCCCGCGCCACTTCGGCTCCCTTGCCCCTCAGCTCGGCCAGGGTGGCGTGGGCTATGCACCGTCGGATGCCATGGACGCAGAAGGAGGCACAGTTCGGGGGTATTACGAGCGCGGAGTAGAGCGCGAGCGGCTAAGCGACGGCAGTGGTCAGCTTGAATACATCCGCACGATCGAAATCGTGGGGCGTCGCCTCCCACCCCCGCCCGCTTTGGTCGCGGACATCGGCGGCGGCCCCGGGCGCTATGCCCTGTGGCTGGCGTCGCTCGGCTACCAGGTCGAGCACCGCGACCTGATGCCATTGCACGTCAGCCAGCTGCAGGAGGATGCCGTCGGGGTGCCGGGGATCCGCACCGGCGTCAGCGACGCGCGACGCCTTGACCTTCCCGACGGGTCGGCCGACGCGGTGCTGCTCCTTGGCCCGCTGTACCACCTGGCAGCTCTACCTCAAGTACCCGGCCGTTCTCGACCTGATCGACGAGGTTGAACGCACTGGGATCCTCCCCCCGTTGTGCGAGGGCGGCTTCGGCGCCTACCTGCATCGCCCCGCTGACCTCCGCACCGAACTGACCGAGGCCGGACTCGAAGTCACTGACCTCGTGAGCGTGGAAGGACCGGGGATGATCCTTCCCGACCTGGACGTCCGGATGACAGACGCGGCCCACCGTGCCGCCATTCTTGACGCCGCCAGAGCCCTGAAGAGCGTGCCTGAGCTGGTCGGCTTCGGACCCCCCTGCTCGCCACCGCGATCCACCCCGCGGTCGGCTAGCCGTGCCAACCCGGACCCTGCTTCTATGGGTAAGCGGTCGTTGTAACCCGTCATGGCGCGAACGGGGCGGATGATCTCGTCGGCCACCCACCGCACCGACGGCATGCCAATGCAGGAGAGCACGCAGTGCCGCGCGCCGGCGTCGATTAGCTCGGCGAGCAGTTCGCGGGCCGCGGCAGGCCCGGGGCGGCGCGCAGTTCCTGACGAGGGTTCCTGCGCGGTGAAGAAGACCTGAACGGAGCGGGTGATCTCGGCCGGGTCGCGTCCGATCGCGGCGCAGTGGTCGTCGAGGACGGCGTTCTTGCGGCGGAAATCCGCGGCGGTGAAGGTGGGACTCGACCAGATGTCGGCGTGCTCGGCCACGATGTGAAGACCGTGCCGCTCGCCTCCCGACCCGATCATGATCGGCGGATGCGGGCGCTGGATCGGCTTCGGCTCGCAGATCGCGCCGCTGAGCCGATAGCAGCGCCCATCGAAGTCGAACGGCTTCTCCTCGGTCCACAGCCGCTTGACCAGCGTGCACGTCTCGGCGAGGGCGGCCAGCGCCTCGTCGGCCGGCACCACGTCGATCCCGTACGGGTCGTACTCCCGGTGCACGAGCTGCGCGTATCCAGGATCGCTGGTGGCGCTGCCGCCCGCGCCGATCCCGAAGACCAATCGCCCGGCCGCGATGGCGTCGACCGTGGCTGCCATCTTGGCGAGCACGGCGGGCGGTCGAATCCGGTTACTGGTCACGATCACCCCCAGGCGCAGTCGGCTGGTCTGCGCGGCGAGCGCCGCCAGCAGTGTCCAGGCCTCGAGGGCCGCGCCGGTCACGTCACCGCGCAACGGGATCAGGTGATCCCAGAGCCAGGCGTCCTGGAACTCGGGCACGTGGTCAGCCTCGCGCCATACCCGCAGGATCTCGTTGTAGCTGAGGCCGGCCTGGCTGGTCTTGATCCCGAAACTCAGCGAGGTGGCGTCCGATGCCATGAGCGCTCCCATTATCGTCAATGTAGCTGATCGTCAGTAGCACTGACGATCAGCTTATACATAGACTTGGCCGCGTGTCCAGCCATCGTCAAGACACGCACCTGGGGTACCTGCTCAAGCACGCGCAGCTGCGGTTCTTCGAGCTCGGCGCGGTCGCGCTCGCGCCGCTCGGGATCAGCGGACGGGAGACGGCCGTGCTCCGGACCATCGACGCCGGCCCTCCGGTCTCGCAGGGCGAGATCGCCCGGGCGATGAGCGTCGACCGCACGACGATGGTCGCGCTGATCGACGACCTTCAGCTCAAGGGACTACTCGAGCGCCGCCAGGACCCCGATGACCGGCGCAAGAACGTCGTCGAGTTGACGGACGCGGGCCGCCGTACCGTCCGGCAGGCCGCCGCAGCGATGGAGCAGGCCGAGCGGGATTTCCTCGCGCCGCTCTCCGCTGCCCACGCCGCGCAGTTCAAGAAGACCCTGAGCGCGCTGCTAAAAGACGCTTAGCGCGCATGGGACGTCCCCGCGAGCATGACCCTGGCCCGCGACTGCGTTCAGTTCTCGGGACCAATGTCCCTCTCCTGAATCTGAGCGTAGGCCGGGTCCTCGCGGATGCGGCCGATGACCCAGCGCATGACTTCCGCGCGGCTGGACGCGATGCCCGCATTGATCACAGCGTCCACCGTCGCCAGATCGGCAGGCCCAAGTCGGGTGTGCACGGAAGCGAACCCCGGTCCTTCAGCCGTCGCGTCAGAGCGCATTCCGAAGAACATGCTTGGGAAGCCCCACAGCTCAGCGCCCGGGGCGCGCCTGTCCGGGGTGTCAGGAATCAGCTGGATCCACGCGATGGATGGGAGTTGGCCGTCGCGATGCAGCGACGTGATCGCCCGCTGGTGGGCCTCCGAGAATGCCTGGATGACCGCCTCGTCGTCCTCGAAGGTCTCGGCCGGTCGGCCGTCCCGGTCGACGAAGGCCCGGATCGCGGTCTCCCCAGGCTCGACGTCGGGATCATCGCCGTACCCGAGAACATTTACCTGCGTGAACGCCCCTTCGGGAAAGGCCGCCCGGAGCTGCGCCGCTACGGAGTCGGATCGGGCCTCGTCCACGTGGTCCTCCTCGATGCAAGTCGACCCATGTAGTAAATGATTACAGTGTTACAGTTTCAGGATGAGCGAGGTGCCAACACTGTACGAGTGGGCGGGCGGCCGCGCGGCCGTCGGGCGGATGATCGACCGCTTCTATGACCGGGTTGAGCGCGACGACCTGCTGAGCCCGCTGTTCCCCGGCGGGGTAAGCACCGCACACCGCGAGCACGTCACCACCTGGTGGTGCGAGGTGTTCGGCGGCCCGGCCGAGTACACCGAGCGGCTCGGCGGCTACGCTGCGATGCTCGCCCATCATCGCGAGCTGGGCATCACGGCCGACCAGCGGTTCCGGTTCGCCTCGCTGATGAGCCTGGCGGCCGACGACGCGGACCTGCCCGCCGATCCGGAGTTCCGCGCCGCGCTCGTCGGCTACCTGGAATGGGGCACCCGGCTGGCCATGTCCAACTCGCAGCCCGGTGCGGACGTCGTGCAACAGGCCCCGGTGCCGCACTGGGGCTGGGGCGTCGCCCCGCCCTACCAGCCCTGATGATTTAGCCACCGGCCATGGCTCCGACGATTAGGTACGGCTCGGTTCCGTCGGCGACGGGCTCGGGCAGCGGGGTGTCGGGCCGCTCGTGCGACAGGTCCAGCTCGCAAGCGAAGAACCGCATGAACGCCCGCCGCGGGCCCCCGTCGTGCGCGCGGATGGTCCCGCGCAGGGCCGGATAGCGGGCCTCAAGCGAGTCCAGGACCGACCGCTGGGTCACCGGGCCGACGACTTCCAGGTGCACCTCGCCGTCGATCCGGGCCAGGGCCCGCAGGTGCGAGGGCAGGATCACCCGGATCATGGCAGCGTCTGGACCTCGACCGACAGTACGGCGGGGAGATCGCGGACGATCGGCGCCCAGCTGTCGCCCGAGTCGGCTGAGACGTAGACCTGGCCGCCGGTCGTGCCGAAATAGACCCCGCACGAATCCATGGAGTCCACCGCCATCGCGTCACGAAGCACGTTCACGTAGCAGTTCTCCTGAGGCAGGCCTCTGGTTAGCGGCTCCCAGTCGCCGCCGCCGGTCCGGCTCCGGTACACCCGCAGCTTCCCCTCGGGCGGGTAGTGCTCGGCGTCGCTGGTGATCGGGACCACGTAAATCGTCTCCGGCTCATGGGCGTGCACGTCGATCGGGAACCCGAAGTCGGTCGCCAGGTTCCCGCTGATCTCGTGCCATGACTCGCCGCCGTTGTCGCTGCGCATGACGTCCCAGTGTTTCTGCATGAAAAGCACCTGCGGCTGGGCCGGGTGCATCGCGATCCGGTGAACGCAGTGCCCGACTTCGGCGTCCGAGTCGGGGATCCCCTCCGACATCAGGCCCCGGTTGATTGGGCGCCAGCTCTGGCCTGCGTCGTCGGACCGGAACGCGCCTGCGGCGGAGATCGCCGCGAACATCCGGCCTGGTGCGGTCGGGTCGAGCAGGATCGTGTGCAGGCACATCCCGCCGGCCCCCGGCTGCCACGACGACCCGGTGTCATGACCGCGCAGAGTTGGCAGTTCCTGCCAACTCTGGCCCCCGTCGGCGGACCTGAACAGTCCGGCGTCCTCTACGCCGGCCCAGACTGTGTCCGGGTCATCCAGCGACGGCTCGAGGTGCCAGACTCGGGCGAACTCCCAGGGATGCGGGGTTCCGTCGTACCACTGGTGGGTGCCGGGGGTGCCGTCGTAGGCGAACTTGTTGCCCACCGGCTCCCAGGTCGCGCCGCCGTCATCGGAGCGCTGGATCACCTGGCCTGACCATCCGCTTGACTGCGATGCGTACAGCCGGCCCGGATCGGCGGGCGACCCTTTCAGGTGGTAGATCTCCCAGCCGGCGAAGTGCGGCCCGCTCACCTCCCATCGCTCCCGGCGTCCGTCCGAGGTTAGAACGAACGCGCCCTTGCGCGTGCCTGCCAGCACCCGTACTCCAGTCACCGCTGTCCCCCTTCGCGCGCAGCCGAGCGTGGCGCCGCCGCCACAGCGCATCCCGGCCTGCCCCTTCGCCGCTACGCACGGACTATCACAGCCCGCCGACATTCTGACGGCGGGTCGCGGGAAAACTCATCGCCGGCGCGGAAAGGAATACGCAAATGGCAATCACTAATTTACATGAGCAAGCGCCAGTTGCGCCGAACGGCACGCGGCGACGAGTCCTCGAGGTCATTAGAGGTATAAACAGGGATTATTCGCGTGGCTAATAGAACAGACGCCGGTTTGGTACTGGCGCAAAGGTGCCTGGAGTTCTACGTTTGCCGAAGGAGTGCGTCCTGTTCGCGAGGAGGGAAATCGCGTGGCAGAAATTACCGTCAGCGTCGACGGGGTGAAGTACTCGGATCACGTCGAGCCCCGGTTGCTGCTTGTTCACTATCTAAGGGAAGTCGTCGGCAAGACCGGCACACCCGTCGGGTGCGATACGTCTAACTGCGGCGCGTGCACCGTGCTGCTGAACGGGGAGTCGGTCAAGAGTTGCGCGGTCCTGGCCGTGCAGGCCGATGGCGCGGAGGTCACCACGATCGAGGGCATGGCGGCGAACGGCAGCCTGCACCCGCTGCAGCAGGCCTTCCACGAGGAGCACGCGCTTCAGTGCGGCTACTGCACGCCGGGGATGATCATCGCTGCATCGGATCTGCTCCGCGAGAATCCGCACCCGAGCGACGAGGAGATCCGCGAGGGCCTAGAGGGCAATCTCTGCCGGTGCACTGGCTACGAGAACATCGTGCGCGCGGTGCGGCGCGCCGCGCAGGCGGGGGTGAGCGCGTGACCGCGGAAACGCAGACGCCTGCCGCGCCGACGGCGGAGTTCGGTCGGGCACGGCTGCGCAAGGAAGACGAGCGGCTCATCACCGGCCAGACCAACTGGACCGACAACATCAGGCTGCCCGGCATGCTGCACGTGGCGTTTCTGCGGAGCCCGTACGCGCACGCCCGGATCACCTCGGTGAACGTGAGCGCCGCCCGGACCGAGCCCGGGATAATCGCGGCCTACTCCGGCGCGGACTTCGCCGCCGAGCAGGGAAGCCTGCCCTGCGCGTGGCCGGTCACGCCGGACATCGTGATTCCGGCTCACCCGCCGATGGCGGTGGACGAGGTGCGCTACGTCGGCGAGGCCGTCGCCTGCGTGGTGGCTCGCGACCGCTACGCCGCGGCCGACGCCCTGGCCGCCATCGAGATCGACTACGAGCCGCTCCCGCCGGTGCTCGACATCAGGACCGCCCTGCGCGAGGACTCACCCAAGGTCCACGAAGCCGGCAATAAGAGCTACGAGTGGCCGTTCGCCAGCGGCGACATCGAGGCGGCGTTCCGCGACGCGCCGGTGGTGCTTGAGCGCCACTACCGCCAGCAGCGGCTGATCCCGGCCGCGATGGAGCCGCGATCGGTGGTCTGCTCGTGCGTGGGCGGGGAGTTCACCCTCTGGTCGGCGACCCAGATCCCGCACGTGCTGCGGGTCATGCTCGCCCTGGTGACGGGCATTCCCGAGCAGAACATCCGGGTCATCGCGCCCGACGTCGGCGGCGGCTTCGGATCCAAGCTGCAGGTCACGGCCGAAGAGGTGCTGGCGATGTTGATCGCCCGCAAGCTGGGTCGGCCGGTCAAGTGGACCGAGACCCGCAGCGAAGGCAACATGACCGTGCATCACGGCCGCGACCAGTGGCAGCGGATCAAGATCGCGGCCGACCGCGACGGCCGGATCCGCGGTCTTGACGTTGACCTGCTGGCCGACATGGGCGCCTACCTCATGCTGGTCACCCCCGGGGTGCCGCTGCTCGGGGCCTTCATGTTCCCGGCCATCTACAAGATGGATGCCTACTCGTTCAAGTGCACCGGGGTCTTCACCACCAAGATGCCCACCGACGCGTATCGCGGCGCTGGCCGGCCCGAGGCCACATTCGCGATCGAGCGGATCATGGACGAGCTCGCTACGGAGCTGGGCCTGGACCCGCTCGAGCTGCGGGAACGTAACTGGATCAAGCACGAGGAATTCCCGTACACGACCATCGCCGGCCTGACCTACGACTCCGGCAACTACGAGGCGGCGACGGCCAAGGCCAAGGAGCTGTTCGATTACGACGGGCTCCGCAGCGAACAGCAGCGGCGGCGGGCTGACAACGACCCCGTTCAGCTTGGCATCGGGGTGTCCACCTTCACCGAGATGTGCGGCCTGGCGCCCTCCCGTGTGCTCGGCTCGCTGGCCTACGGGGCCGGCGGCTGGGAGCAGGCGTCGATCCGGATGCTGCCCACCGGCAAGGTCGAGGTCGTCACCGGATCCAGCGCGCACGGCCAGGGACACGAGACGGCATGGAGCCAGATCGTGGCTGACCAGCTCGGCGTCGCGTTCGAGGACATCCGCGTCCTGCACGGGGACACCCAGGTCTCGCCCAAGGGCATGGACACCTACGGTTCGCGTTCGCTGGCGGTCGGCGGCATGGCCCTGGTCTCGGCCTGCGACAAGGTAATTGAGAAGGCCAAAGTGATCGCCGCGGCGACGCTCGAGGCATCGGCTGATGACCTGGAATGGGTACCGGGCCGTTTCGAGGTTCGCGGCGACCCGGACAAGAACGTAACGATCGGCGCGATCGCATTCGCCGCTTTCGCCGCACACAACCTTCCTGACGGCGTAGAACCGACAATCGACGCTGACGCCACCTACGACCCGGACAACTTCTCCTTCCCGCATGGCACTCACCTGTGCGCGACCGAAGTCGATACCGAGACCGGCTTCGTCAAGATCCGCTCCTACGTCTGCGTCGATGACATCGGGACCGTGGTCAACCCGATGATCGTGGAGGGCCAGATCCACGGCGGTCTGGCGCAGGGCATCGCGCAGGCACTGTACGAGGAAGCCGTCTACGACGACGAAGGCAACCTGGTCACCTCCACGCTGGCGGACTACCTGGTCCCGTCGGCCTCCGATCTGCCGTCCTACGTCACCGGCCGGACCGAGAGCCGGGCGGCTAACCGGCTCGGGGTCAAGGGCGTCGGCGAGGCGGGCACGATCGCGTCGACACCCGCAGTCGTCAACGCCATCATCGACGCACTCCGCCCGTACGGCATCGACGACGTCACGATGCCGTGCACCCCCGAGCGGGTGTGGCGCGCCATCCAGACCGCTGAGGGCAGACAGACGGGCAGCGCGGCCGAGCAGCACGCGGCCCGGCAGAGCGACCAGACCCAGGGCAACAGCCCGCAGGGCATGGACGGAGGCGAGGCATGATCCCGGCGAAGTTCGACTACGTTCGCCCCGGCTCGGTCGCCGAGGCTGTCAGCGCCCTGGTCAACGGCGGCGACGACGCGAAGGTCATCGCGGGCGGTCAAAGCCTGCTGCCGTTGCTGCGGTTGCGGCTTTCGTACCCGGAACTGCTGGTCGACGTGGGCGGCCTCGACGAGCTGCGGGGCGTGACCGAGGTCGGTGATGAATTGCTCATCGGCGCGCGGACCACGCACTACCAGCTCGTCCACGACCCACTCATCGCCGAGCACTGCGGCCTCCTGGCGCAGGCCGCCGGCACCGTGGCCGATCCGGCGGTCCGGCACCGCGGCACCCTCGGCGGCGCGCTGGCGCACTGCGACGCGGCTGGTGACCTGCCCGCCGTGGCCCTGGCGCTCGACGCCACCCTGATCGCCCAGGGGCCGGGCGGCGAGCGCGAGATTGCTGCGGCTGAGTTCTTCGTGGACTACCTGACCTCGAGCCTGGGGCCCGACGAGATCCTGACCGGGATCCGGATACCCAAGCTCGGCCCCGACTGGGGTTTCCGATACGAGAAGTTCCACCGCACCGCCCAGTCGTGGGCGACCGTGGGCGTTGCCGCGCTCGTGCGCAGGTCCAACGGATCAGTCGCGGAGGCTAGGATCGGGCTCACGAACATGGGGTCGGTGCCCGTCCGGGCCACGGCGACGGAAAGAGCAGCGGTCGGCGTTGAGGCCAGTCGGGATGCGCTCCAGGCAGCCGCCGCACACGCGGACGAGGGCACGAATCCACCCGCCGACCTGCACGGGGCGCCTGACTACCGGCGGCACCTGGCCCGGGTTCTTACCGGGAGGGCGCTAGCGGCAGCAGCGGGAATCTGACCGGGATCGTGTCGAGGGCTGACGATCGGGGCAGAAGCGCGGGCGCGCACAAGCTGTCGCTGGCCGAAGGGCTCGTGCTGTGTCTCGTCCGGGAGAGACCGACCTACGGCCTTGTGCTGGCTGGGCTGCTGGCACCCGACGGCAGCCTCGGCCGGATCTGGTCGATTCCCAAGGCCATGGTCTATTACGCATTGCAACAGCTGGAGCTCTTCGGCCTGATCCGGATGTCAAAAGAGCAGCGGACGAGCCAAGGGCCGGCTCGCTCGATCTACAAGATCACCCCGGCCGGCCGGGCAGCGGCGGAGACCTGGCTCGACAGGCCGGTAGAGCACGTCAGGGACGTCAGGTCCGAGCTGATGGTGAAGCTTGCGCTCAATGAACGGGCCGGGGTCGATTCGCGTCCCCTGGTCCGGGCTCAGCTTGCCGGGCTGGGTCCAGTCGCGGCGGCGCTCGATGATCGCCTGCGCGCGGCCGAGGGATTCGAGTACACACTGGTCCTGTGGCGCCACGAGGCGATGACGGCCACCATGCAGTTCCTGACGTTCCTGACGGAGGCTTCATGACAGAGGTCTCCTGGGCCGCGGGCACCGCGCTGCGGATGGCGCGGCAGGCGCGTGGGTTGTCACAGCAGCGGCTGGCCGGCATGGCGGGTGTGACCCGGCAGGCGGTGTCCGCCGTAGAGTCGGGCCATTCCGACCCTTCGCTGCGAGTCGCCCTCGCGCTAGCCAGCGCGCTGGGCGTAACGGTTGAGGAACTGTTCGGCCGGGGAGAACTCGCTGACCCGGTACGGGCTCGCCCGGTCGCGCCCGCGGGGCCGGGCGCACGCGTCACGCTGGCGACCGTGAGTGACACGTTCGTGGCCCTGCCGCTGCGCGGCGACACCGCCGCGCTCACCGGCTTCGGCGCCGCGGGGGGCCTGGTCCCAAGGATCCCTGACGTGTCCGCGGCCGGGCCGGACGAGATCGCGGTGCGCCCGATCAGCCCGCCGCGGTCGACTCTGGTCGTGGCCGGCTGCGATCCGGCCCTGCCGCTGCTCGAGACCCCGCTGGGCCTGCTCGATCCGTCGGTGGCGTTCGCCTGGTGGCCGTGCGGGAGCGGTGAGGCCATGCGGCTGGCCGCGGCCGGGCTCGTGCACGCGGCCGGGGTGCACCGGGCTGCGGATAAGTCGGCCGCAGTCAACGTGACCGACATCCCCGGCGGGGCCGAGGTCGTCGGGTTCTCCTTCTGGCGCGAGGGTCTGGTGGTCCGGCCCGGCACCGGCGCCACCGGGCTGCGCGACGTGGCCAGGCACGGACTGCGGCTGGTGAACCGCGAGCCCGGAGCGCGGGCCCGCGAGCTGCTTGACCGGGAGTGCCTGCGCCTGGGCCTGGACCCGGCCGAGCTCCCCGGCTACGACAGCCGGGTCTCCGGCCACCTCCAGGTCGCGGCGGCGGTCGCGGGCCGCCTGGCCGATGCGGGCGTATCCAGCGAACCGGCCGCGCTGGCCTACGGCCTGCGCTTCATCCCGCTGGCGGCCGAGCGATTCGACCTCGTCATACCGGCCAAGCTGGCCACGTCACCGGAGGTTCAGGGCCTGCTGAAGGTGCTCACCTCGCCGTGGCTAGCGACTCAGCTGGCCAGCCTGCCCGGTTACCAGCCGGCCGCCTGAGCTGCCAACGAGCGCGTGCTCACGGTCGCTCGGTCGGCCCCGCTTGGCGGCAGAGCCGGCGCTAGCCGAGGGAGGCCAGGCCGAGCAGGTCCACGCAGGTCCGATCGCCAATCTTGACGAAGACCATCAGCACGCCGTCGCACGAACGGCAGCGCACCACCGTGCCGGGAGCGTGCGCGTAGACCGCGAGCTCGCCGACCTGACGGGCGGACCCGCAAGCCCCGCAGACGCTGATGCTGGTCGTCATCTCGGTGCCGAAGAGCTCATGCAGCAGGCCGCCGATCGCGTTGCCGTCGACTGCGTCCATCAGGTTCCCCCTGTTCCACCGAACCGCTCGGTCTTCACCCGCTGCGGCGGGTAGCCGGATTGCACCAGGGCCTGCGAGGCCGCCTCGACGAAGCTGGTCGGACCGCAGACGTAGGCCAGCGGCATCGTGCTGGCCGGCCACGCCACCTCCGCGAGCAGGGCCGCGTCGACGCGCCGCGCGTATCCGGACCAGCCTGGCGGCTGGTGCCGGGTGAGGGTATGGACGACCTCGACGCCGACGGCGGGCTTGTCCAGCTCGCTGCGGTAGATCACGTCGTCCAGCGTCCGGGACGAGTAGAGCAGGCGAACCGGGACGGTACTGCCGGTCCGTTCGCGGTGCCGGAGGATGGACCGCAGCGGCACGATTCCCGAGCCGCCGGCCAGCAGAAGAAGCGGGCCGCCGTCGTTGGGCTCCCAGACGAAGTAGCCGCCGATCGGCCCGCGCAGCTCAAGCTCGTCCCCGGCCCGGAGCTCGTCGGTGAGGTAGGGCGAGACCTCTCCGTCGTCAAGTCGCTCGACGGTCAGCGCGACCGGCTCACCGGGCGCCGACGCGATCGAGTAGGACCGCTCGGCCACGTAGTTATCCTCGTCGGTCAGCCGGATGTCCACGTGCTGACCGGCCTGGTGACCGGGCCAGTTCGGCACGTCTAGCATGATCGTTCGTACCGACGCGGTCTCGACGGCTACGGCCAGGACCTGCGCAACTTGCCAGGTCAATCGCCCGCGTAGCGCTGTTCCCGCCATGGGTCTCCGTAGATGTGGTAGCCGTAGTTCTCCCAGAAGCCGGGGTCGTCGGTGTCCATCAGCTCGAGGCTGCGCACCCACTTGGCGCTCTTCCAGAAGTACAGGTGGGGCACGAGCAGCCGCGCTGGGCCGCCGTGCTCGGGTTCCAGCGGCTGGCCGTCGTAGGCGTAGGCCACCCACGCCTTGCCGCCGGTGAGGTCTTCCACGGGCAGGTTGGTCGTGTAGCCGCCATCGCAGT
This sequence comes from Trebonia sp., assembly GCA_036509215.1. Taxonomy (GTDB): domain Bacteria; phylum Actinomycetota; class Actinomycetes; order Streptosporangiales; family Streptosporangiaceae; genus Trebonia. The sequence goes on from DATCGA010000570.1 coordinate 34,344, forward strand.
GAGCCATCGCGAACGGGCCGTCGTGCCCGGCCAGGTCGAGCAGCGTGTCCACCGACACGCCCTGCCAGGCCGTGTCGAGCTTGGTCCACTTCGTGACGCAGTGGATGTCGACCGTCACGTCCTCGCTCGGCAGGTCCCGGAACTCCGCCCAGCTCCAGGTTTTCTGCCGCCCGGGGCGGCCGACGGAGAAACTCCAGCCGTCCAGCGGCGTGTGCGGGGTCGGGCCGGCCGACAGGACCGGGAAGTCCTTGGTGACGTACTGGCCGGGCGGGACCCGGCCCGCGTTCTCAGCCGAGTCTTGACGCCTGCGGTGGAATCCGCGCGAAACGGGGCTCATGAAAACCATGGTGCCCCATCGCCAGAATCGCCAACATCCGGGTCCCGGGAAAGACAAGAGGACGGGTGATAAAAACCGTCATCGCCTCTTTGGGAAGTCTCATTGTGACTACTCGGAGGGTCGCTCCCGTCCTTACCCGGTTGGGGCCGGGAATGACGGCGGAGCATAGACTTCGGCCACGGAACAGGGCTGCTTGAGAGATTTCGGCCCAGGGATTTATTCGGCCAGAAAGTAGTGTCGCGTGGCGATTGAGCTTGAGAACACATTCACCGTTCCGGTGCCGCCCGGGCAGGCGTGGGACGTTCTGCTCGACGTGGAGCGGATCGCTCCGTGCATGCCGGGCGCCAGCGTGCTCGCGGTCAACGGTGACGAGATCGAGGGTCAGGTCAAGGTCAAGCTCGGTCCGCTCTCGCTCACCTACAAGGGCACCGCCAAGTTCACGGACAAGGATCAGGCCAACCAGACGATCACCATCGAGGCCAGCGGCAAGGAGGCCCGCGGCGCGGGGACCGCGTCGGCGACCGTCCAGGCCGACCTGAAGCCAGCCGACGCCGAGGGCAGCACGCTGGTATCGATCCACACCTTGCTGAACGTCACCGGCCGACCGGCTCAGTTCGGCCGCTCCCTGCTGCCCGAGGTCAGCGGCAAGCTCATCGCGCAGTTCGCCGCCAACCTGGAGGCGATGATCATCGCCGACAACACGGCCGCCGAGTCCGCGCATGAGGCGTCCAGCGAGGCTGCCGGCAGCGGGCAGCCGACTGCTGGTGACGCTGGCAAGGAGGGCGCGCCTCAGCCGGCGGCCCCGGTGGTCAAGCGGGAAGAGTCGCTGAGCGCCTTCAAGTTCGTGGTCGTCCCCGTCCTCAAGCGCGTTCTCCCGGTCGCCGCGGTCGCCGCCGCGGTTGCCGTCATCATCCGGCGCCTGGTCGGCAGAAAGTCGTGATCGGACGTCTGCACCACGTGGTTCTCGACTGCCCCGACCCCGCAGCCCTGGCCGCGTTCTACTCCGGCCTGCTCGGACTGCCGATCACGTATCGCAGCCACGACTGGGTCGTGGTGGCCGCCAGCGAGAGCTCGTCCGGGCTGGCCTTCCAACTCGCCCCAGGGCACCAGCCGCCCAGCTGGCCGGACCCGGCCGTACCGCAGCAGACTCACCTCGACATCATGGTCGAAGACGTGACCGCCTCGGGGCCGCGCGTCCTGGCCCTCGGCGCAGTGAAGCTTGACGGCGAAGACGTGTACGCCGACCCGGCCGGGCATCCGTTCTGCCTCGTCCGGCGGCCAGCATGGGCACCCCAGATTCAATCGTGACCGGGCCCCGGCGTGGCCGCGTCACGCACGCGCAGCCGGGATGTCACTCGGCGCTGCGCTGCAGCTCCCACGCCTTTTCGAGGGCATCCTCGATCGCCCCGGCGTCGCCGCTAGCGAGGTCGGCGACCACCATCATGTGCTTGGCCCACCGGGTCGGGACGCTGAAGGTCGCGGGATGCTGTCGCACGATCACGTCGCGGTAGTCGAAATCGGCCCGGATAACGATGCGCGTGTCGTCGAGCTGACGGGCGACCAGCCTGCCGTGATACCGCCACTCGGCCGGTCCCTCGGGTGCGGTGCAGCGCACGCCGGTCAGCGCCCCGGCCAAGCGGCCTACATGGTCGATCTCCATGAACGCACCGTCAGCCTCTCGCTCAGGCGCCGAGCTCGGTCCTGACCGAGTAGATCTCGGGGAAGAAGGTGAGGTCAAGCGCGCGGCGCAGGAAGGCGACGCCGGAGCTGCCGCCGGTCCCGGGCTTGAACCCGATCGTGCGCTGCACGGTGCGCAGGTGCCGGAACCGCCAGAACTGGAAGGCGTCCTCCAGGTCGACGAGGTCCTCGCAGGTGGCGTACTCCGACCAGTAGGTAGTGGTGTCCTCGTAGATCGCCTTGTAGACCGCGACGAGCTCGGGCGTCTCTACCCACGCCTGGCTGACGTCCCGCTCGAGGACCTGCTGGGGCACCGGGTGGCCCCGGCGGGCGAGGAAGCGCAGGAACGCGTCGTACACCGTCGGCGCTTGCAGCGTTTCCGCCAGCATCGCCTGAGCCTCGGGCCGCGAGGCGAACACGGCGAGCAGCGCCGGGTTCTTGTTGCCGAGAATGAATTCCACCGCGCGGTACTGATACGACTGGAAGCCCGAGGAGTTCCCGAGCACACCGCGGAATTCCGCGTACTCGCTCGGGGTCAGGGTCGCGAGCACGGACCACTGGTCAGTCAGCGTGCGGAAGATGTGCTTCACCCGGGCCAGGCCCTTGCGGGCCCGGCTGACATCGTCGGCGTCAAGTTTCTCCCGTACCCCGACCAGCTCATGCAGCACCAGCTTGAGCCAGAGCTCGCTGGTCTGGTGCTGGATGATGAACAGCGGCTCGTCGTGGTGGTCGCTGATCGGGTGCTGCGCGGAAAGCAGCGTGTCCAGGTCCAGGTAGCCCGCATAGTCAGTGGCCCGGCTGAAGTCGGTCTTGATGCCGTCCTCCAGGGCGCGGACGCCGTTCTCTATCGACATGGGTTCCCCTCCGTGCCTTGCCGCCCGCCGCCTGCCGCTACGCAACGTCAAAGGACCAGGCTAGTCCCCCCGCGGTCTCATCACGGACGGTCACAGGCGTCGACTGCCCCCGGCGGCCGACGCATGGTACTACGAAACGTAGTAACGTGTCGTCTGTGAACGGTGCCGTCCCAACGACGATCATTGTGGTCGGTCTCGGCCTCGCCGCCTACGCGCTGCTGACGACCGCCCGCAACCGGCGCGTGGGCCTTGGCCTGCTCGTCGTCATCGGCGTCCTCGAGATCCTGCTGCTTGTCCTGGTCGGCCTGATCGTGGCCCGGCTGGCCGGCGGCGGGCGCCCCGCGGGGATGGTTATGCTCGTCGGGTACCTGATCGCGATGCCGCTCGTCCCGCTGCTGGCTGGGTTCTGGGGGGCGATGGAACGATCACGCTGGGGGCCGGCCGTATACGCCGTGGCCGGGCTGGCCGCGGCCATCCTGATGGTCCGGCTCCATGAGATCTGGGCGGTCATTCATGTCTGAGACCGAGGCATCGACTCAGGCTGCGGCCTCGCTTGAGACCGGCGGGGCGCCTGAGAGAGCAGCTCCGTCGCCGCAGTCGACCAGGACAGGCCCCGGTCGGCTGCTGGTCGCCGTCTACGGCCTCTTCGCGCTGTCGGCCTGCGCTCGGGCCGGGACGCAGATCGTGACCGAGTTCAGCCGCGCCCCGGCCGCCTACGTGCTGTCGGCCTTCGCGGGCGTGGTCTACATCGTCGCCACGGTGACCCTCGTCAACGGCAACAGGACGGCACGCCGGATCGCGTTCCTGTCCTGCTCGGTGGAGTTGGCCGGCGTGCTGGCGGTCGGCACCTGGAGCGTGCTCGACCCGGCCAGCTTCCCCGACGCCACCGTGTGGTCGACCTATGGCGTCGGCTACGGCTTCGTCCCGCTCGTCCTGCCCGTTTTCGGCCTGCTCTGGCTACGCCGCTGGTCCCGGCGGTCCGGGACCGTTCCGGCGGTCCGGGACCGTTCCGGCGGCGGATCTGCCTGACCTCCGGCGTGAGCAGGACTAGTAGCGGCACGGTGGCCACAACGGCGCCGGCGACGGTGAGGACGGCGGTAGTGCCGAGGGCGGCGGCGGCTGGTCCCGCGACGACGGTCGCGACTGGCGTCAGGGCGATGCCTCCGAGCGCGTCGTAGGACGCGACGCGGGATAGCTTCTCCGGCGGTATCTCTTGCTGCAGCGTGGTGGCCCAGCAGACGGTGAACACCTCCAGGCTTCCGCCGGCCGCCAGGGCCGCGCCGAGATCCAGCGGAACCGGCAGCGGCACCGCAAGCGCGAACAGCAGCAGCGAATAGGCCGGGATAGACAGCAGGGCGGCGACGAGGAGTCGCTCGGGGCGGTACCTCGTCATGACGAGCCCGCCGCCCACGGCGCCGACGGCGTAGGCGGCGGCGATGAGGCCCCAACTCCGCGCGCCGCCGAGGTGAGCGTGCGCCGTCAGCGGCCCGAGCACCTGCATGACGGCGGCGTAGCTGCCGGTGACGACCGTGAACTGCGCCACCACCGCCCAGAGCCAGCGGCGCGACGCGAACTCGCGCCAGCCTTCCCTGAGGTCGCACAGCGCGCTCGGCGTCGGCGCGCGAGGCGGGCGCTGGAATCGCATGCCCGCCCTCAGGGCAAGTGCAGCCGCGAACGTGGCCGCATCGGCCGCCAGCGCCCAACCGGGTCCGGCCAGTCCGGTCAGGACACCGCCCAGCGCGGCGCCGCCGATCGAGGCGGCATTGCGCCCGGTCCGGAAGAGCGCGTTCGCCGATGCCAGCTCGCTCGGCTGCACGGTCTGCGGAAGCAGACCCTGCGCGGCCGGATAGTAGAAGCCGAAGCCCGCACCGCCCGCAGCGGCGAGGACCGCGAGCTGCCAGACCTGAGCCTGGCCGGTGAGGATCAGCACCGCGGCAATGCCCTGGGCTACCGCCTGCAGCGCCTCGGCCGCCATCATCACCCGATGACGGGGCGCGCGGTCTGCGATCGTCCCGCCGAACAGGAGGCTGCCGATCATGGCGGATAGTTCGGCTGCGGCGACGTAGCCGACATCGCTGGCTGACCCTCCGCTTCGCAGCACCGCGAACGGCATCGCCACGACGGCGATCTGCGACCCGCCCACCGAGATCACGCTGCAAGCGGTGAGCAGCCGGAAATTGCGGCTGCTGAGCGGTCCCCGGAGCAATGTCGTCCTCACGTAATGTACAGAATCTACGTTCTGTACATTACTTGAGAAACGCAAGGAACGTACATAGCCTTGCCCCGTGACCAGTGAGATTCCAGTGACCCAGGCCAGGGACGAGCTCGCCGATCTTGTTAGCAGGGTCGCCTACGGACACGAGCGGATCATCCTGACCAGGCACTCCAAGCCTGTCGCGTGCCTCGTCTCACCCGAGGACCTGGCTCGCCTGGAACAAACGGAACAGGAAGCGCCTCATGACGGCGGCTACCCAGCGGGACCGGTCCCGGCGACGGAAGCGCGACAGCCGGGAACCACAGGGCTGATGCCGGTCGCCGCTCAGTTCAAGGAACCCGGACCGGGGGGCCACGGCTCTCCGGCCCTGCCGGGATGAGCCCTGCCCGCCGCCTGTCCGGGTGACGCTCTCCCCTTCTCGGGCCGGATCGTGAATATCCTGGGGCCATGGCCGAGTCGTTCCCGTTCGCGGTCCGGGGCCGGAGACGGCCAGGGGCCAGGCTCCTGGTCCGCGTGGTGCAGCGCACGCTGCTGGAGTCGGTGTACCTGCTGACCGCGCCGGTCACCGCCGCCGTCGGCTTGCTGCTGGTAGTCGCTGGTCTGTGCGTCGGATCGGTCGGCCTGCTGGCGCCGGGCGGGTCGAGGCTGGTAGCAGGCGGTCCGGCACTGGCGCGCTGGTCGGCCGACCTGGAGCGCTGGCGGATCGCCAAGGTGCGCTCACCGGCCGCCAGGGCGGAGATCGGCGGCCAACAGCCGCCGCCGGAGAAGACGGTCGGCGGGTCAGACCCGGGGCTGTGGCCCGACGTCGCGCACGCGGTCGCGGTGCTCCCGGTGGTGCTGGTCACCTCGGTGGTCACCGGGGTGTGGTGGGCCGTCGGCGTCGCCGCCGCCACCTTCCCGCTGCGCAACCCCGACCTGCAGTCCGGGTCGGTGCAGACCCTGGACGTGGGCAACGCCCGGTCCCACATCGACCTGAGCCTCGGGCTGTCGTCGCCCGGCCAGCAGCTCACGTTCGCGATCGTCCTCGCCCTGCTCCTGCTGTGCACGCTGCCGCTGGTGACCCGGGCGTGCGTCGCCGTCCAGGCCGGGCTTGGGCAGGCGCTGCTGTTCGACGTGTCGGCCCTGCTCCGCCGGATTAGGGGGCTGGAGCAGGAGCGGGACACCGCCCGGGCGCAGACCGTCGCCGCGGTGACGGCCGAGGCGGCCGCGCTGCGGCGGCTCGAACGTGACATCCACGACGGGCCGCAGCAGCGGCTGGTCCGGCTGGCGATGGAGCTCGGCCGCGCCCAGCACCATTTCGACAGCAAGCCGGAGGCCGTTCGGGAGGCGCTCGCGGACGCGGTCGTCCAGGCTCAGGAGGCGCTCGAGGAGCTGCGGGCGCTGTCGC
>DATCGA010000571.1:0-23737 GCA_036509215.1 Trebonia sp.
GGGCAGCCGGCCGTGCGCCGCCAGCATCGGCTATCTCGTCTGGCGCTCGCATCTGCTGTTCCGCCGGGCCCTCGACAGCGCGCTGGCGGACATAGGCGTCAACCTCGCCCAGGTGGGGATAGCCGACGAGCTCATTGAGCACGGACCCCGGTCGGCGGCCGACCTGGCCCGGGTACTCGGGGTGACGCCCCAGGGGGCCGCCCTGGCGGTCAGCCAGCTCCGCGCGCTCGGCTGGGTGAGCCCGCGACCCGCGTCCGGACGCGGACGGGCGGTGCTGCTCGAGATCACCGACGCCGGCCGCGAGAATCACCGGCGGGCGGCCCGCATCATCGAGCACATCGACGACTCGCTCACCGGCGGCGTCAGCGCAGCCGATCGCGCTGCCGCCACGGCCGCGCTGCGGGTCATCGCCGGCACCGGGTCGCCAGCCTCGCCCTGACCGCCGATCGTCGAATCCGGGAAGCAACAGGGTCGTTCCGAATACAGCAGACGTGAGCATTTTATTCACAGGCAGTCATCAGATGTATACTTAATGTGTAACATCCTCGGGCGCGTCCTACGTCTCAGAAACGGAACGTACGCGATCGCCCGCAGAACGCCACACGTGGAGGCAAACGGTATGAGCTTCATCGACAAGGCCAAGGACGCCGCCCAGAAGCTGATGGGCGAGGGCAAGCAGGCCACGGGCGAGCACACCGACAACCCCGACATGGCCGCCGACGGCCAGAAGGACCAGGTCGTCGGCGACCTGAAGCAGGCGGGCGAGAAGGCCAAGGACGCTTACAACGAAACGAAGAATAACAACTGAGGAGGGTCGGACTCCCCCGTGAGCCTGACGTAGGCCGGGGCCAGCAGGTCGCGCAGGCTCTGGCCGCGGACCTCGACCGCAGGCGGGTCGCAGACGCGGAGCAGCAGGTCGGGCGGGGTGACCGGGCTGGGCGGGACGGCGCGCAGCCTGGCCTGGCTCAGGCCGGGCGACCAGAAGTCCGCCAGTGACTCCTCAAGCGCCCGGCCGGTCACGTCCGACAGCGCCGCGAGGGCCGGGCTGCCGGCCTCGAGACGGCGGGCCGGGTCGTCGGACGGCGCAGGGCCGGCGGCCCGGGCCGCCCCCGTGCCGCGCAGCGCGGCCAGCAGCTCCGCCCGGGTCCGGCCGCGCCAGGCCAGCATCGCGAACGGGTCGTCGTCGAACGCCTCGGCCAGCACGTAGCAGACCGCCGCCAGGTGCTTGCACGGAACTCCCCAGTCCGGGCAGTTGCAGTCCATGGCCAGGTCCCGCGCTGAGGCCGGGAACAGCGGGGTGCCCGCGTCGGCGAAGACCTGCTCGATCTCGGCCGGCATCTCGCCCGCCAGCAGCCGGGCGCGGAACAGAGCCCGGGCGGCCAGCCTGGACTCGACCTCGCGCCACTGCGCGGTGGTCAGCGGCGACACCGAGATCCTCACCTGGTACGGCCGCGGGCGCGACCCCTGCACGCGCGCGGCGACCTTCCCCGCGCCAAGCGAGAACTCGATGACCTGGCCGCGCCGGGCGTAGTTCTTGCCGCGTTGCAGCCGGCCGCTCATCCCCGCCCCGTAGGACTCAAGGACCGCGATGAACCGGCGCGACCACCACTGCTCGCCGATCGCCCCGCGCTTGCTCCTGGCCTTGACGCCGCCCTCGACCGCGATCGGCCCGGACGACTCGCCCCACCCGAAGTAGCGCTCGTTCATGACGACACCGCGTCCGGCGACAGCGCCAGGACCTCGCGCAGCGCGGCCACCGACAGCTCGGTCAGCCAGCTCTCGCCGGTGCCGACGATCTGCTCGGCGAGCGCCTTCTTCTGCTCGATCATCGCGTCGATCCGCTCCTCGAGGGTGCCGACGCAGACGAACTTGCGCACCTGGACGTCCCGGCGCTGGCCGATGCGGAACGCCCGGTCGGTGGCCTGGTCCTCCACCGCCGGGTTCCACCACCGGTCGATGTGGATGACGTGGTTAGCCGAGGTCAGGTTGAGCCCGGTCCCGCCCGCCTTGAGCGACAGCAGGAACAGCAGCGGCTCGTCCGCCTCCTGGAACCGGGCCACCATCGCGTCCCGCTGCTTCCTGGTGGTGCCGCCGTGCAGGAACAGCACCTGGCAGCCGGTCCGCGCGGCCAGGTAGGGCTGCAGCATGCGGCCGAACTCGGCGTACTGGGTGAAGCAGAGCGCCCGGTCCCCCTCGGCCACGATCTCCTCGCAGATCTCCTCCAGCCGAGCCAGCTTGCCCGACCGCCCGGCCAGCCGGGATCCGTCGCCGAGCAGGTGCGCCGGGTGGTTGCAGACCTGCTTGAGCCTGGCCATGGTGGCGAGCACGAGGCCGCGCCGACCGATGTCATCGGACGCGTCCTCGATCCTGGACATCATGTCGGTCACGGTCGCCGCGTACAGGGTGGCCTGCTCCTGGGTCAGGTTGCACCACACCTTCATCTCCTGCTTCTCGGGCAGGTCGGAGATGATCGACTTGTCGGTCTTCAGCCGCCGCAGCACGAATGGCTCGGTGACCCGGCGCAGCTGCTGGGCGGCCTCGGCCGAGCCGTGCCGCTCGACCGGCACCGCGTACCGATCCCGGAACGACTTGGCCGATCCGAGCAGGCCCGGGTTGGCGAACTCCATGATCGACCACAGCTCGGAGAGCTGGTTCTCCACCGGCGTGCCGGTCAGCGCGATCCGGGACGCCGCGGGCAGCGCCCGGACCGCCTTCGCCTGCTGGCTCAGGTGGTTCTTGATCGCCTGGGCCTCGTCGCACACCACCCGCGCCCAGCGCACCTGCGATAGCTCGGCAAGGTCCCTGGCCGCCGTCTGGTAGGTGGTGATCACCAGGTCGGCGCCCGCGACCGCGTCCGTCAGCTCCGCGCCCGCCAGCCGGTCGGCGCCGTGGTGGACGTGCACCGCCAGGCCCGGGGTGAACCGCTCCGCCTCCCGCTGCCAGTTCCCGGTCAGCGACATCGGGCAGATAAGCAGGCTCGGGGCGGAAAGATCAAAATCTGGATCATCCCGAACGGTCCCTGTCTTCGCCCGGTCCGCCCATAGCAGCGACAGCAGCTGGACCGTCTTGCCCAGGCCCATGTCGTCGGCGAGGATGGCACCGACGCCGAGGCGGCCGAGGAACGACAGCCACGAGAGACCGCGCTGCTGGTACGGCCGCAGCTCCCCGTGGAACCCGGCCGGGGTCTGCATCGGGTCGAGCCGCCGGTCGGCCTCGCCCGACAGCAGGTCGCCCAGCCATCCGTCGGCGTCGACCGAGGTCAGCGTCAGCTCGCCCGGGCCGCCGCCGGCCCCGATGACGGTCCTGAGCACGTCGGCGGCGGCCATCGATCCCGATTGCCTGCCCTCGAGGAACTTCAGCGCCGCCTTCAGGTGCCGGTCGTCGAGTTCCACCCACTGGCCGCGGATGCGGACGAGGGGAACCTTGAGCCGGGCGAGCTCGGCCAGCTCCTGCGGCGACAGGGCGTCGTCGCCAACCGCCAGCTCGTACCGGAAGTCGACTAGGTCCTGCATTCCGAACTGGCCCGTCCTGGCCGAGGCGGGCGAGCCGCTTGATGACCTGGCGGTCAGCTTCAGGCCCAGCCGCGCCTTGCGCGCCCAGTCCGGCAGCAGCACCCCGAACCCCGCGCCCGACAGCAGCGGCCCGGTCTCCCGCAGGAAGTCGAGCGCGCCCGCGGTGTCGAGCGCGAGCCGGGTCGGCGCGGCCTCGCGCAGCGCCCCGTCCAGCGCCGGGAACAGCCGCGCGGCCGCGCCCAGCCCGGCCAGCAGTTCCTCCTCGGGATCGGCGTCGCCTGCCAGCCAGCCGAACCCGGCCCCGTGCCACACGTCCGGGGCCGACAGCATCAGGCTCGGGTCTTCGGCCGATTGCAGCGAGAGCTCGACCAGCCAGGTCCCGTCGTCATCGCGGCCGGCCCCGGATCCTGAGGCTTCCGCGAAGTGCTCGCCGCCGTCGGCGTGCGGCCCCGGCGCGACGGGGTCGGGCGGCTCGACCAGCCGGAAGCAGGTCCGGACCGGGCCGGCCGGCCGAGCGGCGACGGCCAGCCACTCGGCGAACGCTGACGTCAGGTCCCTGGCCTCGCCCTCGGCGGCCGCGCCCTCCACCTCGACCAGGGGATCGGAGCCGGTCAGAGACGCCACGGTCCGTTCGATAACCGGAATTTGAGCGGGGCGGCGACCGCGCCGCGCGGGCAGCAGAGCACCCGGCAACCGGGTGCGGGCCGTCGCGTCGGCCAGCGCGTCGAGCATGCCCGCCAGCAGCGGGCCGGGCGCGTTGTCGGCCGCCCTGTCGGCCGCGGCCCGGCAGGCGGGCGGGATCGCGGCGGCGAGCTCGCGGGCGCGCTGCGCGTCGGCGGCGGACAGCACCGGCCGCCAGCGGGCCGCGTAGCCGTCCGCCTCCGGCGTCAGGACGGGCAGCACCCGGCCCCGCGAGACCAGGTCCTCGGCGAACCGGGCGACGGCGGCCAGGTAGCCGATCGACCCGCCGACGGCCAGACCGCCCGAGGACGGCCCGCCGGGCGGCAGCGCGGACGCCAGGGCGGCCGACGCCTCCCCAGCCGACACCAGCTCGCCCGACGCCACCTCGCCGGACACCAGCTCGCCGGACGCGACCTCGGCGGACACCAGCTCGGCGGACACCAGCTCGCCCGAGGCCGGGCCGCTGGACACCAGCTCGGCCGGCGCGAGGCCGGCCGACGCCAGCTCGGCCGACGCCAGGCCGGCCAGCGCGGGCAGCAGCGCCGCCGCGGCGACGGGCTCGAACACCAGCGCCGGGACCCGCCAGGAGGCCAGCGCGATGCGCCGGGCGGCCGGGATCTCCGGGTCGTCGGCCGCCGGGCGGACGAGCTCGGGCGAGGCCAGCGGCCCGTCGGTTACGGACGGCAGCCGCAGCGTCAGCTCGTCGTCGACCGCCTTGGCGGCCAAGTCCCCCGCCCCGGCCCCGGCCAGCGCGTCCGCCAGCTCGCCAGGCTCGACCGCGAACGGATGCGGGCGGGGCGCACGGGACGGCCGGCCGGCCCGCGGCGGCGCCTTCGTCGGCTGGGCGGAGTCCTCCGCCCACACCTGCAGCGCGCCGTACGCCCAGATCCCGTGAATGACCAGCATGGAATGACACCCCTCAGCCCATTCAGGCTAGCAGCGCGCACAGCCCGGCCCCGCCGCTTCCGGCCGCCCCGCCCGCTAACCCCGTGCGGCAGCGGCTCATCCTGTCACCGACCCCATCGACAGGGGTTCACGCGGCTGTCACCGACCCCATTGACAGGGGTTCACGCGGCTGTCACCGACCCCATCGTCAGGATCGCCGACCGGTCACCGACGCCATCGACATCGCCTATTCGGGTCAACGGCGTAGGTGACAGGATCCGTTTCGGGTCGATGGCGTAGGTGACAGGGTCCGGCTGGGGGGTCGATGGCGCAGCCGACAGGGTCCGGCTGGGGTCGGTGGCGCAGCCGACGGGGTCAGGCGCCGACGTAGGCCGCGAGGTGCTCGCCGGTGAGGGTGGAGCGGGCCGCGACCAGGTCGGCCGGGGTGCCTTCGAAGACGATCAGGCCGCCGTCGTGGCCGGCCCCGGGGCCGAGGTCGATGATCCAGTCGGCGTGCGCCATGACCGCCTGGTGGTGCTCGATCACGATCACCGACTTGCCCGAGTCGACCAGGCGGTCGAGCAGGCCGAGGAGCTGCTCCACGTCGGCCAGGTGAAGACCGGTGGTCGGCTCGTCGAGGACGTAGACGCCGCCCTTGTCGGCCAGGTGGGTGGCCAGCTTGAGCCGCTGCCGCTCGCCGCCGGACAGCGTGGTCAGCGGCTGGCCGATGGTGAGGTAGCCGAGCCCGACGTCGGCCAGCCGCACGAGGATGGCGTGCGCGGCCGGGGTGCGCACGTCGCCCGCGCCGAAGAACTCCTCGGCCTCCCCCACCGACATCGCCAGCACCTCGCTGATGTCGCGGCCGCCGAGGCGGTACTCCAGCACCGCCTCATCGAACCGCTTCCCCTCGCACACCTCGCACACGGTGGCGACGCCGGCCATCATCGCGAGGTCGGTGTAGATCACGCCCGCGCCGTTGCAGTTGGGGCAGGCGCCCTCGGAGTTGGAGCTGAACAGCGCCGGCTTCACCCCGTTGGCCTTCGCGAACGCGGTGCGAATGGGGTCGAGGAGCCCGGTGTAGGTGGCGGGATTGCTCCGCCGCGAGCCGCGGATCGGGGCCTGGTCGACCGTCACCACCCCGTCCCGCCCGGACACCGAGCCGCGGATCAGCGAGCTCTTGCCCGAGCCGGCCACGCCGGTGATGACGACCAGCACCCCGAGCGGGATGTCTACGTCGACGTCGCGCAGGTTGTGGGCCGATGCCTGGCGGATCTCGAGCTTGCCGTCGGCCTCGCGCACGGTCTTCCTCAGCGCGGCCCGGTCGCTGAAGTGACGGCCGGTGACGGTGTCGCTGGCCTGCAGCCCGGTGACCGTCCCCTCGAAACAGACCGTGCCGCCCGCCGCCCCGGCGCCGGGGCCGAGGTCGACGACGTGGTCGCCGATCACGATCGTCTCCGGCTTGTGCTCTACCACCAGCACCGTGTTGCCCTTGTCCCGCAGGCGAAGCAGCAGGCCGTTCATCCGCTGGATGTCGTGCGGGTGCAGGCCGATGGTGGGCTCGTCGAAGACGTAGGTGACGTCGGTCAAGGACGAGCCGAGGTGCCCGACCATCTTGACCCGCTGCGCCTCGCCGCCCGACAGCGTGCCCGACGGCCGGTCGAGCGACAGGTAGCCGAGCCCGATCTCGGCGAACGAGTCGAGGAGCTGGCCGAGCGCGGCCAGCAGCGGCGCCACCGAGGGCTGGTCGAGGCCGCGGACCCAGTCGGCCAGGTCGCTGATCTGCATCGCGCACGCGTCGGCGATGCTGACGCGGTCGATCCGCGACGAGCGGGCGGCCTCGCTGAGCCGGCTGCCGTCGCACTCGGGGCAGCTGGTGAACGTGACCGCCCGGTCCGCGAACGTCCGGATGTGCGGCTGCATCGAGTCGGGGTCCTTGGACAGGATGGACTTCTGCAGCCGCGGGATCAGGCCCTCGTAGGTCTGGTTGATGCCGGCGATCTTCATCCTGACCGGCTCGTGGTACAGCAGGTCCTGCAGTTCCTTCTTGGTGAACTTGCGGATCGGCTTGTCCGGGTCGTAGAACCCGGACTCGGTGTAGAGCCGGTACCCCCAGCCGCCTGTCGTGTAGCCGGGGATGGTGAGGGCGCCCTCGTGCAGCGACTTGCTGTCGTCGTAAAGCTGGGACAGGTCGATGTCGGAGACCGTGCCCCGGCCCTCGCAGCGCGGGCACATGCCGCCGGTGACGCTGAAGCTGCGCCGTTCCTTGACCGTCTTCCCAGCGCGCTCGAACTTGACCGCGCCCGCCCCGCTGATCGAGGCAACGTTGAAGGAGTACGCCTGCGGCGAGCCGATGCGCGGCTTCCCCAGCCGGCTGAACAGAATCCGCAGCATCGCGTTGGCGTCGGTGACGGTGCCGACGGTGGACCGGGGGTCGGCCCCGATCCGCTGCTGGTCGACGGTGATCGCGGTGGTCAGCCCCTCGAGCACGTCGACGTCCGGCCGCGCCAGCGTCGGCATGAAGCCCTGCACGAAGGCGCTGTAGGTCTCGTTGATCAGGCGCTGCGACTCGGCCGCGATCGTGCCGAACACCAGCGAGCTCTTGCCCGAGCCGGAGACCCCGGTGAACACCGTCAGCGCGCGCTTGGGTATCTCGACGCTGACGTCCTTGAGGTTGTTGACGCGCGCGCCGACCACCCGGATCACATCGTGGCTGCCGCCGACGGGCCGCGTGCCCGCCGCGGTGGCCGTGGTCGCCTGAGTCTTCATCCGCTCACGCTACCCGCGGGCGGCTGGTCAGCGCTTCTCGAATCCTGATGGGCCGCGACCGCCGCCCGGTGATGCTCACAACCCCGACGATACGGGGCTATCCGCCTCAGACCAGCGCGCTTCGTCCGACGTCGATACGAAAAGGCGCGGTCAGACCGGTGCGCGAACGCGAGAGTTAGGATAGCCTAACCACACTAGCCCGCGTGAGAGGAGTGGCGACGGCGTGTTCGCATGTATCTGCCGTGCAGTAACGAGTGACCGGGTAAGCACGGCGATCGACAACGGCGCCGCCACGGTCGAGGCCGTCTCCAGCGCTACCGGGGCCTGCACCGGGTGCGGGACGTGCCGGGACCGGATCGAGAAGCTGATCGGCGAGCGCGCGCGGCCCTGCCCGCTGAAGGCGCTGCAGGACGCGTGACCGTCAAAGCCCGCTGAGCCCGCCTCACGTGTCGCTGCACCCGGCCAATTACAGACGGTTAGGGTATCGGGTATGCGCGGAGACGATCGGGTACTTGAATTCCTTAACGAACAGCTGACCGCCGAGCTCACGGCCATCAACCAGTACTTCCTGCACTACAAGATGCAGGAGAACTTCGGCTGGGTGAAGCTGGCCAAGCACACTCGGGCCGAGTCAATCGACGAGATGCGGCACGCCGAGACCCTGGCGGACCGAATCCTCTTTCTCGAGGGCCTGCCGAACTTTCAGCGCCTGTTTCCGCTCCGCATCGGCCAGACCGTCGGCCAGATGTTCGAGGCGGACCTGGCGGTGGAGATGGAGGCGGTGGACCGGCTGCGGCGCGGCATCGAGTACATGCGCGGCAGGGGCGATGTGACCAGCGCGAACATCTTCGAGGCGATTCTGTCCGACGAGGAAGAGCACATCGACTACCTGGAGACCCAGATGGGGCTGCTCACCCTGCTCGGCGAGCAGCACTACATCGCCCAGCTGATCAGGCAGCCCGACGACGACTGAGGCCGACGGCGATCCGCAGCCGAAGAAACGCGTTGCCGTGCGCTGACCGCCGTCAGTACGCTGACCGGCGTGACGGCTGCGAGGGTTCTGGTTACTGGCAGTTCCGGCCATCTGGGCGAGGCCCTGGTCCGGGTGCTCAGGGATAGCGGGCACGACGTGACCGGGCTCGACGTCAGGCCGTCGCCGCACACCACGGTGGTCGGGTCGGTCGCGGACCGGGCCGTCGTCCGCGCGAGCATGGACGGCGTCGACACCGTCCTGCACACGGCGACGCTACACAAGCCGCACGTCGGCTCGCACGGCAAGCAGGCGTTCGTGGACACGACCGTCAGCGGCACGCTGACGCTGCTCGAGGAGGCCGTCGCGGCCGGCCTGAGCAGCTTCGTCTTCACCAGCACGACGAGCGCGTTCGGGCGCGCGCTGACCCCGCTGCCTGAACAGCCGGCCGCCTGGATCACCGAGGACGTGACGCCCGCCCCGCGCAACATCTACGGCGTCACCAAGACCGCCGCCGAGGATCTGTGCGAGCTCGTCCACGCCGAGCACGGCCTGCCCGTCATCGTCCTGCGGACGTCGCGGTTCTTCCCCGAGGGCGACGACGACGACCAGGTTCGCGCCGCCTACGCCGACGCGAACGCGAAGGCCAACGAGTACCTGTACCGGCGGGTCGACGTGGCCGACGTGGCCGACGCGCACCTGCTGGCGATGGAGCGGGCGGCGCGGATCGGGTTCGGCAAGTACATCCTCAGCGCGACGACGCCGTTCACCCCGGCCGACCTGGCCGCGCTGCGGGACGACGCGCCCGCGGTCGTCGGCCGGCTGTTCCCCGACTACGAGGCGGAGTACGCCCGCCGCGGCTGGCGGATGTTCCCGTCCGTCGGCCGCGTCTACGTGAACGCGCGCGCCCGCGCCGACCTGGGCTGGGCGCCCCGGTACGACTTCCGCTCCGTGCTCGATGCGCTCAAGACGGGCGAGGACCCGGCGAGCCCGCTCGCGCGGGCCATCGGCGCGAAGGGGTACCACGACAAGCCGACCGGCGTCTACACCGCCTAGTGGCCGGGGTCGGCCACCCGGCCATGCGGCGGGCGATTACCCTCGCGCCGAGCGGAACCTGCGGTGCAGCTCGCGCACCTGCGCCGCCAGCTGCGGGGCCGGGCCCGCGACCGCCAGGCCGGGAACGACCTCGGTGACGGCGAGCGGCAGGACCGGGGAAGGGCGGACTCCCCATTCGGTCAGCCACCCGGTCATCTGGGCCGATGAGGTCGCGTAGACGATGCGCCCGAGTCCGGCCCAGCCGTGAGCGGCCGCGCACATCGGGCAGTGCTCGCCCGAGGTGTAGACGGTCGCCTCGGCCCGTTCCGGCGGCGTCATGTGCTGACCGGCCCATCGCGCCAGCGCGAACTCCGGGTGGCTGGTCGGATCCCCTTCGGTCACCTCGCGGTTGCGGTCCTCGGCGAGAACGGTCCCATCGGCGGCGACCAGCACCGAGCCGAACGGGAAGTCGCCCGCCGCGACGGCTTCTTCCGCCAGTTCCACGCAGCGGCGCAAGTGCGCCAGGTCGGCGTCGGTGACGTCAGCGGCCATGCTGGTCCCTCCGGGTTACGGGTTGGGGGTTGCTTCAGGTGATGTGCAGCAGCTTCTCGGCCTCGGCCCACGCGATCACGACGTCGGTCGGGGCGGGGCCGCAGACGCCCGCGAACAGCTCCGTCTCGCTGTCGCCGTAGGCCTTGCCCTTGGCCACGTGGCCCGCGCCCATCGCGATCTCGGCCGCCGCCGGGCAGTTGGTCCGGCACCTGGTCGAGCGGCGGATCGGCATCGTCGGCGGCGCCGGTCTGCGCGACCTTGTCCAGCGACTTGGTCAAGACCGTTATGGCGGGCAGCCCGCGCTCGACGCGCTCCAGGTTGGCGGACGCGAACAGCTGCTCGTCCGGGGTCAGCTGCTCGTAGGCCGTCAGCGAGATCGTCATGCAGCCGAGTTTCTCGCGGGATTCTTCGGCGGAAGGATGCCCTTGCCCGGTACGGCGACGGACCCGCTCGCGGCGACAGCGACGGACGCGCTGAGGCGAGCTGACAGTCGGGGTATCGGCATGATCTCCTCCTCCGGCGTGGCCGCCGGACAAACGTACCGTCCTGCGGTCGGCTTCGCGGGGCGGCTTCCGGAGATAGGCCAACCGGCCGGTTCCGGGGTGCCGGGGCCCGGACGTGGGCTAAGCGCCTGCCCGGGTTCCCTATAGTGTGGTGTGCGCACCAGGAGCCAGGACCAGCGGAAGCTCGTGGTCGAATCGGCGGCCTTCGGTATCGGCTACACCGCCGTGCTGATCTGGGCCGGGACAGCTCTCGTGGCCAGCTTCACCGGCGGGGAGGCGAGCCCGTACTGGCCCGCCATCCCCGGCCTGCGAACCGACACGACCGGCGCCCTTGCCTTCGGGCTCGCCATCGTCGGCCTCGTGCTCAGCAAGTATCTGCAGCTCGAGCGCCGCAACGGTCCGCCTGCCCGGCCCGCGCCCCGGCCCGCCGGCGTCAACCTGGTGCAGGCGGTGGCCGAGAGCGCCGTGTTCCTCAGCACCGGCGTCGTCATCTACCTGTCGCTGAACGCCGTCACGCATCCGTTCACGCTGCGGCTCCAGCTGACGCATCTGTTGCCGTGGCCGAGCGAGGGCACCGTCCGGGTGATCGCGCTGGCCGTCTGCCTGGCCGCCGTCGCCGTCACCCGCTACCTGCGGGCCACCGCAGGCCCGCCCGGCCAGCCCGCCGCTGTTCCTGAGAACACCGACGTCGCCGCGTAAGGGCGGCGGGAGCCCCTGAGGTCGGCGCCGGCCCAACGTCGGCATGTGGAAATCTGCCAGGCAGGCAGTCTGGATGCAGTGCCCGTGAACTCATATCGCGCCGGTTGCGGATAACGGATGTAGCCTCCCTAGCACCCGGAAGAGCACGGACATGAGCCAAGGTCAGGCATGAGACAACGCCGAGGGCCGGCAGTCGCGAATGACGCTGAGGTGATTGCGAGCTCCCGGCGTGAGCCGGAGCGGTTCGCTGTGCTGTTCGACCGGCACGCCCCCTACATCTACCGCTACGTTGCCCGGCGGGCCGGCTCCCAGGTTGCCGACGACCTGGTCGCGGAGACGTTCCTGGTCGCCTTCGCCAAGCGGGACCGGTACGACCTGGGCCACGCGGATGCCCGGCCGTGGTTGTACGGGATCGCCACCAACCTGGTCGGCCAGCATCACCGGGACGAGGCCCGCCAATACCGGATCGGCCAGGCCACCGTGGCTGACCCCGGGGTTCCCGGCCACGCCGCGCGGGTGGCGGCCAGTGTCACCGCCCAGGCGACGCGACCGCTGCTGTACGCGGCGCTGGTCGCGCTGCCGCCCGGCGACCGGGATGTGCTGCTGCTCATCGCCTGGGAGCAGCTGACCTACGAGGAGGTGTCGCGGGCGCTGGGCATCCCGGTGGGGACGGTGCGCTCCAGGCTCCACCGGGCGCGCGCGCAGACGCGCCGGATGCTGGCCGGCACCGATGCCGCGGCGACGTACGAGGAGATCACGACCAATGAATGAGATGAAGCTGCTTCGCGGGCTAGCGGGCGAGATGCCTCTGCCCGCGCCCGCCGACCTGGGCGCGGCCCGCGCCCGGCTGACCGCCACGATCGCCGCAGATCCGGCCGCTGGGCGCCCCGCCACCATCGCAGAGGCCACCGCGTCCGACCCCGACCCGTCCGACGGCCGACCGGCCGGGCCGCCGCCGTCCCATGCTCCCAAGCCGGTGCTTGCCGCCGCCCAGCTCATGTACGGAGGCGCTGTCGGCACTGTCGTGCAGCTGATTGTGGCGCTTGTCTTCATCGGCGACCTGAACGCCTACCACCTGACGGTGCTCGGGCATCACCTCAGCAGCGCCCAGATCGGCCATCTGCGCCTGCTCATCATCACGCTGGTGATCGTCGTCGGCCTGATCCTGATCGCCCTGTGGTTGTGGATGGCGCGGGCGGTCCGTCGCGGCAGCAACTGGGCGCGCGTCCTGTCTACGGTGCTGTGCGGCCTGGCGACACTGGAACTCGCTGGCAGCCAGGGCGTCGCGCAGTTGTCGTTGGCCATGCTGACCTGGCTGACCGGCCTGGCCGCGGTGTGGCAGCTCTGGCGCCCGGCCTCCGCCGCGTTCTTCAGCCGCCGCCGCGAGCTGCGCTAGCCGCGCTCACTACGCCGGGGCGCGGGCGTGTTCCTCAGCAGGAAGGTGAGCCCTTCGGCCATCGCCGGGTGGGTGTAGATAGCGCTGCGCAGCGTCGTGTAGGAAAGGCGGCCGACCATGGCGGTCTGGACGGCCGCCAGCAGCTCGGTGGCCTCGGCGCCGAACGCGGTGAAGCCGAGGATCTCATCGCTGTCGGCGGCGATCAGCATCTTCATGAACCCGCGGGGCTCGGAAATGGTTCTGGTCCGCAGTACCGCCGCCATCGGCATGCTGAGCAGGCGGTAGCCGAGGCCGAGGCGCCTGGCCTGGGTCTCGTTGAGCCCGACCCGAGCCAGCTCCGGATCGGTGTACATGCAGAACGGGATCAGCCGGCCGCTGGTTGACCGGCTGCCCCCGGTCAGGTTGTCGTGCACGATCTGGAAGTCATCGAAGGCCACGTGGGTGAACTGAGGGCTGCCCGCGCAGTCTCCCATCGCCCACACGCCGGCCGCCGTCGTGGCCAGGTGCTCGTCGACCGCGATGTAGCCGGTCTCGGTCAGCTGGACGCCGGCCTGCTCGAGGCCGATGCCGGCGGTGTTGGGCGTGCGGCCGACGGCGACCAGCAGGTCGGTCCCGTCGATGGCGAGCTCACCGTCCGGACCTTCCGCGAGCACGCGCACGGACCGGCCGGATTCTCCGTCGACGCGGCGGACGCTCGCCTGGCGATGCAGGGTGATCCCCTCGTCGCCGAACAGGTCGACGATGCCCGCCGTGACATCGGCGTCCTCATTGCCGAGCGGCTGCGGTCCCGACTCGATGACCGTGACCTGCGCGCCGAACCGGCGCATGGCCTGCGCCAGCTCGAGTCCGATGTAGCCGCCGCCGATGACGATCAGATGCTCGGGCAGCCGGTCGAGGTCAAGCAGCTCAATGTGGGTCATCGGCCGGGCATCGGCCAGGCCGGGGATGTTCGGCATGGTCGCGCGGGTGCCGAGGTTCAGGAACACCCGCTCGCCGCGGAGCTGTCGCCGGCCGCCGTCGTTGAGCTCGACGTCGACCGTCCGCTCACCGGAAAGACGCGCCTGGCCCATGATCAGCTCGGCCCCGCTGGCCTTGTACCGGCCCAGGTGCACCTCGCGCAGGGCGGCCACCATCGCGCGCTTCCTCGCCTGCACCCCCGCCATGCTGGTGGCGACCGACTCCAGGTCGACCCCGAACTCGGCCGCGCGCCGCGTGAACGAGCGGACCTTGGCCGACTGGATGATGTTCTTGCTCGGCAGGCAGGCGATATTCGGGCACGACCCGCCGATCAGCTTCCGCTCCACCACCGCCGTGCGATGTCCCTCGCCCGCCATCGTCCAGGCGAGGTACTTGCCCGACTCCCCGCTGCCGATCACCAGGATGTCGTAGTCCTCCGCTGAAGACATGTGCCGATTCCCCCCGAAGTAGAACGTCCCGTCAAACCCTCGCGCCGCGCCCGGTCGGAAGTCATCACGCGATGCGGGTGACTGGCTCGGTTATGCCCTTCAGGCGGCCGCGGGTCTCCGGGGAACCGCGAACTCGCGCTAGCCGACCGTGAGCCCGTTGGCGATGAGAGCGATGAGGGAACTCTGCGAGAGCCCGGTGCTGCTGACCACGAGGTCTTGATGCTGACCATCGGCGAGCGGGATCTCGACGTAGAGCCATTCCAGCGTGCTGCGAACGTCTGACGGCTGGGCGAAAAGCGTCGAGCTGCCCGCCCGGCCCGCGTAGCGACCCACCAGCACGGCACGGGCGCCCGCCAGCCCCGCCGACTCCGGGTCGGTGCTGGCCGCGGTCGGGGTGTAGGGCGGGGCGAGCACCATGCCGATGCATCCGCCCCTGGGGTGCGCCTGCGTTGCGTCCAGCGACGCGTACTGCGGCACGTCCGCTCGGCTGGCGGTGGCAGTCGCCCGGTCGGCCGGGTGCATGGGTGCTGTCGGCTCTGGTCGCATGAAGGCGACGTCGAGGGGAGGACAGTCCGACGTCGCCTCCGCGGTGAGCCGGTAGTCGCGCGGAAGCCGGAGGCTGTACGAGGCGAGGCGCATCACCGGCGCGGCGCCATTGGTGGCGTTCGAGATCGGCTGGGGATGGTTGGGGTGGTGTGCAGGCTGCGCCAGCGCCACCACCGCGATCGTTGCCGCCGCGGCGGTGAGGACGGTGCAGGCGCCGGCGCCGCGGCGGGCGCGCCGACGACGCGCCGACGACGCCCGGGCGCGGGCCAGATCGGCCTCGATCAGCGGCGCGGGCGGGCGGGCGTCGGAGCCGGCGGCGACCGTCGAGGCTTCGCTGAGCAGGCTCTTCAGCGCGGCCGCCTCGTCGCTTTCGATGCGCTCGCCGCGCGCGTCGGTGTGGTTCACTTCATGCTCCTCGTCAGGCTTGCGGTGGCAGTGCGGGTTGCGGTCGTCGCGACATGAGCATGCGCAGGACCATCCTCTGGGGCGGCTGCGGCGGCCAGCAGCTGCCGTAGTTTGCCGAGAGCCCGTGCTAGCTGGCTTTTGACGTTGCCCTCGCTGCAGTCGAGCGTCAGGGCGGTCTCCGCAGTGGACAGGCCCTCGAAGTACCGGAGCACCACCACTGCGCGCATGCGCGGCGGCAGGGCGCTCAGCGCCTGGTGCACCTGTTCGACTCGAAGGCTGCTGGCCGGGAGCTCGGGCGTCGGATCCGACAGCTCCCCTCGGGGGTGCTCATGGCGTCGCCAGGGACGACGCGCCTCGTCGATCAGCGCGTTGACCAGCACCCGCCGGGCGTACCCGTCGGGGTTGGACGCCGCCCGGAAGGCAGGCCACGTCAGGTACAGCTTGGTCAGGGCCGTCTGCACCAGGTCCTCGGCCAGATGCACGTCGCCGGCCGCCAGCAGCGTCGCCGCCCTCAGCAGGGCAGGCCGCTGCCGGCCCACGTATGACCGGAACTCTCCGTCATCCACCGCCGTCACGTCCTCGCGCCGCCTTCCATCCTCATGCCCTCATGACGGAACCGGCGGGCGGATCGGTTGCATGCGTCAGCGGGCGCAGTGCCGACCGTCGGGTCGTTTCTTGTTGGTGCCGAGGATGGCGACGGTAACCGCGCACAGGGCCAGCAGCGCGGCGACGACCCAGAACGCGTGGCTGAGGCCGGCCTGGAACGCGGCCGGGCTGGCGACTGTGGCGGTGTGGTGGCCGGCCGCGACGATCGTGCCGAGCGCGGCCACCCCGTGGGTCCCGCCGATCTGCCGGAACGTGTTATGGGCGGCCGATGCCGCTCCGCTGTGGGCGGCGTCGGCGCTGGAGACCGCGGCGTTGCTCATCGGCGAGTTCATCAGCCCCGCCCCAGCCCGACCAGCGCGAACCGCCACCCCAGCCCCGCCCCCGACGCCCCCAAAACACCCGGATACCCGGCAGCATCACGTTCACCACTGTCGCGTTTTACATCGACAGCGCCAACCCCAGGCACACCACCGCCAGCACCGCACCCGAACCCGGCCCCCGACCATCCCCCGCCCCAGGCACCCGGCGGTCGCCGCGCCCCGCCAGCCCGCGCCTCTCGCGCAGCCGGCCGTCGCCTGTCATCTGTCCCATGCCTGGCCTTCATCTATTGTGTAGTTAGCCTAACTAATCTAACACAAGAGACGGCGGGGCTATGCCCTCGCAGGCGGCGCGCCTCAGTAACTCAGGGGGTCGCCGAAGATCCGGTCGAGAACCGGGAGCACGGCCTCCAGGGCCGCGAGGTCGTCGGCCGACAGTCCGTCGCACCGTCGCGCCAGCCGGGCCGCGCGCTCCTCGCGCACCGCGACCGCGACGGACCGGCCTGCCTCGGTGATCTGCACCATCCGGCCTCGCACCGGGCCTTCCGACCGGGTGACCCAGCCGGCCTCCTCCATCCGGTTGATGATCTGCGTCATGCTCGGCGCCCTGACGCCTTCCGCGGTGGCAAGCTCCCCGACCGTCTTCGGTCCGCCGCGCAGGCGTGAGAGCACCGCGCTCTGCGCCACGCTGACCGGAAGCGTCTCGGCGTCGCGCCGCATCGCCTGGCCCAGCACCAGGAACCGCCTCAGTGCCCGCTCGATCAGGTCCGAGCTCACGATCAGCGCCTCCTATCCGGCTCGCGGCCGTCGAATCTTACGCGGAGGAACCCGCGATGCCCGCCGCGCGCAGCACGGCTCCCGGGCGGGAGAAGCCCCCGGGCACACCAGCAATGTAGCGGGCGCCGGGCGCGGCTCGCGCCGCCGACGGCAATGCCGTCGACACGCCGCCTGGCCGGCTAATGCGATCGCCGGCTCGCGGGTCAGATAGTCGTGAACCGACGGGCCGACGGCGGCCACCACGTCCTCCGCGGGCAGCGACGCCAACGGCTCGAACCGCAGGATGTACCGGCAGAGCGCCAGGCCGAGCACCTGCGCCGCGATGAGCGCGGCCCGCTCCGGCACCTGCTCCCCGCCCAGGGCGGCAATCGGCCCGGTCAGCCGCTGGCTGAGCGTTGCCTGAACCTGCTCGGCGACCCCCTCGCTGGTGACGGCGGTCCGCAGCAGCGCGATCAGCTTGTCGTTGCCGTCCGGCTCCTCCCACCGGCTGACGAAGTAGCGGACGAGCAGCTCGCCCCGGCGAGCGGCCGGTACCGAGGACAAGGCAGGAACCTGGAGGTCGGTGCTGATGGCAGCGGTGAACAGCCCCGCCTTGGACTGGAAGTAGCGCATGACCATCGACGCGTCGACGTCGGCCTGCGCGGCGACGGCGCGGATGGTCGTCTGCTCGTACCCGCGCGCGGCGAACATCGCCCGGGCGGCGTGCAGGATGGCCCGGCGGGTGCCCTCGGACCGCGGCCCGCCGGTCCCGGGTACCGGTCCGACCTGGCTTGCAGGCGGCATGGCGGCCACATGACTACTGCGCGTCACGATGCCTCAGCCTACCTTCAGACCAACACACGTTGGCCAACGCAGGCCAGGAGCGCATCCGTCTAGGTAAAAGCGCCCACAACCCGCATGCGGGGCGGGCGGCTGCGGGCCGCTTCGGCAATGTGCCATCGGTCGTGCCTCTCCGGCGGCAGCCGGCGGCTCGGCGCCGGGCGCCCTGACGCCAGACCGCCTGGACCTGATGGCGGTCGCTGCGCGGTTCCGTGCTGTGAGCGGCGCGCGACCCAAGACAGCACCATCAGCAGCACGGCCAGCAGCACGGCCACGGACAAGCCCGTCAGGCCCACCAAAACCACGCCGACAGCCGCCGGCACTCCGCTGGTCTGCGTCATCGCCACTGCGGCAGAGGCCATGGCCGGGGCGGCGCCGACGGCGCCAACGCGGGCCGCGGTCCTGAAGCTGAGCATCCGGCCAGGGTCGCGGGCGTCTTCGTCCGATGACCGGGCGCTGGCCACCCAGCCGGGGATGTCGGCGGTCAGCGCGCCCAAGTCCGCGTAGGTCCGCGACGCAAGCACCTGGCCGACCCGCAGGTCGAACTCGTCCTTGGCCAGCCGACCCTGCACGAACGCCGCCTTGAGCAGGTCGATCGCCTGCTCTCGGTCGGCCCGCGCGGTCCGCAGCCGACCGAGTCCGCCCGCCGTCCCGTCTTCGGGCCCTGCCGCCATGGGTGCCTCCCATAAAGGACGATCTATTCAACATCCTAGCTCCGTCAGCCAGAATCTCCGGAGTCGCGCCGTGCGATGATGGCCGCATGCGGGTACTGATTCCGCTTCCGGACCGGGATTTCGACGTGACCGAGGTCGCGGTGCCGTGGCGGGTGCTGCGTGATGCGGGGCATCAGGTCGTCTTCGCCACCGAGCAGGCCGGCACGGTCCCCGCGGCGGACCCCCGACTGCTCAACGGGGTGCTGTTCGGGCAGCTGGGCGCAGCCGCCGAGGCCAAGGGCTACTATGCCGAGCTCATAGGGGCCCCGGAGTTCGCCGCGACCCAGGCCTGGGCCGTGCTCGACGTGACCGCGTTCGACGGCCTGCTGCTGCGGGCGGGCATGCGCCCGGGATGCGGCAGTACCTAGGCTCGTCGGCGCTGCGCGAGCAGGTCGCCCGGTTCTGGGCGACCGGCAGGCCGGTCGGCGCGATCTGCCATGGCGTCCTAGTCCTGGCCCGGACCCGCGACGCCGCCGGCCGCAGCGCGCTGGCCGGCCGCCGCACCACCTGCCTGCCCAAGTACATGGAGACAGTCGCCTACCTCGCCACCGCCTGGCGGCTCGGCCGGTACTACCGGACCTACCCCGCCTACGTCGAGGACGAGGTCACAGCCGCCCTCGACCCAGGCGGCGAGTTCCAGCGGGGACCGTTCACCCTCACCGCCCGCGGTACCGCGGGCGGTGACGCGGCGGCCTTTGTCGTGCAGGACCGCAACTACCTGTCCGCGCGCTGGCCCGGCGACGCCTACCTGTTCGCGCGGCGCTTCCGCGACCTCCTGCAGCCCACGCCCCAGCCCGCCTGACGCGCCCATCAGCCGGCCTGACCGGCGGCCGGGCTAACGGGCACGGCTGTCCTCGTTGAGGAGGGTCGCGTGAACGCGTTCCAGGGTCTGGCGGCGGCGTAGTTCCAGCTCGGGGCCCTGCCGAAGGGCCGTCACGGCCGCCCCGATGATGCTCCAGTGGCAGAGCAGGGCCAGCGCCTTGGCCTCGTCGTGGTCGAGCGCCACGAGCAGGGTGGCTACCCGTTCCGGGTGGGCGGGCCAGCCGACCTGCAAGATGACCGGGGACAGGTCGTCGGGCTGCGGCACGACCGACTGGACGCGAAGCTCCGGCCATTCGAGCGCGGAAGCCGGCTCGGGGAAGGCAAGCTTCTCCGCCAGCGCGCACGCGTCGAGGCTGCTGATGCGCAGCAGCCTGACTGTCCAGGTGAGCACAGCCACGATGGACGAGAGAATGACGGCGATCGCGATCGCGAGGATCACCTACTGACGGTAACTCGCGCAGCAGCCGGAGTCACTAGGCCGGCTCGGCGTCCGGGGCCGATAACCCTCGAACTCCCACTCGCCCAGGAAGCGGAGCTGGGCGGCGACGCCCTCCCAGGAGGCGGCTTCCACCGCGGCGATACGGGCCTGGAGCCAGCTGCGCAGGGTGCGTTCGTCGTAGCCGGCGCTGTCGACGATGACATGATGCAAACCGTTCACCGGCTCGCCCGATGCGCATCGCGCTGCCAGCCATTCCGGGCTGCACACGGTCAGACCGAAGGATTCCTCGCCCGACCGGTCGGCCGGGCCGACGAGCATCTGGAGGCCGAAGGCGAAGCTCGCCGGGTCGCCGGGCAGGGTCCTGGGATCGGGGACGAGGATCATGTCACGGAGCACGGCACGCATAACCCGATGATGACGCACCCGGCCCGCTGCAGCAGCGCCTGCCTGATGGCGCGCCCGACCCTAAGCGCGCGTGGACATTCCGGTGAAGCCGTGATAGCGGTAGCCGCATGCCTGCTGAGCCAGCCGCCGATCCGGTCGGCGCCGTCGATTTCCACTTCGACATCATGTGCCCGTGGGCCTACCAGGCCTCGCTGTGGATCCGGGATGTGCGCGAGCAGATCGGCCTCGACGTGCGCTGGCGGTTTTTCAGCCTGGAGGAGGTCAACCGGGCCGAGGGCAAGAAGCACCCCTGGGAGCGGGACTGGTCCTACGGGTGGTCGATGATGCGGATCGGCGCGCTGCTGCGGCGGGCAGACCCGGGTCTGCTGGACCGCTGGTACCTCGCCGCCGCCACCGCGCTGCACGTGGAGGGCCGCAAGCCGCACCGCCGGGAGGTAGCGGAGGAATTGCTGCGGGAGCTTCACCTCGATCCCGGCCTGGCCGGCCAGGCCATCGACGACCCGGGCACGACCGAGGAGGTGAGGGCCGATCACGACCGGCTCGCCCGACTGGGCGGCTGGGGCGTGCCGACCCTGGTCTTCGGCGGCAGCCAGCCGCTGTTCGGCCCGGTGCTGATCGCGCCGCCGACCGGCCCGGCCGCCGTGCGGCTGTGGCATCTGATCACCGGCTGGCTGGAGTTCCCGCAGTTGTATGAGGTACAGCGACCGAAGAGCGAGCAGGACCTGACAGCGATCGCGGAGACCTTCCGGCCTTACCTTGAGGCCCGCGACTGGGTCACCATCCAGAAGGAGACACCATGACCGGACTGGCCACCCTCCGGGCCTCGCTTGAGCAGTGCTACGACTCGATCGAGTCGCTGGCCGACCGGATGGACGCCACCCGGTGGCGCGCACGGTCCCTGTGCCCGGACTGGGACATGCGGGGCGTGATCGCCCATCTCGGGATGATGGAACGGGTGATGACCGGCTGGCTGCCCGAGTCCGCTGACGACCGGCCGCCGCTGGACCGGATCGACCCTTACCACGACGAGATGGCGGCGCTGGACGACGCCGCGTTCGCGGGGCGCATCGGCGAGATCTTCGCCAGCCGCCGGGCCGACTTGGCCGGGCTGACCGAGGCCGACCTGGCGAGGCCGTCCTGGACGCCGATCGGGACGCGCAGCTACGGCGGGTTCCTGGAGATGCGGATCTTCGACTTCTGGGTCCACGAGCGCGACATCGCCGCGCCGCTCGGCTGGCCGACCGACGACACCGGGCCGCGCACGGAGATCGCCCTCGCCCAGGTCGAGGGATCGATCGGCTACATCGTCGGCAAGAAAATCGGACTGCCGGACGGCGCCAGCATCGTGTTCCACCTCACCGGGCCGGTCACGCGCGACCTGGCGGTCGTGGTCGACGGCCGGGCCAGGGCGGTCGGCCACGTCGAGCATCCGGACGTGGAGCTGACCACCGACACGGTGACCTTCGTCCAGCTGGCGGCGGGCCGGATCGACCCGCAGCGGCAGATCGACGCCGGCCTCGTGACCTGGACCGGGAACGCCCAGCTGGGGGACCGCGCAGCCCGCAACCTGGGCTTCACCATCTGAACTAGCCGGAGTCGTCGCGGGATGCCGTCAGGAGCGTCCGCGCCTCGTCCACGGTGTCGGTGAGCGGGATCCGGCGGTCCACTCCGGTTAGCCACAGCAGCTTGCGGGTCTGCGGCCGGGAACAGACCGCATGCAGGCTGCCGCCGCGCACGTCGGCGCGGCGGGCCACCCCGACCAGGGCCCCGAGCCCGGCCGAATCAATGAAGCCGACACGGTTAAGGTCGACGATCAGCGGCTGCCCGCTGTCCGCCAGCCCGAGCAGGCGCTCCCGCAGACCGGCCACCGTGGACATGTCGATATCCCCGGTGACCTCCGCGATCACGACGCCGCGATCACGACTGACCGTGACAGACAGCTCATCACCCATGGTCACCCTCCTGCCGCGCACCGCCATGCACGTCCTAGCCGACTGCCCGATCTGCGCGATCACTCCAGGATCGGGCCGGGCCTGCGGCCCCTACTGCCCGCCAGCGCGCCGTTCATGCGGGCCACGCTCGTTCGGGTCCGCAGCATCCCTCGGTGGCTCCGCCGCGAAATTAATAAGAAAGATTCCTAATAGTAAGCCTTGACGGCCCGGCTCTCCGGACGTACAAAGTGACCAGATCATCGGTTTACCGGCTCATGGGGGGGTGCCGGATCGCTCAGCTCCGCTCGCCCCTGGAGGGTTCATGCACGTTGGAAAACGGATTCTGCGCACCACTCTCATCGCCGGCTCGGCACTCGGGCTGACCGCCGGCGGCTCGGTCCTCGCCCTGGCCTCCGGGCCCGCCGCGCAGGCATCCACCACCTGCGCCGGGGCGTGGGGCGCCTCGACCGTCTATACCGGCGGCGAGCAGGCCAGCGAGAACGGGATCAATTACACCGCCAACTGGTGGACTCAGGGCAACGATCCGGCGACCAACAATGGCGGCAGCGGCTCGGGACAGCCGTGGACGTCCGACGGCGCCTGCACCGGCGGCTCCGGGTCGGGCTCCGGGTCGGGGTCAGGCTCGGGGTCGGGCTCCGGGTCAGGCACGGGCTCGGTAAGCGGCCTGCTCTTCAGCCCGTACAAGGACGTCACGATCAACATGAACTGGAACACCTACCAGATGCAGTCGGCCGTGGAAGGGAGCGACCTGCCGGTCGTGGGCTCCGGCAGCCTGGTGTCGACCTACGTCCCGAAGCTGCCGGCGATCACGCTCGCGTTCGCGACCGGAGCCTGCGGCAGCGAGACCTGGGGCGGCGCCCCGGGTGCCAGCTGGGCGGCCGAGAACGTCCCGCAGCTCAACAGTGCCGGCCTGAATTACGTGGTCTCCACCGGCGGCGAGGCCGGGACCTTCACCTGCACCTCGACGGCGGGCATGGAAGCGTTCATCGCCCGCTACTCCAGCCCGCACCTGGTCGGCATCGACTTTGACATCGAAGGCGGCCAGTCCGAGTCGGACATCCAGAACCTGGTCGCCTCGGCGGCGGGAGCCCAGGCGGAGTACCCGAACATCCAGTTCTCGTTCACCCTGGCCACGCTGGGAGCATCCGACGGCAGCTTCGGCGGCGTGAACTCGCTCGGCAACGAGGTAGTCGAGGCGGTGCTCGGCTCCAGCCTGAAGAACTACGTCGTCAACCTGATGACGATGGACTTCGGCGGCGCCTCAAGCAGCGTCTGCGTCGTTGTCTCGGGCAGCTGCGAGATGGCCCAGTCCGCCATCCAGGCGGTGAAGAACCTCGAGCACACCTACGGGATCCCGGCCGGCAAGATCGCGGTCACCCCGATGATCGGCCTGAACGACAACACCAGCGAGACCTTCACTGCCGCCGACGTGGACACGCTGACGTCCTACGCGGCCAGCAACGGCCTGGCCGGCCTGCACTTCTGGTCACTGGACCGGGACACGCCCTGCGCCACGACCCAGACGTACGCG
>DATCGA010000572.1:0-17208 GCA_036509215.1 Trebonia sp.
GTCGTCTTCGGCCTCGGCGGCCTCGCGCTGGCCGGCTCGGTCTTCGGGTTCGCCACCGGGCGCAAGACCCGGGCCGCGGCGCCGATCGAGCACGAGAGCATCACCCCGGCCGAGGTCGCCTGACCTTCAGCCAATCCCAAACAACTAAACAGGGCAGAACGTGCGGCGGCTGTGACCATGTTGAGTGCCCCTTCCATGAGTGGGACGGGCACCGCGTGGTCGCAGCCGCCGCAATCGTTGCGGGACCAATGGCCCTGGCCGGAACAGGGCCGGTCGACGACACTACCGCTTATGGTCGTGGCCGCTCCTCCCCCGTCCGGCGCGCTGGCGATGGCTGGCGCCGTCGGCCTTGTCCCGGATGAGGTGCTCGGCCGCCTGGGCAGCGGCCCGGACGGGCTGTCATCCGGTGAGGCCGCGCGGCGGCTGCTGCAGTTCGGGCCGAATGCGTTCGGCACCCACCGGGTGCGGGCCGCCAGCGTTCTGCTGCGCCAGCTCCGGAACCCGGTCCTGGTCTTGCTGCTCGGCGCGGCGCTGGTATCGGGACTGACCGGCAGCAGCACCAATGCGCTGATTATCGCGGCGATCGTCGCCCTCAGCGTCGGGCTCGGCTTCTTCAACGAGTACCGGGCAGAGCAGGCGATGGCCGCCCTCCGGGCCCAGATCCGACAGGACGCCGAGGTCCGCCGGGATGGGCGGGCGAGCCGGGTCCCGGTGGCCGGCCTGGTGCCCGGCGACCTGGTGACACTGCGCCTCGGCGCCCTAGTGCCGGCTGACCTGCGGCTGCTGGCGGTCAGCGAGCTTGAGTGCGACGAGGGGGTGCTGACCGGCGAGTCGATGCCGGTCGTCAAGTCAGCCGCGCCCGTCACTGGCAGCCAGTCGCAGGACCAGCCGGGATGCGCCTTCATGGGAACCGTCGTGCACCAGGGGTCAGGCCTCGGCGTGGTGGTGGCGACCGGGGCCCGCACCGCCTTCGGGCAGATCGCCGCGGGGGTTGCCGGGAAGCATGGCCAGACCGCGTTCGAGGCGGGCCTATCGCGCTTCTCCCGGCTCCTGTTTGCGATCGCCGCCGTGCTGACGGCGTTCATCTTCGCCGCCAACGTGGCACTGTCCCGTCCCCTCATCGACGCGCTGCTATTCTCCCTGGCCATCGCCGTGGGCATCGCCCCGGAGATGATGCCGGCCATCGTGACGGTGAGCCTGTCGGCCGGCGCCAAGGCCCTGGCGACGAAGAAGGTGCTGGTGAAGCGCCTGGTCGCCATCGAGGACCTGGGCAACATCGAGATCCTGTTCACCGACAAGACCGGCACTCTCACGGAAGGGCAGGTCACCTTCCAGCGCGCGCTCGACGCCCACGGTGACGACTGCGGGCACTTGCTGCCGCTGGGGCTCGTGTGCAACGAGGCAGCGATCTCCACCGGCGGAACGGCCGGTGGAAACGCGCTGGACCAGGCCCTGCGGGCGGCGCCGGGGGCAGCCGAGGGACAGGACGCCGCGATTGCGGCGGCCGCGTACCACAGGCTCGGCGTCCTGCCGTTCGACCACGAGCGCCAGCTGGCCTCGGTGCTGGTGGAGGATCCGGAAGGGCGGCCGTTCCTGATCACCAAGGGAGCCCCAGAAGTGGTGCTCGGCCGGTGCGTGAATGTCCCCGACGACGCCCGGCCGGCGTTGCAGGCGCTGTTCAGCGAAGGAGCCCGGGTGGTAGCCGTGGCGGCCCGCCCGGCTGGCGGCATGACGGCGCTGGCCGCGACAGACGAGCAGGGGCTGACGCTGGAAGGCTTCCTTACGTTCGCCGACCGGCCAAAAGCCGGCGCCGGCGCTTCCATCGCCCAACTCGAACGGCTGGGAGTTCATGTCAAGATCATCACCGGCGACAACGGCCTGGTCGCGGCCAAGGTGTGCGCAGACCTCGGGATCGACTGCACGGGGGTTCTCAGCGGCGGCGAGGTCGAGTCGCTGACCGACGACCAGCTCGAGGCCGCGATACCGACCACGACGGTGTTCGCCCGGATCAGCCCCGGCCAGAAATCGCGGATCGTCACGGTGGCGCGGCGCACCGGGAAGGACGTGGCGTTCCTGGGAGACGGCGTGAACGACGCGGTGGCCCTGCATGACGCCGACGTCGGGATCTCCGTGGATTCCGGAACCGATGTCGCCAGGGAAGCCGCCGACGTGGTGCTGCTCGACAAGGACCTCGGCGTGCTGGCCGAAGGCGTCATGGAAGGCCGGCGCATCTTCGGCAACACCATGAAATACGTCCTGATGGCCACGTCCTCGAACTTCGGCAACATGTTCAGCGCGGCCGGAGCCTCGGTGTTCCTGTCGTTCCTGCCGATGCTGCCTTCCCAGATCCTGCTCAACAACCTGCTCTACAACGCCGGGCAACTGGTGATCCCCACCGACCGGGTCGATTCGGAGGCACTGGCCCGCCCCGCGGCGTGGGACATGAAGTTCATCCGCAAGTTCATGATCGTGTTCGGCCCGGTCAGCTCGGTCTTCGACTTCCTTACCTTCTGGGTCATGCTCGCCGTCCTGCACGCCAGCCACACCGGCTTCCGGACCGGCTGGTTCATCGAGTCGATCGCCACCCAGACCCTCGTCGTCTATGTCATCCGCACCCGCAGAGTCCCGTTCTTCAAGAGCAGGCCCAGCTGGCCGATGCTGCTGGTGCCGACAGCGGCGGCCCTGGTCGGTATGATCCTGCCTTACACCGGGCTGGCGCACCTGCTTGGCTTCACGCCTCTCCCGGCCGCCTTCTTCCTCCTGCTAGCCGGCATGGTGACGGTCTACCTGCTGCTCGTCGAGCTCGCGAAAACCCGCTTCTACCGCGCTTCCCACGGCATCCCCGACGCCAGGACATCACGACGCGCCGCTGTCCCCCACCCGGAACGGCTGCAA
The DNA here is from genome assembly GCA_036509215.1 of Trebonia sp. Classification (GTDB taxonomy): domain Bacteria; phylum Actinomycetota; class Actinomycetes; order Streptosporangiales; family Streptosporangiaceae; genus Trebonia. The sequence goes on from DATCGA010000572.1 coordinate 2,896, forward strand.
CGGCGCATCCAGCGCCGCGCGTCTCGCTTCATCCGCCACCCGTAACCCGTCACCAGTCACCCGTCACCCGTCACCCGTCACCGAGCTAGTCACGCCGCAGCCGCCGTCCGGCCTGGGCCGGGATCCTCGTCAGTGGCTGGCTGCGGCTGGCCGACCTTTGCGCGCAGGCCCGGGGGACCCAATACCAGGCATGGACGACGAGAAGCGCAGCGCTCCGAAGCGCTGCCTCCTAGAACGCCAGGGCGAGCGCTCGTCCCGCTTCCGCGGGGTCACGGATGCCCACGGCCACCTCCCGTTGGATTGCCATCGCCTCCTCCCGCACCACGACCACGGGGCAGGTCGCGTGAGCGGCGCTGTATCGGCTCACGGATCCGAGCGTCAGGGCGCTGAACCCGCTGGCGACCGCTCTCACCGAGCCGGGCATAGCATCGCATGGTCGGCCGGCCGTTCGACGAATGCCGGTCGGCGTGGTTTATCGCAGATACTGTTCGATGGCCGGGGCGACCAGGGCGACGATCTCGTCTGGGCTTGTCCTACAAAGGGCTCCAGACGGATGACGTGGCGCTGGGTGGCGATGTTGATCAGTTCTACCGCTACCGCGACCATCGCCCACAAGGGGGAGCACTGCCTCACTCGGGCTCGGGTCGCATGTCGATGGCGCCGCAGGGGCACTCGGCCGCGCAGATACCGCAGCCCTTGCAGTAGTCGAGGTCGATCTGGTACTTGCCGTCTTCGAGCTTGATGACGGCGTTGTCGGGGCAGGCGCCGTAGCAGTTGTCGCAGCCGAAGCAGTTCCCGCAGGACAGGCAGCGCCGCGCTTCGAACAGCGCCGTCGACTCGCTCAGGCCGCCGACCACCTCGTCGAACGTGGTGATCCGGCGGGCCGCTTCCAGTTCCGGCCGGACGGTCGCCGGGGCGTCGCTGTAGTACCAGGTGTTCAGCGACGAGTACTCGGCCACCGGGTGCCTGGGCGGCGCGGCGTCCGCGCTGTCGCGGAGCCAGGCGTCGATGTTGCGGGCGGCCTTCTTGCCGTGCCTGATGGCGACGGTGACCGTCCGCTCGGCCGGCACCATGTCGCCGCCCGCGAAGACGCCGGGATGCCCGGTCATCAGGTCCGGCCCGACCTGGACGACGTGGTCGGCGAAGGTCACGCCGGGCACGTCCGCCAGCACGGTGAGGTCGGCGTCCTGGCCGAGCGCGAGCACCAGGCTGTCGGCTTCCAGCGTCTCGAACTCGCCGGTCGGCTGGGGGAACCCGGTGTCGTCGAGGCGCATCTTCTCGATCTGCAGCCGGCCCTCGTCCGCGCGCGTGATCGTGGACAGCCAGCGCATCGTGACGCCCTCTTCCAGCGCCTCGGTGACCTCGATGTCGTGCGCGGGCATCCGTTCGCGGGTCCGGCGGTAGACGACGACCGCCTCGGACGCGCCGAGCCTGCGGGCGGTGCGGGCGGCGTCCATGGCCGTGTTCCCGCCGCCGTAGACGGCGACCCGGCGGCCGAGCATCGGCGGCGAGGCGTCCTCCATGCCGCGCAGCACCGAGATCGCGTCCAGGATCCGGGCCGAGTCGCCGGCCGGGATGTAGGCCCGCTTGCCGATGTGCGCGCCGACCGCGACGAACGCCGCGTCGAAGCCGTCGGCGCCGGCCGTCCCGCCCGCGCTCGGCTTCAGCGAGCCGAGCAGGTCGGTGACGGCGGTGCCAAGCTCGAGGGCGACGCCCGTCTCGACGATGCGGCTGATCTCGGCATCGAGGATGTCGCGGGGCAGCCGGTACATCGGTATGCCATAGCGCATCATGCCGCCGGGTTCGGCCCCCGCGTCCCTGATCGTGACGGAGTGGCCCAGCCGAGTGAGGTGGTAGGCGGCCGACAGGCCGGACGGCCCGGCGCCTACCACCAGCACCCGCTTGCCCGTCGGCGCCGCGTCGACGGACATCTGCCAGCCCTGCCGGATCGCCTCGTCGCCGAGGAACCGCTCCACCGAGTTGATCCCGACGGCGGAGTCCAGCTGGGCACGATTGCAGGCGGTCTCGCAGGGCCGGTAGCAGACCCGGCCCATGACCGCGGGGAACGGGTTGTCGGCCATGATCTGCCGCCAGGCGGCCTCGTAGCTGGCCGGGTCGCCTTCCTCCGCGTGGTAGAGCCACTGCTGGATGTTCTCCCCGGCCGGGCACGCGTTGTTGCAGGGCGGCATGAGGTCCTGGTAGACCGGGCGCTCGGTCCGCCACGCGCCGGTCTTGTTGGCCCGGCTGGTGCCCACGTCCAGCGTGATCGCGAACGGCTTGCTCTGCATGATCGTCATCGCCCCCCGGTGAGATCACGGACGTCGGAGGCGGAGGCCAGGGTCCGTTCGACACCTAGATTTTTTTGGTGGAGCCCCACAGCAGCATCCCGGCCGCAGCCGCCAGGGCCACCGCGGCGGCCAGGCTGGTAACGGAGAGCCAGAACCTGCGGGGAGAATAGCGGCGCATCGTAAAAACCTCCTTATTGCCGCCGGATCCGCATGCGGCCCGGCGGGGCGATTGCCTTACGCCACTGATAATTCCGCTCGGACGTGCGGCACCTGAATGGGCCAATGCCCTCTGCCATCGGGACCAGGGGCGCTGGAATTCGGGACTGAAGTCCCTTAGTCAGGCATCGCCCGCAATCCGCGATCGAGAGCGCCAGCACAAGGAGCGCTCGCCGCGATCGCCGCCGCCGCCGAGGCGGGAATCGGCTGACCAGGCAGAGCCACGGTCCGTTCGACATGCGGACTTTGATTTCGATCTTCCGCCGTCCGCCGTCATCGGGACGATAGTCCCGCCCAGACAGACGGAAAGGCCCTATACCGCGGGTTCCGCTGCTGATCGGCTGGAGGCGGGGAATCGATCTCTGACAGGAGGCATGGAGATGGCCATGGAACGATGAGGGCCATTGTGGTCCCGGCGCTGGGCGCGAAGCTGGAGGTCCGGGACGTCCCGGTACCCGAGCCTGGCCCAGGGCAGGTGCTGATCCGGATGGAAGCATCCGGGTTGTGCCACACCGACATTCACGCGGCGAACGGCGACTGGCCGGTCAAGCCGACCGCGCCCTTCACGCCGGGCCACGAGGGCGTCGGCGTCGTCGCGGCGACCGGGCCCGGCGCCCGCCTGCACGCGGTCGGCGACCGGGTCGCCATCGCCTGGCTCGGCTCGGCCTGCGGGCACTGCTCGTACTGCATCTCCGGCTGGGAGACGCTGTGCGAGTCGCAGCAGAACAGCGGCTACTCCGTAGACGGAGCGTGGGCAGAGTACGCGGTCGCCGACGACCAGTACGTGATCGCCGTCCCTTCTGCGCTGACGTCACTCGACGCCGCGCCGCTGACCTGCGCCGGGGTGACCACGTTCAAGGCAGTCAAGGTGTCGCGTATCCAGCCGGGCGAGACCGCCGTGGTCTTCGGCATCGGCGGCCTGGGGCACCTGGCGCTGCAGTACGCCCGCCTTTCCGGCGCCCGCGTCATCGCCGTTGACGTGGTGGAGGACAAGCTGGACCTTGCCAGGGAGCTCGGTGCCGACTACGTGATCAACGCGGCCGAGACCGACCCGGTCGCCGCGATCCGGGATCTGGGCGGGGCCGACGTCGGCGTCTGCCTGGCCACCTCGCCGCGGGCATTCAGGTCCGCTGCCGTGATGGCGCGGGCCTTCTCCAGCCACTTCCGCCGCAGGATCCCGGTGATCATGCCCGGCACCCCTTCGTCATCGATGCCGAGGGCCAGCTTGGCCAGCAGGTCGGACTCGGAGACCACGCCGATCAGCTGGGATGACTCGTCCAGCACGGGGGGACTGCGCTGACTCGGTGCCGCCGCAGGGCGGCGGCTATCACCCCCGAACGGCGTGTCCTTCGTCACCGAGATCACGTCGGTGGTCATCACGTCCTTGACGGTGGCGTTCACCAGTCCTCGCCTCCTACGCCGGGGGTCAGCACTACCTTGAGCGCGCCGCTGGCCGCGTTACCGAAAATCTCGTAGGCCTTTTCGAAGTCGTTCATGTCGAAGCGGTGGGTGACGAACCGGGCGGCGTCGAGCTGCCCGGAGGCGACCAGTCGCATCAGGGTCGGGGTGGACGAGGCGTCCACGAGGCCAGTGGTGATCGTGATGTCCCTGGACCATTCCTTCTCCAGGTGCAGCAGGGCCGCGCCGCCGTGCACGCCGATGTTCGCGATCCGGCCGCCCGGACGGGCCAGGCGCACGGCCAGCTCGAAGGTGGCCGAGGTGCCGACCGCCTCGATCGCCACGTCCGCGCCCAGCCGTCCGGTGAGGTCCTTGATGACGGCCATCGGGTCTTCGCTGGACCCGTTGACGGTGACGTCTGCGCCGAAGGACCGCGCGGCCTCGAGGCGGGCGTCGGACAGGTCGACGGCGACGATGTGGCTGGGGCTGAAGAGCTTCGCGGACGCAATCGCGGCCAGGCCGACCGGGCCCGCGCCCACCACGGCCACCACGTCGCCGGGCCGGACGCCGCCGGCCAGCACGCCGACCTCGTAGCCGGTGGGCAGGATGTCGGCCAGCATGAGGATCGCCTCGTCGGTCACGCCGTCGGGGATCCGGTAGGTTGACGTGTCGGCGTACGGAACGCGCACGTACTCGGCCTGGGTTCCGTCGATCCGGTGGCCGAGAACCCAGCCGCCGTCCTCCAGGCACTGCCCGTAGCGCCCCTCGCGGCAGAGCTGGCAGGTGCCGCAGGCGCTGATGCAGGAGACCAGGACCCGGTCGCCCGGGCAGAGCCGGTGCACGTTGGCGCCGACCTCGTCGATGGTTCCCACGGCCTCGTGGCCGAGGATCCTCCCCGCGTGCACCTCCGGCAGGTCGCCGGCCAGGATGTGCAGGTCGGTGCCGCAGATAGTGGTCGCGTCGACCCGGACGATAACGTCGCCCTCGTCGGTGATCTCGGGGTCGGGGACCTCTTCCCAGGCCTTCTGGCCGGGACCGTGATACACGAGCGCCTGCATGGCTGCCTCCGTCTGTTCGGCCTGATTAGTACCTCAAGCCTCGCCGTCAGCGTGCGCGCAGAGCAGGGGCGAAGGTCCCTTCAGTCGGGCTGAAGGTCTCCCGCTGGTCACCGCCGGGTCGTCCACCGAGGGCCGGTCGCCCGCCAGTCGACGTCCCAGGAGGCCATTCTGCGCCGGTTGAGCGACCTTCGGACCAGGAGGCCGACCAGCGCGAGCAGGACCGCGCTAGCGATCGCCCCGAACACCTCGCCGAGAGTCGTCAGCGCCGTCACCTGCGAGTCGATCAAGGGCGGGCCAACGACCTGGCCGCCGCTTGTCGTCCATACGGGGACCTTCGCGCCCGCTTGCGTCCCGGTCGCCGCGATCACCTGGCCCGTCACGGTTCTTCCATCCGGCGCCATCCAGCGCACCTGGATGACCGAGTCCAGGTTCCCTGAGTCCACCGCAACCGCCGTTGGCGCGTTCACGACGGTGGCCATGACCTGATGCCGGGACGCCTGCTGGGAGACCTCGGCCCGCTGAGCCATCGCGTGAACTCGCGCACCCGAGGCCAGCGCGGCCAGCGGCGCCCCCACCAGGAACGCCGCCACGAGCAGCATCAGCGCGACGGTCTCGGCCCGGTCGGAAACGCGTCGCAGCGGATTGCGGTCCAGCCGCCGCCCGCGCATAAACCGGCTCATCAACGTAACACGGGGCTCTCGCCGCCTACCGCCCACCATGCTCACCTCGTCCAGACCGTACGCGTACGAGCCTCTTACTGCACTTTCCTGCCGTCATCACGGCGGCATCAGGGCCGGAGGTCCCGCCCCGTGCGACGGCGGCGGCCTCCGGGCCGCCGGCGGGCATTGTGCGATTCAGCACCGACCCGATCGTGTCCCGCGACATCGAGGGGATATACCTCCCGCCTGGCGACTTGGCCGCCCTGGTGGGCAGGCAGCTCTAGGGGTGACGGACTTCCTACAGCCGCAGGCCGAGACGGCGCCCCGACTCACGGAGCTGCTCTCTGGCCTTGGGGTGCGCGACCTGGCCGATGATCTGCTCGGCCTGCCCGGACGCGTCGTGGCCCCAGATCACGGCTGCCCCCTGCTCGCTGACGATATAGCTGTGCTGGAAGGACGTCACCGGTCCGGTGACCCTGGGCACGACGGTCGATGCGTCCGCCTTGGGGTGCCAGGACGGCAGCGCGATGACCGCCTGGCCGCGCGGCGCGTGCAGAGCGCCGACCACGAAATCGGCCTGACCGCCGAAACCCGAGTGGACCTTAGTGCCGACCTGTGTGGCGTTGGCCTGCGCGAGCAGGTCTACCTGGAGCGCGCTGTTGACGGACGTCATCTGCGGCTGACGGGCGATCCGGGCCGGATCGTTCACGGTCTCGGTCCGCACCATGCGCACGTCCGGGTTGCGATCCATCCAGGCGTAGAGGTCCGCGCTGCCGAACGCGAAGGACGCGGTGACCGGCTGCCGGTGGTCGAGGGCGCCCGCCTTGACCAGGCCGAGCACGCCGTCGCTGAACATCTCCGACCAGACCGCCAGGCCCCGCCGGCCGTGCAGCGCGGCCAGCACGGCATCAGGGACCGCGCCGATGCCGAGTTGCAGCGTCGCGCCGTCGCCGATCAGCGCGGCTACCCGGTCAGCGATGACGGCGGAGACGTCCGTGGCGGGCCGTAGCGGCGGCGACGGCAGCGGCACGTCTGCCTCGATCGCGTAGTCGATGGCATCGCAGGGCAGGACGGAGTCGCCGAAGGTGTAGGGCATGCACGGGTTCAGCTGTGCGATCACCAGCCCGCCACGGGCTTTGGCCGCCTCGATGGCGGCGGGCAGGACGTTCACCTCGGTGCCGAGCGAGACGCTGCCGCCGACCGGGGCCGACGTCTGCACGAGGACCACGTCCGGCGGCAGGGCGCTCGCCAGCAGCGCGGGCACCAGCGACAGCCGGCACGGGAAGTAACGCAGCCGCTCGCGGCCGCGCATGCCCGGTCCGACGAACGGCGACTCGAGCGTCACGCCCTCCCGGTCCGGGATCCCTTCCTGGGCGTTCAGCGCGAACAGCCGGTATCGCACGAGGGTGCCGTCGAGTACGGCCAGCGCCCGCCAGGGGGTGGCGAAGTTGCCTCCGACGACGACCCTCGGCGTGCCGGGCAGCGCTCCGAGCACGGGCGCTAGCTGTCGTTCAGATATGACGCGCATGGCAGTTCTTCATCGCTTTCTCGGCCAGGATCCGCCGCCCGGCCACGAACACCGCCGAGATCCGGATGAAGTGGTCGCGGTTCCCCGGCGCCCATGCCATCGGCGCGACCTGTTCAAGGTGGCGGATATCGTCGATGTCGGTCACTGCCCGGGAGTGCCCGACGACGGTCACGCTCCAGCCGACCCGGCCGACGGCATCCACGCTGTCCGCCTCGAAGGCCACGACCGCGCCGCGGGTCGCGGCGGCGAGCTTGCCGCCGCCGTCCGTCCTGATGACGATCTCGCCGTCATCCAGAGTGAAGTTCACGAGCTCCACCGCGGGCAGCGCCTGCCTCGTGTAAACGATCCGGCCGACGGGCACCGAGCCCATGAGCCGCAGGCACTCATACTGCGAGAGGTGCTCGAGCACCGAGCCGTCGGATTCCATAACGGCCACGATGCCGGATCGCGGAGCGGCGCGGGAGGGCACAAGGTCCCTAATCAGCTGGGCCCCGGGTCACGATCACGCCGCTCGGGACGCGCCGGGTGCCGACAGGGACGAAGGGCCTGGCCAGTGCGGTCGCGAGGGTGTCGCGGGCGGGACGTTCGCCCCTGCCCGCCGGTCCGCGCGAAGCCTAGCGTCGTAGCTGCAGACAAAGGTCAGCGTAAGGAGACGAGCAAGATGCCAGGAATCATCGTCGGTATCGACGGCTCTGACCATGCCCAGCGCGCCCTCGAGTGGGCTATCGGGGAAGCGGCGGTTCGCCAGACGCCGCTCACCGTGCTCACTGTCCACCAGGCGGTCACCGGATACTGGGGCTACTCAGTCCCCTATCCGGGCGACGACGACCTGATCGAGCAGGCCTGCAAGATGGCCAAGGAGCAGACGGACGGCGCGCTCGAGAAGGCGGGCCCCGCGTCGCGGCCCCCGTCGGTCACGGTCCGGGCCGTCAACGGGCTGCCCGCTGAAGCGCTGCTGGAGGCGGCCGAAGGCGCCGACATGCTCGTCGTGGGCTCCCGCGGCGTCGGCGGGTTCAAGCGGCTGCTGCTCGGCTCGGTCGGCGTCCAGGTCACCCATCACGCCAACTGCCCGGTCGTGGTCATACCGGCCGAAGGCATCTAACCCGGCAACGGAAGGAAGAGGAGGCAACACCCATGCACGCGACTGTCAAGGACGTCATGAGCACCCACGTAATCGCCGTCAGGCAGGGCGCCCAGTACAAGGAGATGGCCGCCATGCTGCACGAGCAGCGGGTCAGCGCGTTCCCCGTGCTAGATGACGACAACAAGGTCGTCGGGATCGTCTCAGAGGCCGACCTGCTGACCAAGGAGGCCCTCGACGGCGCCATGCCCGGGGCGCTCCAAGGCATGCTGCGGCGACGCGAGCATGACAAGGCGAGCGCGGTCACCGCGGCCGAGCTGATGACCAAGCCCGCGGTCACGATCGGTCCCGACGTCCCGGTCACCCAGGCGGCCCGCCTCATGTACTCCCGGCGGGTCAAGCGGCTCCCGGTCATCAACGATCACGGCAGGCTGATCGGCATCGTGACCCGCGCCGACGTCCTGAGCGTGTACAGCCGGCCCGATGCGGACATACAGCGCGAGATCACCCAGGACCTGATCCTGGGCGAATTCCTGTGCGACCCGGCCCGCTTCACCGTCGCCGTGAAGGACGGGATCGTCACCATCGACGGCACCCCGGAAACCGCCCCGGTCGGCCGCGACATCGTCGACGCGGCCAGGCACGTTGAAGGCGTCGTGGCCGTGCGCGACCGGCTCAGCTACCCGCCGAACGCGCCCTACCGCCCGAGGGCGCTCGGCTGACGGATTCAGAAATACTCGTGGTGCCGCACCGCGTCTCACGCGAGGCGCTCGCGGCGGCGACGCCACCGTCAGCGAACTGCCTGGCGCGCCATCGGCCGCCCTGCTTCCCGATCTTCCCAGGTCCCGCGTTCCGTCGGGTGAGAAAGCCGCCTGACTCTCGAACAGCAGGAGGTCATGAGCCCAGCGTCGACCGCACCTGCCCGGCGATCTCGATGTCCTCGCGGGCGCTGATGACCAGGCTCCTGACGGGCGCTCCCGGCTGCCCGATTTCCCGGTCACCGGTGCCGCTGGCATTGCGCCCCAAGTCCGGGGCGACCCCGAGGAAGCCGAGACGTCCCATGGCCCGCTCGCGGATCTCGGCCGAGTTCTCGCCGACTCCGCCGGTGAAGGCGAGGGCGTCCAGTCCGTTCATGGCGGCCATCGCCGCGATCGAGCCGCAGAGCCGGTGCAGGTACACCTCCCGCGCCAGTTCCGCCCGCGCGTCGCCGGCGGCGGCGCGGGACAGGATCTCGCGCATGTCGGCCGTGCCGGCCAGCCCGTGCAGGCCGGACCGGTACTCCAGGGTCGCCGCCAGCTCGGCCGGCGGCATGCCCGCGTGCTCTTCGAGCCAGAGCATCAGGCCGGGGTCGACCGATCCCGACCGGGTGGCCATGACCAGCCCGTCGAGCGGGGTGAAGCCCATCGTGGTGTCCACCGAGCCGCCGGCGCCCAGATGGCAGGTGACGACCCGGAGGTGGGTGCCAGCCCCGGATCACAGCCGAGGAGCTCGGCGGCGCGCCGGGAGGCGTAGGCGTGCGACAGCCCGTGGAGCCCGTAGCGGCGCAGCGCCCACCGGGCGCGCCACTCGGCCGGCAGCGCGAAGGTGGCCGCCGCGGCCGGGATGGTGGCGTGGAAAGCGGTGTCGAAGCAGGCGACGGCGGGCAGGTCCGGGTACGCTGGTCAGACCTCGTGGTTGGTGGATGGTCAGGCCCATGTCGGTAGCCGCGTCTGCGGTGAGGACCCCGGCGCCGCCTACGTTGGACACGATGGCGACGGTGCGGCCGGCCGGCACCGGCTGGGTGGCGAGCAGCGCGGTGACCTCGATGAGCTCGCCGATGCGCTGCGTGGCGATGATCCCCGCCTGCTCGAATAGCGCCTGACGGCTGACCAGCGGGGTAGCCGCCGCCGCAGTGTGCGCGGAGGCCGCTCGCTGACCGACGGCCGATCGCCCTGCGTGCACCGTGAGCACCGGCATTGTCTGGCCGACGCGGCGCGCGGTGCGGGCGAACTTGCGCGGGTTGCCGAACGACTCGATGTACAGCACCGCGAGCCGGGTATCCCGGTCCTGTTCCCACCACATCAGCAGGTCGTTGCCTGACACGTCCAGCTTGTCGCCGACCGACGCGAACGAGGAGATCCCGATGCCGAGGCGGGAGAGCTGGCCCATCACGGCCAGGCCGAGCCCGCCGGACTGCATCACCAGCCCGGTGACGCCCGGTCGCGGGTGGCTCGCCGCGAACGTGGCATCCAGGCCGACGCCGGGCACGGCGACGCCGAAGCAGTTCGGGCCGACCAGCCGCATGCCGTGCCGTCGGCATGCGGCCAGCAGGTCGGCGCTGGCCGCGGTGTCGAGCCCGGACGTGATCACCGCAAGCGCCCGAACCCCGCGCTGGCCGCACTGTTGAGCCACGTTCAGGACGGACGCCGGGGGAACGGCGATCACAGCCAGGTCGACCAACTCGGGCAGGTCCAGCGCGGACGCCAGGCACCGCTCGCCGGCGATCTGCCGCACGCGGGGATTGACCGCGTACACGTGGCCGCCGAAGCCGGCGCTGCGGACGTTGTCCAGGATCGCCCGGCCCACCGTGCCCCGGCGTCGGCCGGCGCCGATCACCGCGATCGACTCGGGCGCGAATATGTGCCGCAGGCTGGCGACGTCAGCGCCGCGCTCCCGCGCGGCGACCGCTTCCAAGTAGGCGTCCAGCGCTTCGCCCGCGTCCTCTCGGGGAAGGGGAAACGTCATCTCGATCATCCCGTCAACGGATCGCCGGCGGACCGGCAGTCCTGCGGCGGCGAACAGCTTCAGCAGCGACGCGTTCTCCGCCAGGACCACCGCGCTAAAGGTCTCCACCCCGCGGCTTCCGGCCAGCGAGACCAGGTGCTCGAGCAGCAGGGTCGCCGCCCCGCGGCCGTGCATGCGGTCGGCCACCGCGAACGCGATCTCCGCGGTCTCGCCGCGGCCGGCCAGCTGCCCGGCGGCCTCATAGCTGGCGACTCCGATGATTTCTCCGTCGAGCAGCGCGAGCAGCGACGCGTGGCCGGGACCGGGCTCGCGGCAGACCCGGCCCGCCTCGGTCCCGGCTGCCAGCCGGCTGAAGCTGAAGAATCGCAGGTAGGTGTTGTCGGGGGACATCGCCTCGTGCATGGCCTTGACTGCGTCCGAATCGGCAAGCGCCGCCTGCCGGATCTCGATCGCCGTACCGTCGGCGAGCAGCGCGAACACACTTCCATCGGCTGCTTGCAGCCGGCTCATGACAGTTCCCTCCCGGCGGCCCGCTTCTCATGGTCCGCTGCAGGGGTCTGGCGCGCACTGGGCGGAGGTTCGCATTCGCCGGGCCTTTAGGCCCTGGCGCACACGGGCCGCGGGTTCAGAAGGACGGCCAGCTGGCGGGTCAGCGTGCCTGCCCGGTCCTGGCGATGCGGACGAGGCAGTTATACGTAACCACGGCAATGGCCAGGTGCATGACGAAGAGAACAAGCTGATCCGGGTGACGACGGGCCAGGCGGCGCACGCGATCAGCACCCCGATCACGGTCAGCTTCGCGTAGTCGGAGAACTGGAAATGCGCATAGCCCCTGGTAGCAGGAAAACAGCCTGGCCCAGGAACACCAGCAGCGCGTCGGCGCCGAGCGACCCGGCGTTCGAGGCAGCGGTCGCGACCAGGATGCTGACCGCCGACGGCTGCCCTCGGTCGGGCGCCAAGTCCACGCGGACCAGGCGCAGCGCCCGGGCAACGGGCAGGGGCAGCTCAGCGGACAACATTCCTCCCGGTGCCGTAACAGCGCCCGCTTGACAGCGGCCCACGGTTGGCGCCCAGTATCGCGCTGCGCGACCTCCCGGAGGACGAAACCGGGAGGCCGCGAATCATCCTCAGGTAGAAGTCGGCGCAAGCGGCCATCTGCCGCGAGAGATGTCAGCCGCACCAGCCGACGAGGCGGATGCCGATGATGGTCTGGGGAGTGATGGCTATGACCTGGTCCATAGCGTCGGCCACCCATGGCTCGAGCGCCTCCCTATAGCTGTCGCCGGAACCGGGCTCGCGTACTAGCCTTGCCAGCCCCGTCGCGACCACGCTCCACCCGGTATGCCGGTCCGGGTCGATTTCGTCTGCCTGGTGGCAAACAACAGCACCGTCGCGGGACGCGTGCCCAGCGATTGCCGACCCTAGATGCGAGCGGATGATGATCGCCCGGCCGTCAACCAGGTGGTTGACAGGCCGGATCGCGGGGAGCGCGTTCATCGTGGACACGACTCTGCCCACGGACGCTCCCCGCAGCAGCTGCCAGCACTCGGCCGGTATCAACTGCACTGCCTGCCGCGGGCCCACCTTCCATGCTGCCCGCTCCCGCTCGTCGCCTGACATATGCACCCGCTCTGTGATCTTCCGGAGTGGTCAAGCACAAGATCCTGGCCAGCAGGTTGGCGCCCGGCCAGGGACCAACGTCCCGGAGTTCGCCCGGTCAGGTCCTGAACCGGAGCGCATCGCGGGCGGGCCGCAGGTTCGGGTTGGCGGGACCTCCGTCCGGATCAGCCAGGACCAACCGCCCTGCCGCCGCCCGCTCTCACGGGTAATGCTCAAGTCATGACTAACCAATCGCGTACGCCGCAACGGGCGATCGAGGACCTCGACCAGGATGAATGCCTGAAACTGATCGGACCGGGCGGGATCGGCCGGATTGCCTTCCAGGGCCGGTTCGGGCCCGTCGTACTGCCGGTGAACTACCGGCTGCACGAGGGTGCGATCGTCTTCCGCACGGCCCGGCACAGCCCGCTCGACGAGGACCTGCAGACCGGGATCGCGAAAGCTGCTTACGTGGTGGCATTCGAGATCGACGACATCGACAGCGCCGCCCGGGCGGGGTGGAGCGTCCTGGTCCAGGGGCCTGCGCACCGCGTCGAGTCGGAGGCCGAACTCACCGCTGCCCTGCGCGCAGGAGTCGAGCCCTGGCCGGCCGGGCAGCGCGAACTGTTCGTCCGGATCATCCCCTCCAGGATTACCGGGCGCCGGATCCTCCCTGCGTAAGCGAGGCAGCAACCCGCTCGCGTCGGCGCAGAGCGCCGCGGCCGAGGAGCCCCTGGACATGGACCAGGCATTCGAGCTGCTGCGCAGCGCCGCCCGCGACCGCAACCTGCGCCTGGCCGACCTGGCCCGGGCCGTCATCGACGGGACCGAACCCCTAGCCGGCCAGACCCCGGCCAGGCCCCCGCAGCCGGCCGGGCAGGCGAAGCCGCCGCCGCGGCGGCATCGCGGCCCTCGCCGTCCTGTTGATCTTCATCATCCAGAACGCGCACGTCGTCCAGGCCAGTTTCCTGGGCATCGACGTCCGGCTGTACCTGGCGGTCGCCCTGCTGCTGACCCTCATCGCCGGAGCAGCGCTGATGACCCTCACTGCCGTGGTCCTGCTGATGACTGCGGCGAAAACCGCCCGGATCGCCCAGCTGCGCCGGGCCGTCGGCCGGGCTCTACTGGCAACGCCCCCCGCCAGCCCCGGGCCGCCTGCGGCCTAGCCCTCAGCTGCGTCGCCCATCGAGTGGAGCAGATGCCCGAGGCGCGCAGTGGCAGCGTCCGGCTTCGCGCGCCGCAAGCCAAGGTGAACTCGCAGGCATAAGGTCGCTGTCCGCGCGGATCTGGAGCGACTGAACCTGAGCGATGGCGGCATGGACTGGCTGCGGCAAGGGATCAGCTCAGGCCGGTCCACAGGTAGCGGGCGCCGATGGCGATGACCAGGACGCCGACCAGCCGGCGGATAAGGACGTCGGGCATCCGGGACTGGAGGCGGGCTCCCGTGTAGGCGCCGGCCAGGCCGCCGACGCCCAGGGCGATGCCGGTCGGCCAGTCGGGTGCCACGGAGCCATGCTGGTGGAGAGACAAGATCGTGAAGGTGATCACGCCGGCGACGGACGTAACGAACGTGGAGGCGAGAGCGGCTGGGGCGACCTCGGATGGCCTCCGGCCCGATCCGATCAGGATGGGCGCCAGGATCGAGCCGCCCCCGATCCCGTAGATGCCGCCGACGCAGCCGACCACTGACGCGACGGCCGCCAGCACGGGAGCCGGGATGACCCGAGCCGGGCGGTCCGGGTCGCCGGCTCGGGGCGGCCCG
>DATCGA010000573.1:0-4036 GCA_036509215.1 Trebonia sp.
CCAAGTGCGGGTTTGGGCCGGCTCTTGCGCTCTTGCCGGCCCAAACCCGCATTCGGCACGTCTGGGGGCGGGGTTGGGGGGACGCACGGGTGGCGTTCGGCCGGTGGGACGGGGAACGGGATCTGGGGCGGAGCAGCGGACCGTTCGAGATGACGATTTTGATTTGACCGGGCGGACATGAGAGTGGCATCATTTTGGTAGTAGCTTTCATTTCATTGCGACATCCAGAAGATGGTGACTCTCATGGTGTCCCAGCCAACCTCGACCACCGTGCCCGCCCAGGGCGCGGCCGACGACGCGCAGCACTCGCCGCGACGCTGGTGGGCGCTGATCGCGATCGCCGCCAGCGTGCTCGTGGTCGGGCTCGACCTGACCGTGCTCAACCTGGCGCTGCCCAACATCGCCGTCAGCCTGCACGCCTCGACCGGCGACCTGCAGTGGTTCTCCGACGCCTACAGCCTGGTCATCGCCGCGATGATCCTGCCCGCCGGCCTGCTCGGCGACCGTTACGGGCGCAAGCGGGTGCTGCTGATCGCGCTGGTGCTGTTCGGCGCCGCCTCGGCCCTGTGCGCGGTCGCGACGTCGACCGGCGAGCTGATCGGGGCGCGGGCGCTGCTCGGCGTGGGCGCGTCCGCGATCTTCCCGATGTCGCTGTCGGTGCTGCCGACGCTGTTCGCCCCGGAGGAGCGGCGGAAGGCGATCGCGATCATGTCGGCCGCCACCATGCTCAGCTTCCCGATCGGGCCGATCCTGGGCGGCTACCTGCTCGACCACTTCTGGTGGGGCTCGGTCTTCCTGATCAACGTGCCGGTGGTGGTGATCGCGCTGGTCGCGGTGGTGTTCATGCTGCCGGAGTCGCGCTCGGCCAACCGGCCGTCGATCGACGTGCTCGGCGTGCTCATCTCGAGCGTGGGCCTGATCGCGGTCACCTACGGGTGCATCAAGGCGGGGCAGGACGGCTGGGGCAACGCGACGGCGCTGGCCACCATCGCGGTCGGCCTGATCCTGCTGGCCCTGTTCGTGCTGGTCGAGCGGCGGATCACCGCCCGCGGCGGGCAGTCGCTGGTGGACCTGGCGCTGTTCCAGTCGGTCGGGTTCCGGTGGGGCACGATCCTGGTGACGTTCCTGTCGTTCACGATGTTCGGACTGTTCTTCGCGCTGCCGCAGTACTTCCAGGACGTCCGCGGCGCGAGTTCGCTCGGCAGCGGGCTGCGGCTGCTGCCGATGGTGCTCGGCATGATCGTCGGGATGGTGATCGGGACCCGGCTGCAGTCGGTCCGGGGCGGTTCAGAGGGGACGCCGGGCAAATCGGCGGCCGGACCGCGGGCCGTGATCACGGCCGGGTACGTGGTCATCGCGGTCGCGCTGGGGATCGGCGCCTTCACCACCCTGACGAGCTCGACCTGGTTCACGCTGGCCTGGGTCGCGGTCTCGGGGCTCGGCTTCGGCCTGGTGATGCCGGCCGCGATGAACGTCACCCTCGCGTCGCTGACGGCCGAGCGCAGCGGGTCGGGGTCGGCCCTGATCTCGGCCATGCGCCAGGTCGGCTCGGTGATCGGGGTCGCCATCCTCGGCACGCTGATCAGCAACGCCTACGGCAGCCGGGTCGACACCAGCGGGCTCCCGGCGGCGGCGGCCGACCTCGCGCGGCAGGGCGTGGCGGGCGGCGTCGAGGTGGCGCAGAAGGCCGGCTCGGCCGACCTGCTCGCCTCGGTGCGGTCCGCGTTCGTCGACGGCATGGACATCATGCTGTGGACCTGCGGCGGGATCGCGATCTTCTGCGCGCTGCTGGCGGTCGTGTTCCTGCGCAAGCTTCGTTGATTCCCGGTTGAAGGGGCAGAATCACAGGCGTGATGGAGATGAACGCGCAGGATTCCCTGCGTGAACGGAAGAAGGCCAGGACGCGTGCCTCCCTG
This sequence comes from Trebonia sp., assembly GCA_036509215.1. Taxonomy (GTDB): domain Bacteria; phylum Actinomycetota; class Actinomycetes; order Streptosporangiales; family Streptosporangiaceae; genus Trebonia. The sequence continues at coordinate 1,917 of DATCGA010000573.1, forward strand.
CGGGAGCACGCGCTCCGGCTTTTCCGCGAGCAGGGCTACCAGGCCACCACGGTGGAGCAGATCGCGGCGGCGGCCGAGGTCTCGCCGTCCACGTTCTTCCGCTACTTCCCGACCAAGGAAGACGTGGTCATCCAGGACGACCTCGACGCCCGGATGTTCGCGGCGTTCGAGCACCAGCCGGCCGACGTCGCGCCGGTCTCCGCCCTGCGCGCGGCGCTGCGGGAGGTGGCGGTGTCGTTCAGCCCGGACGAGCTGCAGCAGTTGCGGGAGGCGTCGGCGCTGCAGCTGACCGTGCCCGAGATCCGGGCGCGGCTGCTTGACGACATGAACCGGCTGATGCACCTGATGGCGCAGACGCTGGCCAAGCGGACCGGCCGGTCGCCGGACGACCTCGCCATCCGGACGTTCGCGGGCGCCGTGTTCGGCGTGATGATGTCGGTCTCGCTGCCCTACAAGCCGACGGCCGAGTCGCCCGACTACGCCGGGGGCGTGATGGTGGACATGTTCGACCGGATCGACGAGGCGCTGGCGCTGTTCGAGGCCGGGCTGCCGCTGTGAGCGAGCCGGAATGTTGACGTGTCATGTTTTGTTTCGGCTGTTGGCTGCCCGGTGAGCCGGGTATGGCTGCCTGATCTACTGCGAGGAGCGTCATCATGCCGGCCGTTACCGTTCCTGATCTGCTGGTCCTGCCCCGGGTCGCGTCGCCCGCGATCGACGGCTCGCGGCCAGTGGCGCGCGTGACCACCGCGCCGTCGGGGTTCGAGGGCGAGGGGTTCCCGGTCCGGCGCGCGTTCGCGGGCGTCAGCCTGAGCGACCTCGACCCGTTCGTGCACATGGACCAGATGGGCGAGGTCGAGTACGCGCCAGGCGAGCCCAAGGGCACCCCGTGGCACCCGCACCGCGGCTTCGAGACCGTCACGTACATCATCGACGGCGTATTCAGGCACCAGGACTCCAACGGCGGCGGCGGTCTCATCACCAACGGCGACACCCAGTGGATGACGGCCGGCGGCGGCATCCTGCACATCGAGGAGCCGCCGGAGGAGCTGGTTGTTTCCGGGGGCCTGTTCCACGGGTTCCAGCTCTGGGTCAACCTGCCGTCCCGGCTGAAGATGACCCAGCCGCGTTACCAGGACATCCGGGCCGGCCAGGTCGCGCTGCTGACCTCGGCCGACGGCGGCGCGCTGCTGCGGGTCATCGCGGGCGAGCTCGACGGGCACGCGGGTCCGGGCGTCACCCACACCCCGATCTCGCTGGTGCACGCGACCGTCTCGCCCGGCGCTTCGGTCTCGGTCCCGTGGCCGGCCCACTTCAATGCGCTTGGGTACGTGCTGGCGGGCTCGGGAACGGTCGGGGCCGACCGGCGGCCGGTCCGCACCGGGCAGCTCGCGACGTTCGGCTTCGGCGAGTCGCTGACGTTCGCGGCCGCTTCGTCCATGGACGGTCCGTCGCCGACGTTCGACATCCTGCTGCTCGGCGGCGAGCCGATCCGGGAGCCGGTCGCGGCCTACGGGCCGTTCGTGATGAACACCAAGGCGGAGCTGCAGCAGGCGTTCGAGGACTTCCAGAAGGGGCGGCTCGGGTCGATTCCGGCCCAGGCCGCCGTTCCCGTTCCCACCGACCACCCGGGTCACGACGTTCTCTAGCGCGCCGGTTGTTAGGCGGGCTGGTCGGCCGTCGAGTCGGTTTCGCAGTCGACCGACCCAGCCCGCTATCGCGGCGAGGCCTGGCGGCGGTCCGCCGCGAGAGCGCCGGGAGACCGAGACGGCCATCCTGGAGCTGAAGCACGCGGTCGCCCATGAACGCCACCCGCGACCACCTCACCCCCGGTCGGCGACCGTCATCCCCGGTCGGCGACCGTCATCCCCGGTCGCCGGGCGTCACTCCCGATCGCGGGCGCCGGCGGGAGCGGCGACGACAGTCATCATTGTGTTCCATTAGGGACATCCATTCGGCATGTTGAGCGTCATTGTGTTCCAAAAGGGGCGCTATACGACCCGAACGGCACACGATGACGCCCGAACGCCGACCGGCCTGAGCCAGAGTGGCCTAAGGTGCGTGTGTTGCTCAGGCGCGGAGCCTCACACGCCGACATAGCGGGAAACACCGGTGCTTCCGCC
>DATCGA010000574.1:0-3092 GCA_036509215.1 Trebonia sp.
GCTCGACGCCGCGCACCGGCGCGGTCTGGTGCACCGCGACGTCAAGCCGGGCAACCTGCTGGCGGAGCGGGGCAACGACGACTCCGACCCGGACCACCTGTACCTGGCGGACTTCGGGATCACGAAGCCGGCCATCGGGCGCACCGGCCTGACCGCCACCGGGGCGTTCCTCGGCACGATCGACTACATCGCGCCCGAGCAGATCCGCGGCCTTTCCGTGCTCGGCATGGCCGACCAGTACTCGCTCGGCTGCGTGCTCTACGAGTGCCTGGCCGGCCGGGTGCCATTCGAGAAGGATCTCGACGCGGCGATCATCTGGGCGCACGTCGAGGAGCCGCCGACCCGGCTCACGCTGCTCCGCCCCGACCTGCCGCCCGCCATTGACGAGGTGTTCGACCGGGTCCTGGCCAAGCAGCCGGGCGACCGGTACGAGAATTGCCGCGAGTTCATGGGAGCGGCGTGGCAGGCGCTCGGCCTGCCCGACGCCCCGGCCGCGACTCCGCCCGGCGGGTTCTCGCGGCGGGTCCTGCGCCCGGCGCCGCCGGCCCCCGACTACCAGGAGGTCGCGCACGATCCGCATGACGCGCACGACGTGCGCACCGGCCTGCGGGTCATGTCCGCCACCGTCGCCCGGCCCGCCTCGCTGCCCCGTGAGAACCTGCCGTCGCTGCCGGAACTGGCGCCCGTCCCCGAATGGTCGCCGCCGTATCTGCCCAGCGGCCCGCCGCCGGGTGGTCTCACCCGACTCGATGGGCCGGCCGGGCCGGACGACGCCGGCGGTTCCGGTGGTGTTGACGGTTCCGGTGGAGGTGGTGGTGTAGTTGTCGGTTCCGGTGGTCTTGACGGTTCCGGTGGTCATGGCGGCTCGCCGGCCCCGGCCCCGGCCCTGCCCGCGCGCGACCGGGGCGGCTGGCGGGTTCCGGTGCTGCTGCTCGCGCTCGCGTTCGTGCTGACGGCGGGCATCGGGATCACGCTGGGCTCGTGGCTCGGCTTTCCCGGCAAGGCCGAATCCGGCCAGCAGCCCGGCAGCGGCGCGGCGGCAGCGGGATCGGGATCGGGATCGGGATCGACCGCGGCTGGGACGGCGGCGCGCGCGCCGGCGACGAGTGCGACGCTGACGCCTCCCACCCTGCCGGCCACCCCGCCGAAGACCCTCAGTCAGGCCCTGGCGCTGGTGAACACGACCGTCTGGACGACCGGGTACCTGCCCCAGAAGAGCTGCACGTTCGTCAGCGCGGTGTCGGCGACGTGCAGCAGCCCGTACCCGGGGATCACGATGGCGTTCTTCCAGAACTACAGCTCGCCCGACGCTCTCTATAAGGCCTACGAGGCGGCGATCAAGCAGGCGAACAGCGGCCGCCTGGTGATCAACACGCAGGACTGCGGGGCGTCGGCGCCGCCGGCCACCGGCGCCGAGATCTCCTGGAACCACTTCGGCCTGCACACCCGGGACTATTCGGTCCAGCAGCTGGAGACGGGCAAGCTGAACGCCGCCAGCCAGGCCGCCGGCCGGATGTTCTGCAACTACGACAGCAGTACGAACACCGAGAGCATCATCTGGACCGAGACCGACGGCAACATGCTGGGCGAGGTGACCGGATCACCGCACCTGGCCGTGTGGAGCTGGTGGCTGCACGTCCACCACAACATCGCCTTCAACGGGCAGCCGATGGGCGCTATGGACATGCCGCCGTCCGCCTTCCCCAAGGCCTAGGCATGTTGCCCGCGGACGTTGGTGACGGGGCGGGGGCCGGTGATCTTGGATGAGGGAGGGCCTGCGGGTTCGGCGGCCGGGTACATCGGCGACAACGTCCCCACCGTCACCACGCGCACCCGTCCAACCGGACATGGAGGCCATTGTGTGCCGTTCGGGTCGTATAGCGCCCATAACGGAACACAATGAGACCTGCAGCCGCGAAGGGGGCGCGCTAACGGCACACAATCATGCCGCCGCCCCAGCCTGCCCCGCCCGCCCGTCACCAAGCTGTCCGGGCAGGACGCCTAGGCTTCCGTCCGCAAGGGCGACGCCTCCACTACTCGGAGATCCCGGCCCGACGTTGACGGGCGGCTTCGCGTCTGGCCGCTTACCTGTCGGCTATCCCATCGACAGAATCGCGATCATGTCACCTACGCCGTCGACCGCGCCTATTGGTGTCTCCGGCGTAGGCGACAGGTCAGCGTTTGGGGTCGCTGGCGTAGGCGACAGGTCGGGGCGGGGCCCGGGCCGGGGCGGCTAGCGCTGGGCGGGCCCGAGCCGGGGCGGCCAGCGCTGGGCGGGCCCGGGCCCTGGCCCGGGCGGCTAGCGCTGGGGCGGGGCCCGGGCCGGGGCGGCCAGCGCTGGGTGGGGGTCCGGCCGGGGCGGTGGGAGCAGGCGCGGGCGCGGGGCGTGCTAGGGGTGGGCGCCGGGGAGCGGCCACGCGTGCGCGGACTGGAGGTCGGCCAGGGTCGGGGGGTCGGCGCCGGGGCGGCCGCAGGTGGCGGCGGCCGCAGCGACGCCGGCTTGGACGGCGGTGCGGACCAGGGGCGTCCGTTTCAGGTCGGCCCGGGTGAGGCCGTGCGCCGACCACCAGGCGAGGAAGCCGCCGCCGAAGGCGTCGCCGGCGCCGATCGTGTCCACGACGTCAACGCCGGGGACCTCGACCGTCAGTACCACTCCCGGCAGGAACGCCCTGGCTGGATCGGGGCCGTCGGTGACGAGGACGAGCGCAGGCCCGGCTGCGAGGAGCGACTCGGCCGCTTGCGACGGCGATGAGCCGGGGTAGAGGTAGGCGAGGTCTTCCACGCTCGCCTTGACCACGTCGGCCCGGGCGGCGATGCGCGCGATGCGCCCTAGGTAGGCGTCCCGGTCGGCGATGGCACCGGGGCGGCAGTTGGGGTCGAGCATGACGAAGGCGTCGGGCGGCACGTCGGCCAGCACCAAGCGCTCGACGGCCGACCCGATCGGCTCCATGACCAGGCCGAGTGCCCCCACGTGGACGGCGATCGCCGCGCCGGTGCCGACGGCGCCCACGCCGGGGCTGGCCGCGCGACCCCCAGTCGCGTCGGCACCCGTCGCGACGGCACCCGTCGCGACGGCGCCGGCCGCGGCGTCG
>DATCGA010000575.1:0-5373 GCA_036509215.1 Trebonia sp.
CATCGTCTTCCTCAATAAGGAGGAGGTGCGGCTGAACGGGGTGCTCGATCAGGTCGCCCGGGCCGCGGGCGACCGGTACGTCGACACGTACACGCCGTCCGAGGGGCATGACGCGTGTTCGGCGCCGGGCAGTCGGTGGCTGGAACCGCTGATGCCTTCGTCACTGGCGGCGCCGTTGCACCCTAACGTCGTGGGTGAGCGCGGGATGGCGGGCGCGGTGGTGGCGGCTGTCAAGTCGGCCGGCTAGGCGGAGCAGCGGTCCGTTCGAGATGACGCATTTGAATTTGCTGGCCCGTGCCCGCGACCTGCTTGCGGCCAGCTTCGATGTCGGCGACTGCACGCTGGCGTGCTATTCGGCGGCGGGATTCAGCGCTGATCTGCGTTCCGCGGCGGCCCCTGGACTGATACTCGTCTCGGTCGGGGACCTTTATCGGTCATAGCGGATAAGGATTCTCAAAGAGGGTGCTGCTTTTAAAGTGGCGGGCGCCGGTTCCTTGGCTTCGCTAGCATGCCTATCGTAATGCCACCGTCACCCTCGTGACATTTTTGTGGCCTGTTGCAGCGGTCCTTGATCGGGCATGCCTGGAATATGCAGGCAAGCCGGTAAAACGCTGCCTGAAAAGGAGCATTCCATGAGAATGAAGCCGTCTCTACGCGCCCTGGTCGTGGGGGTGGCGGTGGCCGGGCTGACGTGCGTCGGCGGTGGCGCGTACGCCGTCACCAGCATCGCGAGCTCGCCGGCGGTCACCGTGACCGGGCCCGACCATGAGCGCCTGACCATCACGCTGGCGCCCGGCGGAAGCCGCACCTTCGTGCTGCCGGCCGCCAACGACCCGCTCCGCATCGACCTCGACGCGGTTTCAGTCAACGGCGGAATCCAGACTCCAAGCGAGGTGTTCAGCGCGCTGGTCAACGTGGACGCCAATCGCGCGGGGATGAGCTGGATCGGGACCAACAGTGACGGGTCCCAGAAATCCGGGTACACGTTTACCGGGGGCCCGGCCATCACCGAACTGACCTGCGGCGCCAACTGCGTCATTGCCTGGCTTAATTCGGGAAGCGCGGCGCACAGGACCGTGACGCTCAAGCAGAACGCGAACACAACGTCTATCAGACGGACGTATGTCATAAACATCTGGTACTAATCCTCCGGCGGCGGCCGGGCACCGCGCGGCGGACGCGCGGTGCCCGGGCCCCGTCCGGGCTGGCTAAGATCGCGGACTATGGAGCAGCGAGTTCTCGGCAAGACCGGCCGTCCCGTATCGACCATCGGCCTCGGCACCTGGCAGCTCGGCGCGGACTGGGGCTCGGTGACCGAATCCGACGCGCTCGACGTGCTGGCCGCGGCGGTCGAGTCCGGGGTCACCTTCCTCGACACGGCCGACGTGTACGGGGACGGTCGCAGCGAGAAGATCATCGGGCAGTTCCTGGCCGGCAACCCCGGGCACGACGTCGTGGTCGCGACCAAGATGGGCCGGCGGGTGGCGCAGGAACCGTCGAACTACACGCTCTCGAACTTCCGGGCCTGGACCGACCGGTCACGGGCCAACCTCGGCGTCGACCGGCTGGACCTGGTGCAGCTGCACTGCCCGCCGACTGCCGTCTACAGCTCTTCTGCCCTGTATGACGCGCTGGACACGCTGGTGGCCGAGGAGCGGATCGCCGCCTACGGGGTCAGCGTGGAGACGTCCTCGGAGGCGCTTGCGGCCATCGCGCGGCCGGGGGTGGCCACCGTGCAGATCATCTTCAACGCGTTCCGCCGCAAGCCGCTTGACCAGGTGCTGCCGGCGGCTTCTGCGGCCGGGGTGGGGATCATCGTGCGGGTGCCGCTGGCATCCGGGCTGCTGTCGGCGCGGTACACGCTGGACACCAGCTTCGCCTCGGACGACCACCGGAACTACAACCGGCACGGCGAGGCGTTCGACGTCGGCGAGACGTTCTCCGGGGTGGACTACCCGACCGGCGTGCGGGCGGCGACCGAGTTCGCCGCGATCGTGGCCGAGCCGGGCGCCTTCACCACCGACCTCACCTGGACGCCGACCACCGCCCAGGCGGCGTTGCGCTGGGCGACCCAGCAGCCGGGTGTCACTACCGTGATTCCCGGTGCGCGCAACACCGTGCAGGCGCGGCAGAACGCGGCGGCCGGGGACCTTCCGCCGCTGAGCGACCACGCGCTGGGCGAGATCGAGGAACTGTACGACAAGTACTTCCGGGCTGAGATCCACTCGCGCTGGTAGGGCGGCCGGCCGGCGTACGCGGAGGTCAATGAGGAGTTCGGGGCCGGCTAGGGCCCGTCAGCGCTTGCTCGAGTTTGGTGAGGAGCGCGTTGAGGGCGGCGCGCTCGGGGGGGTCGAGGGGGTCGATCAGGTCCGCCTCGCGCTCGAGGAGGTGGCGGACGGTGGCCTCGATGAGGGCGTGGCCGGCGTCGGTCAGCTTGACCGCGACGGCGCGGCGGGATGCGGATGACGGCGCTCGTTCCACCAGGCCCGCCTGCTCGGCGCGGGCGATGCGCTGGGAGACCGCGCCCGCGGTGATCAGCGTGCGACGGGTGATCTCGCGGGTGGTGAGCTCGTAGGGCGGGCCGGAGCGCCGGATCACGCTCAGCAGGTCGAGGGTGGACGGGTCGACGCCGAGGGCGGCGAGGGTGCGCCGCCGGTCGTCGGCGAGGATCTTCGCGATCCGCCAGAGCGGGGTGATGACCTCGATCGAGTCGGTCCGCAGGCCGGGCAGCTCCCGCCGCCAGGCGGCCGCGATATCGGACGCGGGCCAGCGAGTCGTCGGGCCCAGCGGGTACTCGTCGGCACCGGGATCGTTGGACACGAGCCACCTCCCTGGATACGTTTAGAGCTAAACATATCCACCGGGAGGAGCCATCGTGAGTCGAATCGTGCTTGTGACCGGGGGCGGGAACGGACTCGGCCGGGCCGTGGCGACGCGGTTCCTGGACGGCGGGGACACGGTGTTCATCACCGGGCGGAACGCCGGCCGGTTGGCCGACACCGCGGCCGAGATCGGCGCCAAGCCGATCCCCGGTGACGCGACCGATCCTGAGCAGGTGACTCGGCTGGCAGGCGAAATCGGCGATGACCTCGATGTGCTGGTCAACATGGCCGGCGGCAACACCGACTTCACCGCCGCCACCGCCTCGTCTGAGGGGCCGGCCGCGGAACTGGAGCGGGTGGCCGCGGCGTGGCGCGCGAACCTGGACGCCAACCTGCTCAGCGCGGTGCTCACCACGACCGCCGTGCTCGGGCGGCTGCGGGCGGGCGGCTCGGTCATCAACGTGGGCTCGATCGGCGCCGAGTACGCGTCGACCTCCTACGGCGCGGCGAAGGCGGCGCTGGCGGCGTGGACGGCCGGGCTTTCTGCCGAGGTCGGCGGGCGGGGGCTGACGGCCAACGTCATCTCCCCCGGCTACATCGCCGAGACCGACTTCTTCCGGGGCAGGCTGACCGAGGAACGGAAGGCCAGGCTGATCGGGGCCACCCATAACGGGCGGGCCGGGCAGCCGGGTGACATCGCCGAGACGGCATACTTTCTAGCGTCCGACGGCGCCCGTCACATCACCGGACAGACCCTGCACGTCAACGGCGGCGCCCACACCACCAGGTGACCAACCACGAGAGGCGCGCATGGCCATCATCCACAAGACGACGCTGACCCCGAACAAGCTGGAGCTGCTGACCGACTGGCTGCCCGCTCAGCCCTGGTACACCGACCGCGGGCGCGCGCCCGAGCTGGCGAAGGCGGGCGGGTTCCGGCTCGACGATCCGGAGGGCGAGGTCGGGATCGAGTTCATGGTGGTGACCGACGGATCTGATGACTCGGCCGTCGCCTATCTGGTGCCGATGACGTACCGGGCGTCGCCGCTCGAGGGCGCGGACGGCGGGCTGGTCGGCACGACCGAGCACGGGGTGCTCGGCCGCCGCTGGGTCTACGACGGTGTCCGCGATCCGGCGCTGGTCGCGCAGTTGGTCGCGCTGGTCCAGGGGCGGGCGCAGGCGCAGATGCAGAGCGTCAGTGACACCGCTGACCCGACCGTGACGTGTGTGCCCGTGGCGGTCGGGGTCCCGGTAGCGGTCGAAACGGCTGTCTCGGAAAACGGTCCTGTGGGGACCGAGTTGCGGGTTGGGACGGTCGGCGCCGGCGGCTTGCCGGGCGGGCAACTGGCGATCACGGTCAACCGGGTTCTCCGGCCCGATGGCGACGGCCCCGACCATGGCCTGGGCGGCGAGGCTGACCGTGGACGTCTTTCCGGCACTTGGCGGCTGGCTGACGGAACGCTCGTTCGGGGCAGCCTGGCCGCCGTCTGCGTGAGGATCTAGATCTAGGAGCCCATGGCGTTTCCGGTGCCATGATCCCGGGATCGCCATGGACTCGAAACGATTGGGCGGGGGGCGGAGCAACGGTCCGTTCGAGATGATGGATTTGATCTTTTGGCTTTTCTAGCGGGCGGCGAAGACCGGGGGGAAGGCGCCGGCGGCGGCGACCGCTCGGGACATGGCCTTGGCGATGCGGACGACTTCCTCGGTGCGCTCGTCGCCTAGGTGCTGCCAGGGCGGCTCGGCCATCCGGTCGGTGTCCGCCTCGAGCTGGGCGCGGAGCGCCTGGCCGGCGTCGGTCAGCTCGCTGTCGGCGTCGAGCAGGCCTCGGGCCTGCAGGCGGGCCACGGCGGCGTCCCACTCCGGCTGGCTCCAGCCGCGGGTGGACATCGCGAACTCGGTGAGGAACCCGTTGCCGGTCTTGGTGTGGGTGACCAGCGCCTCGATGCCGCTCAGGCCCGCGCAGGCGAGCGCGCAGATGTGGCCGTCGCCGCGGTGCTCGCGCAGCAGCGTCAGCGCGTGCCACATCACCAGGTGCGGGGCGTCGGGCCAGTCGAGGTCGGCGTTCCCGGCGTAGAGCGGGCGGCCCTCGGGGGTGCAGGCGGCGGTCGCCTCGCGGGCCAGCACGGACAGCGCGCGCATGTCGTCCGACGCGATCACGTCCTCGCCGAGTAGGCGGGTCAGGGCGGCGTCGACGGCGACCAGGCGGGCCTCGATCACGGTCGCCGGGGTGGCCAGCTCCCAGGCGGCGGGGATGGACCGGGCCACCAGCGCCGGGTTGAAGTTGTAGAAGGTCGACGCGACCACGCTCTTGCCGACCGCGCCCATCGGGGCCGCCCGGCCGGCGAAGTAGCACATCCGGTTGCCGCGGAGGCCGACCCCGGTGAGGTAGTGCTCGGTCTCGGGGGCGAAGTAGATCAGCGAGTGCAGCGAATTGGTGGCGTTGTGCGCGCGGCGGGTGAGAGAGGAGGCCATGGCAGCACCATAGACGCGGGGCCGGCATTGGCGCACCATTCGACGCGTCGGGCTGCAGTTCGGGGGGATCGGGGGG
>DATCGA010000576.1:0-2280 GCA_036509215.1 Trebonia sp.
CGAGCTCACCCGCCGCGGCGAGGACGCCCTGCGCAACGTCGTCCCCGCCGCCGAGACGGCCAACGCGCTCACGCTGTCGGTGCTCACGCCCCGCGAACGGGACGCGGTCATGGCCGGACTGTGGGCGCTGGCCCGCGGCTGACCGGCGGCGACCCTCCCGGAGGGTCACTGGTTAGGGCATGACCGCAAACCGCTGCCACCGCGCCGGGCCGGGGCTCGCTAGAGTCTCTGTAAAGGTTTACAGAGAGCGAGACGTGCCAGCCACCATCCACGATGTCGCCGCCCGCGCCGGAGTCTCGGTGGCCACCGTGTCGCGGTCATTCACCGCGCCCCAGACGGTGCGCGAGACCACGCGCGACAGCGTCCTGCGCGCCGCCGGCGTACTGCGCTACCAGCCCAACCGGGCCGCCCGCGGCCTCATCACCGGCCGGACCGGCAACGTCGGGGTGATCGTCCCCGACCTCGGCAACCCCTACTTCCATGGGATGCTCGAGGGCGCCCAGACCCGGGCCCGCGAGGCCGACTACGCGGTGTTCGTCGCCGACGGACAGGAGAGCGGCGCCGAGGAGGAGGCGCTGATCGCCGCGATGCGCAAGCAGGTCGACGGGATCGTGCTGTGCTCGTCGCGGCTGGCGCCCGCCCGGTTGGCGGCGCTCGAGCCCGCGCCCACCGTGGTGCTCCTGAACCGTCGCGTCCCCGGCCTGCCGGCGGTGGTGATCGACAGCGCCGCCGGCATGCGCCAGGCCGCCGGCCACCTGGCGCAGCTCGGGCACACCCGCGTCGTGTTCGTCTCGGGACCACGGCATTCGTGGTCAAACCAGCAGCGGCGGCGCGGGCTGCGCGTCGCCGCCCACACCCACGGCCTCGACGTGGTGACGATCGGCCCGGTGGCGCCGCAGTTCGACAGCGGCGTGCAGACCGCCGAGCGGATCCTGCACACCGGCGCGACCGCGGTGCTCGCCTACAACGATCTCGTCGCGGTCGGGATTCTCAGCCGCCTGGCCGAGCTCGGCGTGACCGTCCCGGCGCAGCTCAGCGTGATCGGCTTTGATGACATCCCGCTGGCGGCGATGGTCACCCCGGCGCTCACCTCCGTCAGCGCGCCGACGGCGCTCGCGGGTCAGGCGGCGATCGACATCCTGCTGAGCCGGCTGGGTCGGCCAGCAACGCCAGAGAGCGAGGACGTCCGCACGCTGCCGGCAACCCTGGTGCGGCGCGCCTCGACGGCGCCGCCGGCCACACCCAGCGCGGCCGCCCGCGCCCGGGCCGGAACCCTGAAGCGAGCATGACAACCGAGAGGAAGCCCACATGAGATCCCTGGTGACCGCGGGCGAGCAGACCGCCCACATCAACCTGGACCTGGCCGACCTGGCCGCCGGCGAGACCCTGGACCTGCCCGCCGGCCCCGAGACCGCGGTGGTGGTGCTCACCGGTCAGGTGACCGCGGCCGCCGGCCAGACGTCACTGGGAACCGCCGGTGGGCGCGCCTCGGTGTTCGACGCGCCCGGTGACACGGTGTACGCGCCTCCGGGGACGGGCCTGCAGATCACCGCGGTTGACGGCGGCCCCGTCCAGCTGGCGATCGCATCCGCGGCCGCCGATCCCGACCCGGCCGCTCCGGCGGCCCGGATCATCACTCCCGCCGAGCAGCGGATCGCCGAGGTGGGTGAGGGCAACTGGTCGCGGACCGTCCGGACGATCCTCGGACCCGAGCACGACGCCGTGCGGCTGCTGCTCGGTGAGACGATCAACCCGCCGGGCAACTGGTCCTCCTATCCCCCGCACCGTCACGACCGCCACAACCCGCCCGAGGAGGTCAACCTCGAGGAGGTGTACCTGTTCAAGGTCGACCCCCCCGGCGGCTTCGGAGTCCAGATCGGCTACGACATCGACGGCGCCGAGGAGGCGTTCCTGGTCCGCGACGATGACATCGCCGCGATCCGCACCGGCTTTCACCCAGTGGTGGCGGCGTCGGGGTACTCGCTGTACTACCTGTGGGTGATGGCCGGGGACGGGCGGGTGATGATCCCGTACATGGATCCCGCCCACGTCTGGGTCCAGCAGGGACGATGACGATGCGACTCGCCGACGCCGTGCTCCAGTTGCACCCCGACGATCCGGTGGCGCTGGCCCGCGACGATCTGGCCGGCGGGACCGAGCTCGAGGGCGGCGGCCGTCACCTGACCGTCCGCGACCCGATCCCCCGCGGCCACAAGCTCGCGCTGGTCGATCTCGCCGCCGGCGCGACGGTCCACAAGTACGGCCAGCCGATCGGCATCG
>DATCGA010000577.1:0-2219 GCA_036509215.1 Trebonia sp.
CGCCCCCGGCCAGCGCCTTCGTCCTGGCCCCGGTCTCCGACAGCAGCTCCCGGGCGCGGGGGAGCGCCAGGCCAGTCACGATCGCACCGATCCCGATCGCGGCCTCGAACAGCGCGAACTGAGACGGCGGCCGGCCCAGCACGTGCCTGGCGTACAGCGGCTCGACGACCAGGAACGCCCCCGACGTGAACATGACGGCCACGCTGGCCAGCGCGACCAGGCGCAGACCGGGGTCCCGCGTCACCGCCACCGCGCCCGCGGTGGCCGCCCGCAGTCGCCGCCGGGAGGCGGCGGGGCTCTCGGCCGCTTCCGGGCCGCCAGACGTCGGGGCGTCGCGAGCCGGCTCGCTCGGCGCTGGCAGCAGCGGAAGCGGGAGCAGGACGATGGCGCCCGCCAGGTAGGTAGCCGCGTCGGCGACGAACGCGGCGCCGAACCCCGCCGTCGCCAGCAGCACGCTGGCCGCCAGCGGCCCCGCGACCTGCCCGATCGAGCTGGTGACCCCGAGCAGCGAGTTGGCCGCGAGCAGGTCATCGGGCTCCACGACCCGCGGCGGCAGCGCGCTGCCCGCGGGGCCGGACAGCGACCGGGCGGCGCCGTAGGCCGCCGCCATGACGTCGAGGAAGGCCAGCGAGTCGGCCGTGGCCATGGCGAGCGCGGCGGCGGCGGCCCCCAGGTAACCGGCGATCATCAGGACGCGCGGGCCGAACCGGTCGGCCAGCGCCCCCGTGAGCGGGCTGAGCACCGCCGGCGGGACGGACCAACACACGACGGTAACCGAGATCGCTTCCGGGCTAGCGCTGAACCGGTAGGCGGCGAAGCCCCACAGCACGATGGCCGATGCCCAGCTGCCGATCGAGTTGACCGACTGCCCGGCGAGCAGGAACGCGAACCGCGGATCGCGGAGCGAGGGACGGACCCGGCGCGCCGGAGCACGGCGCGGGCCGGAGAGAGCAGACATGACAAAACCTCCACGCGAAGCTGCGACGGTGAACGCTGCAGCCGCGGTGCCCCGTGCGCGAAGGCCTCAGAAACGACCCGGGCCAGGATTCAGAACGGGAGAGGTGTGAGGAAAGCCAGGTTCAGGCGAATCGCGCGGGAGACACGGCGGCGGGGAAGGCCATGGTGATCGTCATCATTTTCTCCTCTTCGGCCGGAAAGCGACACCGCATGATCGCACAGCCGCGGCCGGTTTGTCGTGGGACATACAGGCCGCCGCATCCGGAAGGCGGGGTACCGCATCGGCTGACCGGGTAGGGCCCCTGCATGTCAACGGAGAAGCAGAAAGAGGCGGCGCGCCGCAACATCGAGAAGGCCCGCGAGGCCCAGAGCGAACGTGCCCACGGAGACGACATCCCGCGCAGCGAGGAAGGCCTGAGCACGGCGGAAAAGGACCGCCTGCCGGAGGCGGAGTTCGCCTTCCCGCGCGAGCGTAAGGAACCGCTCGCCGACGCCGCCCACGTGCGCAACTCGATTGCCCGGTTTGACCAGGTAGAAGGGGTCACAGACGAGGAGCGCGACCAGGCCTGGGCGCGAATCCGGGCGGCCGCCGCCAAGTACGGCGTCCACGTGTCCGAGGATGACTGGCGTGACCTGTTCAAGGGCGGCAAGGAGCGGAAGCGATGATCGTCTGAGGTAGCGGTCACCCGCGCCGCCGCGGCGGACTGGCCCCCGGGGGGTAGGGTCTTCGCTCATCGGTTTCGTGCGCATCGAGGTCAACGGCGAGCCTGCCACCGCCGGCCAGCTCGCCTACCCAGCGATAGCGAACTACGGTCACTTCACAGCGATGCAAGTGTGGAGCGGCTCGGTGCGCGGTCTTAGCCTGCACCTAGCGCGCCTTGATCTGGGGACGCGGGAGCTGTTCGGGACCGGCCTGGACGGCGAACTGGTCTGCGCGCACATCCGGCACGCAATCGGCGCCGACATGCCCGACGCTTCGGTTCGGGTCAGCGTATTCAGGCCAGACGACGACGAGCGCCCGTCGGTCATGGTGGTGGTCCGCTCTCCTGGCGGGCCGGTATGCGTGTCAACGACCAAGAAGACATGTAAATACCGGAGGCCTCGTGCCTACCTTACCGGCGGCCGGGCGGCATGACCTGGCCGATTGCGAGTGGTGCGTGCTGGAGCCCCTGCTGCCTGCGGGGAAGAAGGCGGGACGTCCCCCGAAGTGGGCCCGGCGGCGGCTGGTCGACTGGATCCGCTGGCGGATCCGGACCGGGTCG
>DATCGA010000578.1:0-8774 GCA_036509215.1 Trebonia sp.
GCGAGCTAGGACGGCTGCCAGCAATTCTGCAGCCCCTCATCCCGCAGCCGTCCGAGCCCGTACCTCGCCCGGGCCACCGCACCCGGGACGGCTCGAGAAACACCTCGTCGACCTGCATTGCCGGCTCTCCAGCGAACGGAACGAGGTACTCAGGCGCCGCGGCGCTGACGTCCGGGAGCCGCACGGCGACTCAGCGGCGGCGCGGCTCGCCTTCCGGGCAAGGGCCGGACTGCCACTACGGCTGGTCCGCTCTGTCGCTGGTCCGCGTTCGCGCGGGCGGCCCGGTGCGCCTGGGCATCGGCCCGGGCGCAGGGCGGGAGCCGTGCCCGGCATCGGTATCCCACTGCGCCGCATGCTGCGGGCCGAGGAAGACGTGCAGCAGGCGGTGCCGCGCAGCGGCGCTAGCCAACTCGGAAGGGCTCGGCGTCGGCGGTGCGGAGGGTGAGGCCGTTGCCGGGTGCGTCCGGGTCGGGGCGGATGACCCCGCCCGCCGGGTCGAGGGTGCCGTCGAAGAACATCGACTCGATCCGGACATGGTCGTGGAACCATTCCAGGTGCCGCAGGTTGGGGACGGCGGCGGCGGCGTGAGCGTGCAGGTGCGGTCCGCAGTGCCCGGAGATGTCCAGGCCGTAGGATGCGGCGACCGCGGCCGCGCGCAGCCATTCGGTGATCCCGCCGCAGCGGGAAACATCGGCTTGCAGGCAGTCCACCGCCCCGGCGGCGCACATGCGGCGGAAGTAGTACAGGTCACAGCCGTATTCCCCGGCGGTGACGTCTGGCCGGACGGCGTCGCGGATCTCCCGAAGGCCGTCGAGGTCGTCGGAGGAGACGGGCTCCTCGTACCAGCGCACGTCCAGGTCGGCGGCGGCGCGCATGACGCGGATCGCCTGCTTGCGGGCGTAGCCGCCGTTCGCGTCTACGAACAGCTCCACGTCTTCGCCGACGACGGCGCGGGCCTGGTGCATCCGCTGCAGGTCGCGGGCGGGGTCGGCGCCCCACGATTCCCCGATCTTTATCTTCACCCTGGGAATGCGCTGCTCAAGGGCCCAGTGGGACAGCTGCTCGCGCAGCTGCCGCTCGTCGTAGGCGGTGAACCCGCCGCTGCCGTAAAGCGGCACCTGGTCGCGCACCGCGCCGAGCAGGCGGTGCAGCGGAAGGCCCAGTAGCCGGGCCTTGAGGTCCCACAGCGCGACGTCGACCGCGGAGATCGCGTAGCCGGCCACGCCGGGGCGCCCGGCGTTGCGGACGGCCTTGACCATGGCGCCGAACGCCCCGCCCACGTCCATCGCGTCGCGTGCGGTGACGACGGAGGCGAGCTTGTCGTGGACCATGGCGGCGCAGGCCGCGGGGCCGTAGGTCCAGCCGGTTCCGGTCCTGTCGCCGGCGCGGGCCTGCACGAGGACCATGGTGGTGGAGTCCCAGGCGAGGGTGCCGTCGGCCTCGGGTGCGTTGGTGGGGATGGTGTAGACCGTGGCGTCCACGGACGTTACCGGGGTGTCGATCATGAGTCGTCCTTCGGGTGCCGGCCGCCCGGCACCGGTGTGCGGGGTGGGTGTCTGCCTGGGTGGTCCTGGCGCCGCCCGGCGCTCAGCTGTCCTTGTGGGGCAGGAACTCCTGGACCTTGGTCTTCACGCCTTCCCTGATCACGCCCCACCGGTCCGGGTCGCCCTTGAGCATCGCCTCGGCGGCGTCTTTCGTCTGCTCGAAGGTGGCGTGCGGCGGGATCGGCGGCACGTTCGGGTCGGTGTGGACGTCGAGCAGGGTGGGCCGGTCCGCGGCGAGCGCCCGGTCCCAGGCCGCGCCGATGTCGCCGGGGCTGGTGACGGTGATCGCCTGCAGGCCGAGGCTGGCGGCGAAGCCGGCGAAGTCGACGTCGGGCAGGGTCTGTGACTTGGTGAACTTCGGCGACCCTTCCATCGCCCGCAGTTCCCAGGTGACCTGGTTGAGGTCGTTGTTGTGCAGCACGGCGATGATCAGGCGCGGGTCGGCCCACTGCTGCCAGTAGTGCTTGATGGTGATCAGCTCGGCCATGCCGTTCATCTGCATCGCGCCGTCGCCGGCGAACACGATCACGGGACGGTCGGGGTTGCCGAACTTCGCGCCGATCCCGTAGGGGACGCCGGGTCCCATGGTCGCGAGGTTCCCCGACAGCGAGCCGCGCATGTCGCCGCGGAACTTCAGCTGGCGGGCGTACCAGTTGGCCGAGGAGCCGGAGTCGGCGGTCACGATCGCGTTCTCGGGCAGCCGCGGGGACAGTTCGTAGAACAGCCGCATCGGGTTGACCGGGTCGGCGTCGACCATGGCCTCGGCGTCCATCACCTGCCACCAGCGCGTGACGTTGGCCTCGATCGTTTCGCGCCAGCCGCGGTCGTCCTTCCGGTTCAGGTGCGGGATGAGGGCGCGCAGCGTGGCGGCGGCGTCGCCGACCAGGTTCACCTCGTACGGGTAGCGCATCCCGATGTACTTGCCGTCGATGTCGATCTGGACCGCGCGGGCCTGGTCGAACTCGGGCAGGAACTGGGTGTAGGGGAAGCTCGAGCCGACGGTGAGCAGGGTATCGCAGTCCGTCATCAGCTCGTAGCTGGGCCGGGTTCCCAGCAGTCCGATCGAGCCCGTGACGTAGGGCAGTTCGTCGGACAGGACGTCCTTGCCCAGCAGCGCTTTCGCGACTCCGGCGCCGAGCAGCTCGGCGACCTGCTCGAGCTCGGCGCGGGCGCCGCGGGCGCCGGAGCCGGCCAGGATCGCGACCTTGCGGCCGGCGTTGAGGACGTCGGCGGCGCGGGCCAGCGCTTCGCCGTCGGGCGCGAGGGCGGGCCAGTCGACGCCGAGGCTGGAGGGCACCATCTTGAACGCGTGCGTGGGCGGGGAGTACTCGAGCTCCTGGACGTCGGAGGGGATGATGATCGCGGTCGGGGCGCGTTCGGCGAGCGCGACGCGGATGGCCCGGTCCAGGACGTTGGGCAGCTGTTCGGGGACGGTGACCATCTGCACGTACTCGCTGGCGACGTCCTTGAACAGGGTGAGCAGGTCGACGTCCTGCTGGTAGGAGCCGCCCATCGCGGAGCGGTTGGTCTGCCCGACGATGGCGACCACCGGGACGTGGTCCAGCTTGGCGTCGTACAGGCCGTTGAGCAGGTGGATGGCGCCGGGACCGGAGGTGGCCATGCACACCCCGAAGCGGCCGGTGAACTTGGCGTAGCCGACGGCCTCGAACGCGCTCATCTCCTCGTGCCGGGACTGGATGAACATCGGGTTGTCCCCGGCGCGGCCCCACGCGGCGAGGGTCCCGTTGATGCCGTCGCCGGGGAAGGCGAAGACCTTGTCCACTCCCCAGTCGCGCAGCCGCTCGAGCAGGTAGTCGGCGACAGTCGGTTTGGCCATGGTGGTGCCTCCTTGGGTTTCGCGGTCTGGTCAGGCTCAGGCGTGTGCGCGGACTTCGGCGCCGGTGAGCCGGCCGGCGGCCCGGGCGGTGACGGCCATGATGGTCAGGGCCGGGTTGGCGCTGCCCTGGGTGGGCAGGACGCTGCCGTCGGTGATGTAGAGGTTGGGGACGGCGAAGGTGCGGCAATCGGCGTCGACGACGCCGTGCCGTTCATCGGCGGCCATCCGGGCGCCGCCGACGAGGTGGGCGTAGCGGCCGATGGTGATCACTTCGTCGGCGCCGGCGGCGTGCAGGATGCCTTCCATGACGGACTGGGCGGCCTTCATCAGCTTGGTGTCGTTCTCGCACTGGGAGTAGGAGAAGTTGGCCACGGGCAGGCCGTGGCGGTCCTTCTCCTCGGCCAGGGTGACCCGGTTGCCGGGCTGGGGCAGGAACTCGCACAGCGCGCCGAGGGTGGACCAGTGCACGTAGTCGCTCATGTACTCGCGCAGCGAGGCGCCCCAGTGGCCCTGGGCGGCGACGTGCTCGGCCCAGGTGATCGGCAGCGGGGAGACGTTCTGCACGGAGAACCCGCGTTTGTAGTCCTTGGCCGGGTCGGTTTCGTAGAAGTCCTCGCTGCTGACCTCGGGCGGCGGTGACTTGTACATGCGCACCTCGGCGCCGAACCGGCCGGCGGTCTGCGGCGCGCCCTGCACCATCAGGTACCGGCCGACCTGGTCGAAGTCGTTGCACAGCCCTTCCGGGAAACGTCTGGAGGCGGAGTTGAGCAGCAGCCGCGGCGTCTCGATGGAGTAGCCGGCGATCGCGACCATCCGGGCTTTCTGGAACCGGGGTACGCCGTCGCGGACGTAGTGCACGCCGGTGGCGCGGCCGGTGCGCCCGTCGACCTCGACGCGGGTGACCATGCAGTCGGCGCGGACCTCGGCGCCGTGCGCGAGCGCGTCGGGGATGTGGGTGATCAGCGGGGACGCCTTGGCGTTAACCTTGCAGCCCTGCAGGCAGAATCCGCGGTAGATGCAGTGCGGCCGGTTGCCGAACCGGCCGTTGGCGATCGCGACCGGGCCTACCTTCGCGGTGATGCCAAGCTTGTCCGCGCCGCGCAGGAAGATCTCGCCGTTGCCGCCGACCGGATGCGGGCGGTAGGGGTAGGAGTGCGGGTCGCCCCACGGCCACTTGTCTCCCGCGACCGGGAGTTCCTCCTCGATCGCCTGGTAGTAGCCGCGCAGGTCCTGGTAGCTGATGGGCCAGTCCGCGCCGACCCCGTCCTGGGTGAGGGTGCGGAAGTCGCTGGGGTGAAACCGGGGGGCGTAGCCGGCGTAGTGCACCATCGACCCGCCGACGCCGCGGCCGGAGTTGTTCGAGCCGAGCGGCACCGGGTCCGCGCCGGAGATCACCCGGGGCTCGGTCCAGTACAGGTGGTGCGAGCCGGCCTCGTCGCTGACCCAGTCGGCGTCCGGGTCCCAGAACGGGCCAGCGTCCAGGGCCGCGACCTTCCAGCCGGCGCGGGCCAGCCGCTGCAGCAGTACCGATCCGCCCGCGCCGCAGCCCACGATGGCCAGGTCGATCTCGTCGGAGTCGGCGAACCGCCGCATGTCCCGGCGCAGCGCGTGGTTGGTGCGGGTGCCGTCGTCGGGCAGCAGCCACGCCGACTCGTTGCGAGCACGCACGCCAGGCATCAGGTCTCCTTCCGCGCCGGGTCGTCCAGCGGCCGGACGTCACGGACCTCGAACGGCTCGAGCTTGTCCACGCCGGCGTTCTTGTAGCCGCGCGGGTAAGCCGGCCCGGGAAAGCCCATCTCGTCCCAGGCCGAGGGGTGGGAGTAGAAGGCGGTGCAGGCGTAGCGGGTCCACAGGCTCCACACCTGCTTGGCGGGCAGGCCGTGCCACGCGTCGGCGCCGAGGTCTTGGACGGCCTGGATCAGCGTCGCCTGCTGCTTTTCGGTGCAGGCCGCGAAGCCCGTGCCGTACCGGTCCCGGGCGTCGGAGTCGAGCGCGGCCAGCGTGTCGCGCCAGGCCCGGCCGTCCTCGGGCATGTCGTGGTAGTGCCACCCGTCGGTCTGCCTCTCGGCCAGCCGCGCGTCGATCATATTGACGACGGGAATGTCCGCCTCGCCGTGCTGGTCGAGCAGCTGGCCGCACAGGGCGGTCGCGGCGGCCTGCTCGGCCGGGGTGAAGAACCTGATGTCGGGCGCCATCCCGGTCCGGGACAGCACGACGCCGGCGGTCACCGGGTCCCAGTGACGGCGCTGGGCGAGAACGTCGAAGCCGGGAAACCGGCCGGAAGCCGGTTCCGGCGCGGCGCCGGTCACTTTTCCCTCCGCAGCACCGACGCGAGCAGGCCCATCCCGCCCACCAAGGTGACCAGCAGCGGGGCCAGCAGCGGCGGGCCCATCTCCATGTTGTAACGGGCGTTGCGCCAGCCGCCGGGCTTCTGCGCGATCCCGCGGGCGTGCAGGTAAGTGCCCTGCAGGCCGTTGGCGACGATCGCGGCCGACGCGACCGGCAGCGCGGTCTTGGCCATCCGGCGGCTGAAGAACCCGGCCACCCCGGCCGCGGCCCCGACCGGCCCCATCACCACCGGCAGCCACATCATCTTGTTGCCGAAACTGGCCGAGTCGTGCTCGAAGTAGATCTCGGCCGCGGTCACCAGGGCGCCCGCTGCGGTCAGCGCGGCCAGGCTGCGCTCGAACCGGCCGGTCTCGATGCCGCGCACCATCCGGTCGATGCCCTGTACTGCCGGCTGCGCCGCAGCAGGGCCCTTGACGGCTGTCATATGCAGTCCTTCCATTGCGTGAGCTGGCATTGCGGGGCGTCCCGTCTGGGCGGCGGCTGGCTGGTGGCCGCAAAGCCGCCGCGCCGCCAATTGATTGCGTTACCGCAACGATACGCGCAACAGTTGCGAGAAGGCAACCATCGGGTTGATACTTCGTTCATGTCCACACAGGATCAGGATGCGGCGGGGGTTACCGAGGAGCAGGTCGATGCGGTCATGCTCGCGGCTCAGGCGCTGATCGGCGTGAGCGCGCAGTCGGTGGCCGAGGTAGAAGAGCTCGTCACCCTGCCGCAGCTGCGCGTGCTCGTGCTGGTCGCCGCCCGTGGTTCGCTGAATCTGCAGGCGCTGGCGCAGGCGATGGGCGTGCACCCGTCTAATGCCACCCGGGCGTGCGACCGCCTGGTGGCGGCGGGCCTGCTGCGCCGCGGCGAGTCGTCGCTCGACCGCCGCAACCTGGTCCTGGGCCTCACCGATGAAGGGCAGCAGCTGGTAGACGGGATGTTGCAGCGCCGCCGTCGTGTCGTCGCGGGGGTGCTCGGGCAGGTCCCGGCGGCCCGCCGCCGCGCGCTGGCCGGCGCGATGCGCACGTTCGGCCTGGCCGCCGGCGAGCTCCCGGCCGGGGACGCGTGGAAGCTGGGCTGGCCCTGCTGACAAGGCCGGCCCGTCACCGGCCGCGGACGGCACGCAGCCCCCAGACCGCGACGGCGGCCCCGGCGAGCAGCGCGCCGGACAGCGGCACCCGGCGCATCGAGGCCCACAGCCACGGGTCGCGAGAGTGCGCCTGCCCGTCGAAGGCCCCGTGGGCGCCGCGGTCGGTGTCGGCGTCCTGGGGGGCGAAGACGTTCGATCCCCACCGGGGCAGCTGCCTGCCGCTCTGCTGGGACTTGACGCCGGTGCGGCCGAGGTAGAGGTCGAGCAGTTTGGGCGCGACCCGCCCGCCGAGGATGGTGTAGGCGGTGGAGATGCCCACCCACATGTTGCGGCGGGGGTGCCCGGCGAGGTAGACGATCGCCCTGGCGGGCAGCTCGGGCTGGTAGATCGGCGCCACCGGCATCGGGTGGCCGCCCATCTTGTTGAGGTTCCAGTTGAACTGCGGGGTGTTCAGGCCGGGCAGCTGGACGGTGCACAGCCTGACGTGGCTCTTCTCGCTGGCCAGCTCAGTCACCACCGACTGGGTGTAGCCGACGACCGCGTGCTTGGCGCCGCAGTACGCTGACTGCAGCGGGATCGAGCGGAACGCCAGCGCCGAACCGACGTTGATGATGACGCCCCGGTCGCGCGGGCGCATGCGCCGCACCGCGGCCTGGGTGCCGTACACCTGGCCGTAGTAGGTGACCTCGGTCATCCGTCGGAACTCCTCGCTTGAGGTATCCCAGGAGTAGGCCAGCGAGCCGCTGAACGCGACGTTGACCCACACGTCGATCTCGCCGACCTCGGCCTCGACCCGTTCGGCTGCCCGCTGCACGGCGTCGGAGTCGGCCACATCGGTCGCGATCCCGAGACCGCGGCCGCCGGCGCCCTCGACGTCCTTGACGGCTCCGTCGAGCCCGGCCCGGCCGCGGGCAAGCACCGCGACGTCGTAGCCGGCGGCGGCGAAGGCCTGAACGGTGGCCCGCCCCACCCCGCCGGTTCCGCCGGTCACCACTGCGATCTTGCGTCCTGTTTCCGATGTCATTGCTTCCTCGTCTCTTCTGGCTGGGACCGGACGGCAGGAGGGTGTCCCGCGCGGAGCCGGTCAGGAATCGTGCCGCGCCCTGATCCGGCTCACGCCGGATCGCGCCGCGTAGCCGGGGACGCACGCCGCGGCTATCCGGCCCGCCCATTTCTGCCGCAGCTCCTGCACGGCGTTGCCCCGCTGCGGTGGCGGGTCGTGGGCTGCCTCCCGGGCGGCGAGGGCGCCGGCCAGCGCGAACCCGGCGGCGATCAGCGCGTCGGTGAGCGCGGGCCGGCGGCGCCGGCCGTCCAGGGCGAGCGCGAGCATGCTGGCCGCGTGCAGCAGGTCGATCTCGACGCCGAGGGCGAGCACCGGAAAGCTGGGCTCCGGGCCCGACGCGAGGGCCTGGGCGAGCTGCCGGGCGCCGAGCGCGCGCGCCACCGCCTGGCCGCGTGCGTCCAGGCGGGTGCGTGCCAGACGGCCGCTGGCCACGGTGGGGTTGGCCAGCTGCAGGACCCCGTAGCCGCCGCGGGTCACCGCCAGCACTGCCCGTCCCGGCGGCCAACCGAGTGGGCGGGCGTGGCGGGTCACTGGCCCGCCTGCCAGGGCCGGGCCAGCCGCACCGAGGCCTCGAGCATCAGCGCGTGCACGAACGCCTGCGGCAGGTTGCCCCGCAGCTGGCGCTGGGCGACGTCGAACTCCTCCGACAGCAGCGCGGGCGGCCCGCAGGCGGCCCGGTTGCGCTCGAAGTAGCGCATCGCGCTGAGGGTGTCGCCCTGCTGGTGGGTGGCCAGGGCGGCGAGGAACCCGCACAGCAGGAAGGCGCCCTCGGCGTCGCCGAGCGGGCCGGGCTGCTGGCGGAACCGGTAGACGTAGCCCTCCTGGTCCAGTTCGTACCGGACGGCGGCCAGGGTGGCGGCGGTGCGGGGGTCGCCGCCGGGCAGGGCGCCGCGGATGCCCGGCAGC
>DATCGA010000579.1:0-18470 GCA_036509215.1 Trebonia sp.
TCGGCGCCCCGGTCAAGCGGTCCCTGATCGCCTACGACCACGTGTAACCTGCCCGCATTCCCCGATCAACGATCTAGGCGCGATCCTGGACCGGCACAGCGACGCCCAGACCGGCGACATCCGCCGCATCCTGGGCGCACGCAGCTAAGGTTCGGCTAGGCGGAGCGCAGCCGCCGGGCGAAGGCGGCCGCGGCCGCTCCCGGGTCGTCCGCCTCGGTCAGCGCCCGCACCACCACCACCCGCGTCGCCCCCGCCTGCAGCACCTCGTCGAGCTGCTGCAGGCCGATGCCGCCGATCGCGAACCAGGGGCGCCCCGCGCCGAGCAGCGCCGTCTGGGTGACGAGCGACAAGCCGGTGCCCTGGCGCCCCGGCTTGGTCGGCGTCGCCCAGACCGGCCCGGCGCAGAAGTAGTCGATGCCGTCCTCGGCCGCGGCCGCCGACGCCTGCTCCCGGCTGTGGCTCGACCGCCCGATGACCGGCCCTGGCCCGAGGATCCGCCGCGCGACCGCCACCGGCAGGTCGTCCTGCCCGAGGTGGAGCACGTCGGCCCCGGCCGCCAGGGCCACGTCGGCCCGGTCGTTCACCGCCAGCAGGGCGCCGTGCCGGCCGCAGGCATCGGCGAACACCTCGAGCAGCGCGAGCTCCTCGCCCGCCTCGAGGCCCTTCTCCCGCAGTTGCACGACGTCCACCCCGCCGCCGAGGACCGCGTCGAGGAACGCGGGCAGGTCGCCCTGGGCCCGTCGCCCGTCGGTGCACAGGTACAGCCGGGCGTCGGCCAGCCGGGAGCGCAAGTCAGTCACCCCGACATCATGCCGCACCCCAGCCGCACCCGGGTCCGCGGCCAGGTCACGGCCGGACGCCCGGCGCGCCCGGCCGCGGGGGCCGGGTTACACTGAGGTTAACGACCACGGGAGCCCCACGCGGGGCTGAGAGGGAGGCGGACCGCCTCCGACCGTCGAACCTGATCCGGGTAATGCCGGCGAAGGGAGAGAGCAGGCAATCCATGATGGACGCATCTGTCATCGTCGTTGGTGGCGGCGTGATCGGCACCGCGATCGCCTGGCGGGCGGCCGTCGCCGGCCGGTCGGTGACCCTCATCGATCCGGGCACCGACGACAAGGCGAGCCTGGTCGCGGCAGGCATGCTCGGCCCGGTCTCCGAGTCCGTCTTCGGCGAGCAGGACCTGCTCGCGCTCAACCTGCACGCGATCGACCGCTTCCCGGCCTTCAACGCCGAGCTCGAGGCGGCCTCCGGGCAGCGGACTGGGCTGCGGACCGAGGGCACCCTCGCGGTCGCCTACGACAGCGGCGACCTGGCCGCGCTCGACCGGCTGACCGAGTTCCGCCACTCGATCGGGCTCAAGGCCGAGCGCCTCGACGCCAAGGCGTGCCGGCGGCTCGAGCCGTTCCTCGCCCCGTCCACCCGCGGCGGCGTCCTCGCCACCGGCGACCTGTCGGTCGACAACCGCCGCTACCTGGCCGCCCTCCGGGCAGCCGCAGCCGGGGCCGGCGTCCGCACGATCCTCGGCCAGGTCACCGACGTCGCCCCCGGCCTGGTCCGGTTCCGGCCGGACCAGGCGCAGGCGGGTGCAGCGGGCGCGACGGCCGCGCCGGGTCAGACCGCTGACCTGTCCGCCGCGCACGTCGTCGTGGCCGCCGGCTGGGGCACCGCCCGGATCGAGGGCCTGCCCGACCACATCCGCAAGGCCATCCGCCCGGTCAAGGGCCAGATCCTGCGGCTGCGGCACCCGGGGAATCTCCCGCACATCATCAGCCACACCGTCCGCGCGATGGTCCAGGGCCGCGACATCTACCTCGTCCCCCGCGCCGACGGCGAGCTCGTCGTCGGCGCCACCCAGGAGGAGCGCGACGACCTCGACATCACCGCCGGCGCCGTCCACGACCTGCTCCGCGACGCCATGACCGCGGTCCCCGCGATCAGCGAGCTCATCCTGGCCGAGGCGAGCGCGGGCCGTCGGCCCGGCACCAGCGACAACGGCCCCATCCTCGGCCCGGTTACCCCGGCAAGCCCTCCCCCCACTCCGGGCCGGGCCACCAGCGCCCGCGCCCCCCAGCTCATCGTCGCGTCCGGCCACTACCGCAACGGGGTCCTGCTCTCGGCGGCAACCGCCGACGCCGTGGTCGCGCTGCTCGCCGACGGCCAGCCGCACCAGGCCTGGGCCCCCTTCTACCCCGGCAGGCTCACATGACGGTCACAGTCAACGGAACCCCGCGAGACCTCCCCTCCGGCCTCACCCTGGCCGACCTGGTCGGCGAGCTGACCCAATCGCCGAAGGGCGTCGCCGCGGCCGTCAACGGCGAGGTCGTGCCGCGCCGGGCGTGGCCGGCCACCCCGCTTGCCGAGCGTGACCAGGTCGAGGTCGTGACCGCGGTTCAGGGAGGCTAGAACGATGATCATCCAGAACGAGCCAGGAACGACGCCCGTCCCCCCGGAGCGCGGCGGGTGGCAGATCGGCGGCCGGACGCTGACGTCCCGGCTCATCGTCGGCACCGGGGGCGCCCAGTCCCTCGACGTCCTCGGCAAGGTGCTCAAGGCCTCCGGCACCGAGCTGACCACGGTCGCCATGCGGCGGGTGGGCGGGGCGGGGGAGGGGTCCCTGATCGGCACGATCCGGGAGGCAGGCGTCACCGTCCTGCCGAACACGGCCGGCTGCCACACCGCGGCCGAGGCCCTCCTGGTCGCCCGGCTGGCCCGCGAGGCCCTGGACACCGACTGGGTCAAGCTCGAGGTCGTCGCCGACGAGATCACCCTCCTGCCCGACCCGGTCGAGCTGCTCGAGGCGGCCCAGCTGCTCGTCGCCGACGGGTTCACCGTGCTGCCGTACACCAACGACGACCCGATCCTGGCGCGCCGCCTGGAAGAGGCCGGCTGCGCTGCGGTGATGCCGCTGGGCGCGCCGATCGGGTCCGGCCTCGGCATCAGGAACCAGCACAACATCGCGATGATCGTCGAGCGGGCGACCGTGCCGGTGATCCTCGACGCCGGCATCGGCACCGCCAGCGACGCCGCGCTGGCGATGGAACTCGGCTGCGCGGCCGTGCTCGTCGCCTCCGCGATCACCAAGGCGGCCGACCCGGAGCGGATGGCGGTCGCGATGGCGCTGGCGGTCGAGGCCGGCCGGGCCGCCTTCGAGGCGGGCCGCATCCCGCGCCGCTGGCACGCGGTCGCCTCAAGCCCGGCCAGGGAGTCGGAATGACGACCAGCGCCAACCCGAGTACCAGCCGCAACCCCATCACCCGGGTGCTGACGATCGCCTCGTCCGACTCGGGCGGCGGCGCCGGGATTCAGGCCGACCTGAAGGCCTTCGCGCGCTGCGGCGCGCACGGGATGTCCGCCATCGTGGCGCTGACCGCCCAGAACACCGTCGGCGTGACCGCTATCGAGCAGCTGCCGCCGGGATTCGTCAGGGAGCAGATAAGAGCGGTGCTCGACGACATCGGCGCCGGCGCGGCCAAGACCGGCATGCTGTTCTCCTCCGCCATCATCCGCGCGGTGGCCGACGAGCTGGCCGGCCGGGGCATTCCGCTCGTGGTCGACCCGGTCATGGTGGCCAGCTCGGGCGCGCGGCTGCTGCAGCCGGACGCGGTGGCCACGCTGATCGCGGCGCTGTTCCCCCTCGCCACCGTCGTCACCCCCAACTTGCCGGAGGCGCAGGCGCTGACCGGGCTGGCCACCGAGGACCGGGCCGCGCTGGCCGAGCGGCTGGTCGCGATGGGCGCCGCCGCCGCGCTGGTCACCGGCGGCCACGGGGCCGAGCCGGCCGACCACCTCTTCGACGGGCGCCGCCACCTGTCGATCCCGGTCCCGAGGTACGACGTCGCCGCCACCCACGGAGCCGGCTGCACGCACTCCGCGGCCCTCGCGGCCGGCCTGGCGGCCGGCCTCACGCTGGCCGACGCGGCCCGCCATGCGAACCAGGTCGCAGGCGACGCGGTCAAGCACGGGCTGGCCGGGATCGGGGCCGGCGACGGCCCCGTGCACGCCCTCCACGGCCTCACACTCTGTTAAGCGGGCTTTCAGCAAGCTTGCAGATCCCCGGCGTAAGGTCACCGTGATAAAGAAAGTCACGCTGCATCTTGGAGGCTGGAACCGTGCCGGAGAAGGCGATCATCTCGCACCGCGGCGAGAAGTACGAAATCGGACGGGGAAAGCGGTTTTACGGTATCTGGGTGGTGGGCGCCCCCTACGATGCGCCCGTCGACCGGTGGCCGGAGACCCGCGAGGGCTGGGAGCAGGCCTGGACGCGGTTTGCCGCGGTCGAGGTGCCCGGCACCATTTCAGCCGTCCAATCGCAGCGGTCGGGTCTTGGCGCGATGCTGAAATCCAGGCGGCCGGCCGCGACGGCCGGGGCCGGCCCGGCCGACCCCGGCGCGGCCGAGGCGGCCGACGGGGCGGCCGGAGCCGCTCCGAGCGCGGCCGCGCGGCGCGGCGGGACCGCGCTCCTGGTCGGCGAGGGACTGCTGGTCCTTGGCGTGGTGCTGGGGCTGGCCGGGTTGTTCCCGAGCTACGCGGGGGGCCAGAGCCTGCTGTCGCAGGGCGATCAGGTCGTGCCGCACCTCTGCTATGTGATCGCCTGGGCGATCAGCGCCGGGCCGATCGCGCTGAGCGTGTCCCGGCCGCGGGCGGCCAGGCTCGGGGCGCTGTTCGCGCTCGGGCTGAGCGCGGTCACGCTCGGGCTGTTCGTCTCCGATCTCGGCGAGGTGGTCTCCGGCGGCGCGTCCCTCGGCACCGGCCTGGTGGTCAGCCTCCTCGGCTGGCTGGCGTGCACCGCGGGCGCGGCGATCGCGCTGGTGGCGTCGTGCCGTGACACCGACCCGGCCCGGGCCGGGTCGCCCGTCCCGGCCGGTTCCGCGCGACCCGACTGCGGCTGGCCCGCCAAGCCCGCC
Organism: Trebonia sp.; assembly: GCA_036509215.1. Taxonomy (GTDB): domain Bacteria; phylum Actinomycetota; class Actinomycetes; order Streptosporangiales; family Streptosporangiaceae; genus Trebonia. The sequence continues at coordinate 4,908 of DATCGA010000579.1, forward strand.
CGCAGCCACCTCGGGCCGCTCGCGCTGCTGGTGCTGGCCGGCATCGGCACGGCCGCGGCCTTCGCCGCCGCCTGGGACAGCTACACGGTGGCGCAGGCCACGCTGGGCACGGTGAAGACGCTCCAGGAGGGCAACGCGTTCAGCAACCCCGCCTTCGTGATCGCCGGGAACGTGACGGTGATGGCGGCGGTCGTCGTCGTGGCGGTGCTGGCCGCGCTGTGGCGTCCGGCCCGGCAGGGGGCGCTGCTGCTGGCGGGCGCGATCATCCCGCTCGCGGCCCAGGCGGTCTCGGCTCTCATTCAGGTCAGCCAGCCCGCCTACAGCTTCTTCGGGCTGACCCGGGCGCAGGCGGCGCAGGAAGGCGTGACGATCAGCTCCGGGGTGACGCCGATCTTCTGGGTCTACTGCGTCTTCGTCATATCCCTGCTTATCTCCTGCGCATGGCTCCTGACCGCCCCCGGCCAGCCGCCCGTCCAGGCGTCGCTGTGGCCGCCCTCCCCGCTCGGCGAGGGCGGCCGGGTGCCGGACGGCCCGACGGCCGAGGTCGTCGGCGATGCCGCCGACGACAGCAACACGGCCAGCGCCGACCCGGCCGACGCGGGCCCGGCCAGCGTGGACCCGGCCGACGCGGACCCGGCCGACGCCGACCCGGCCAACGCGGAGCTGCTCGAGACGGCGCCAGCCGACCCCCAGGCGGCCGACAGCGAGGCGACGCAGGCCGGGCCGGCCGACCGGGACCCGGCCGACGTGTAAGGCGGCGCCGAAGGCGTCAGCGGCGAATCCGCCACGCCTGAGGCGCGATCTGTGAATCATAAAAAACGCCCCCGGCGATGTCGCCGGGGGCGTTCCTCTTAATAGCGAGCCGACTGAGCTCGGGTAAGCGCATGCGTAGAAATGATGCCGATCTACGCGCATCCGCTACTTGCCGGTCGCTGCCTGGTACTTGGCAACCAGGTCGGCGGGCACGCGACCGCGGTCCTTAATGTCGAACCCGTTCTCGCGCGCCCAGTTCCTGATCTCGGTCGTGTTCAGCGTCGAGCCGGCCCCCCGGACGGCCCTACCTGCAACGCGACCGCCGCGACGGGCGCCGCCGCCCACCTTGCGGGCGTGAGTGACGTACTTTCCGAGGGCCGTGCGGAGCTCGTCCGAGTGCTCCGCGTTCAGGTCGATCTCGTATTCAGTACCGTCCAGAGCGAACCGCACGGTTCCCTCTGCCGCCCCGCCGTCAATGTCGTCTATGAAGAGTGTCGTGATCTTCTGGGCCACTTGGATTCCGCCTTCCTTGTTTCGACAGCCATCATAAGCGATTGGCTGTCCTGTTAGGAGCGCCGGACCCACCCGTCCCGCACGAGCCTCGCAATTGCCGGATCTCGCCCCGGCCGCTGAGTCTTTGTGCAAGCGCTTAGCCGAGGCTAATCATATCTGACTGGCGGGCAATCCGGGTGAGATATCACACAAAATCAGGACTGTTCACGTGCGCCTCATCGCCGCCGCGTTCGCCATCGGCTCGCCCGCGTGCGCATCGCATTGCCGTATGCGGTGCATCACGGCTGCATCACGGCCTGCTATCGGAGGTAAGCGTTGAGACGGGGGCGCGTGTTAGGACAATCCTGGTCAATGGTATGGACCTGCTTCGGTTTCCTGTACAGACCCATGATGCGGAACTCAGACCGGCCAGCTTTCCCGGTGGAAACCGGCCTCCCAGAACATCCACTCGTACCTGCTTGTGGTCACGAAGTGGCGGCTCATCAGCTCGCGCTCGGCGCGGGATACGGTCGGGGCGACGCGATCGACTTCCGCGATCACCGACGCGACGACCTCGCCGTACTCCGGCGCGGCGTAGGCGGAGATCCAGCGCTGGTACCGGGGATCGGGCGAGCCCAGGCGCAGCAGTTCCTTGCCCACCTCCCAATAGATCCAGTAGCAGGGCAGGACGGCGGCGACCCCTTCGGCATAGCTTCCGGCGTGCGCGGTGGCGAGCAGGTAGGCGGTATAGCCGCGATTGGTCGGCGCGAGCTCGGCCCGCTTAACGTCTTCTGCGGAAAGCTTCAGTTCGGCCAGCAGCGTGGCGTGAAGTTCGAGTTCGGCCGCCACCGCGTCCGCCGCGTGCCGCGCGAACATCTGCATGGCGTCCGATGTCGGGGCGCGGCTTGCGACGGCGGCCAGCGCCCGGGCGTAGTCCTGGAGGTAAAGCGCGTCCTGGACAACATAGAATGCGAACGACTCGGGCGGCAGCGTCCCGTCCGTGAGCCCGGTGATAAACGGGTGCGCCAGGATGGCGCCGTAGATATCGCCGATCGAGTCCCAGAGTCCAGCGCTAAACGAGTGTGCTCGGTCACATCCGGGAGATTGGGCCACGACGCCACCCTATTGCCGCCTGCCCGGGAACGGAAATCATCACGGGGCATTCGTGCTGTTCACGCAACCATCAACGCGTAACCATCAGCGAGAGTTCCAGCACTCACCGTGGATGCGGCCGCCCGGGTTTGCCGAGACTCCCGGCTGAGTGGGCAGTCAACAATGGCGGCTAGGCCAGAACGATGTGCGTTGGGTGCAATCCCAGTGCGCGGCTGATTGCCGCTCCGTCGGCCCCTGCGCGGGAAGCCGTCGCCCGCCCGCAGTTGTCGCGAACACCGCTCCGCCGCGAAGATGGGAGCCGGTCCGATCGGCATAAAGAGAGGCGGCATCGGTGATCCTTGGCCCCGGTGAAGGTCACGCGCACTACAGCGCTCGCGGCAGCGAGATGTTCTTCAAGGCCACCGCCGAGCTCGACGGCGGCGACCTGTCGCTGATGGAGCGGACCCTGCCGCCGGGCGGCCGCCGTCCGCCGCCGCATCGCCACACCAACTGCTCGGAGGCGTACTTCGTCCTCGACGGGGAGGTCTCGATCATCGTCGAAGGCACGGAGCTGACCGTCGGGCGTGAGGGGTTCGTGCTCGTCCCGCGCGGCACCGCTCACACCTTCGGGAACACCAGCGCCGAGCCCGCGCGGCTGCTGGTGATCCACGCCCCGGCCGCGGACGCGTACTTCGCGGGCCTGCACGAGCTCTGGAACCGCCCCGAGCCTCCCTCGCCCGACGAGGAACGGGCCCTCATGTCCCGCTTCGGCATGGACCCCGCCTGACCAGCGCTGACCGGCCGTCGTGATCACTGATCGTCGCCGCATATCCGCATAATGACACGACCCCGGGACAGGCCACCAGAAGATTGTCTTGATTGTTCGTTCTAATAGACAATTTACTGATCACGGGCGCGGCGCACAGCGCGGTTCACCCGTCACTGCGCCACCGCCACGTTACGGGTAATGCGGACGTTATTTAAGCCAACGACTCGCTCAAACTAATTTCCGGACAAACCACATGGCCAGCAGCGACAGAACAAAAGAACGGTGACGAATTTGATCGGTGTTCGGCTGAGCCGCCTCTTCTGATTCCGGTAGCGTCGCACGGGCCGCGGCCGAGCAGAGCCGCTGTCTCGGGGGACGGGGAAACATGTCAAAACGCAAGTTCTTGTCCGTTCTTGCCATATCCGCCGCCGCATCGGCCGTGCTCGGCGGCGCGCCCGCGGCCGTCATCGCGGTCACGGCCGCGAGCGCGAGCGCGGCGAGCGCCCCGGCCCTCGGATCACTGCCGCCGGCGCTGGCCGCGCAGCTCTCCCGGAATGTCGACCGACCGGTCATCGTGGTCCTGAACGACCAGTTCGGCCAGGCCGCCCCGGGCACCGCGGCCGCCGACGCCAGGTCGGCGGCGGTCTCCGGCAGCCAGTCGCCGCTGCTGACCGAGCTGAGCGAGGTCCACGCGACCGGCATCAAGCGGTTCACGCTGGTCAACTCCGTCGCGGCGACGGTGTCGGCGGCCGAGGAGCAGCGGCTGGCGGCCAACCCGGCGGTCGCCCAGGTGATCGGCGACGCGACCGTCTCCCTCCCCGCCTCGGCCCGCGGCCCGGCCACCGCCCCGGCCGCGAAGACCGGCCGCGCCACCCCGGGCAGCACTCCCGCCCGCACGACGTCGCTGCCGCTGCACAACATCGCCGGCGCCTGCGCGCAGAAAGGCCAGAGCTACCTCGCCCCCGAGGGCCTAACCCTGACCAGCACGGCGTCCGCCAGCGGCAAGGCCGCCACCGCGCGGTCGCTCGGATTCACCGGGGCGGGCGTGAAGGTGGCGTTCATCGCCGACGGCGTCGACCCGAACAACGTCAACTTCCTCGCCAAGAACGGCAAGTCGGTCTTCGTCGACTACCAGGACTTCACCGGCAACGGCGCGGGCGCGCCGACCGACGGCGGCGAGGCGTTCCTTGACGCGAATACCATCGCAGGCCAGGGCACGCATACCTACAACCTGAACGGCTTCGCCCAGCAGGGCTACCCGAACAGCTGCGACGTCAAGATCGAGGGCGTCGCCCCCGGCGCGTCACTGGTCGGCCTGGACATTTTCTCCGGTGACCGGAGCCAGGCCTACGTCACCACGAACTCGATGATCGCCGAGGCGATTAACTACGCGGTCGAGCACGATCACGTGAACGTGATCAACGAGTCGTTCGGCGACAACGAATTCCCCGACACCACCCAGGACGTCATCAAGCTGTTCGACAACGCCGCCATCAAGGCGGGCACGGTGGTGGCCGCCTCGAGCGGCGACTCGGGCACGATGTCGACCATCGGCTCGCCCGCGACCGACCCGGCCGTGATCTCGGTCGGCGCCTCCACCCAGTTCCAGCTGTACGCGCAGTCCAACTACGGGCTCGCGCGGTACTTCTCCACCGGCTGGCTGGATGACAACACCAGCGCGCTCAGCTCGAGCGGCTACGACGAGCAGGGCGGAGGCGTCGACCTGGTCGCACCGGGCGACCTGAGCTGGGCCTCGTGCGACGCCAACCCGGCCAAGTTCTCCGACTGCACCTCGCTGCTCGGCAACCCCTCGTCGATCGAGATCTCCGGCGGCACCAGCGAGTCGTCCCCGTTCGTGGCGGGCGCGGCGGCGCTGGTGATCCAGGCCTACCGCAAGACCCACGGCGGCAGCACCCCGAGCCCGGCGCTGGTCAAGCAGATCATCCTGTCCACCGCGACCGACCTCGGCATCCCTTCGCAGGAGGAGGGCGCGGGCCTGCTCAACAGCGACAAGGCGGTCCAGCTGGCCGAGTCGATCGGCCGGACGACCAGGACCGGCGACACGCTGCTGGAGTCGGCCACCCAGCTCGACTACGCGGGCCTGCCCGGCACCACGAAGAGCTGGCCGGTCACCCTGACCAACACCGGCGACCAGACCCAGACCGTCAGCCTGCGCGGCCGCGCCCTCGGCCCCGACCTGAACAAGCAGTCCGGCACGGTCACGCTGAACGACGCCACCAGCGACCAGCTGATCGACTTCGCCGACTACCCGGACAACTACGCGGTCTTCCACGTCACGGTCCCGGCCGGCCAGGCGCGGCTCGACGTCTCGATCGCCTACCCGGCCAACTCGGTCGGCGTGATCGCGCCGGCTGCGCTGACGCTGATCGACCCCAAGGGCCGCTACGCCGCCAACTCGGTCCCGCAGGGCATCGGCAACTACGGCAACGTGGACGTGCGGACGCCCGCCGCAGGCACCTGGACGGCGGTCGTCAACGACGTGACCGGCGTCGACGGCGGCTTCACGGGCACCGTGAGCTGGCAGGCGGTGACCCAGCGGCTCACCTCGTTCGGCACCGTGTCGCCGTCGACCGCGACGATCGCGCCTGGCGCGTCCAGGACCGTCAGCTACACCGCCGCCGCGCCCGCCGCGCCCGGCGACTACGCGGCCTCGCTCGAGCTGAGCTCCAGCCTCGGCGGCCCGACCTCGATCCCGGTGGTGCTGCGCTCGCTCGTCAACCCGGAAGCCGGCGGGGCGTTCAGCGGGGTGCTGACCGGCGGCAACGGCCGTCCGGGGAACGTCGGCCAGGACAACTACTTCTCGTTCGCGGTCCCGCCCGGCACCGGCGCGGTCAGCGCCGCCCTGGCGCTCGCCAACGACCCGGTCGGCGGCACCGGCGGCGTCAGCGTCGGCGCCTACCTGGTCAGCCCGGACGGCAACGTCGTCGGCTCCGGCCAGAACTACGACATCACCGAGGATGAGAACGGGACCACCGGCCAGAAGCTGGAGGCGACCGTGCTCAAGCCCGCCGCCGGCCGCTGGACGCTGGTGGCGGACTTCATCTCGCCCACCCCCGGCACCGAGGTGGCCGACCCGTTCACCGGCACGGTCTCGTTCGCCCCGGCCGGGCGGCTGGCCGCCGCGACGCTGCCCGACAGCGCGTCGACGACGCTGCCGTCGGCGACGGCGAAGACGATCCCGGTGACGATCACCAACACCGGGACCGCGCCCGAGGACTACTTCCTCGACCCCCGGCTGACCACCACCGCGACGATGACGCTGGCGCCGCTCACCCCGGCCCTCGCCGCCGGCTCGAACACGTCGACGCTCCCGCTCGGCGCCGACGGCCCGCCCGAGTACTGGGTGCCCTCGCACTCCACGTCGGTCACGGTCAGGCAGACCTCGACCCGGCCGGCCATGACCGACCTGTCGCCCTACTCGGGCGACCCCGACGTCGCCTCGGCGGCGCTGTCGGCCGGCTCGCTATGCGGCGCGTCGGTGTCGGCCGCCTACACCGCCGCGGCCGGCGACGCGACCTCGGGGCTGTGGCAGCCGGGGCCGACCGAGTGCGGCCCCTACGCGTCGGCCGCCAAGTCGGCCAAGGCGACCGACGCGGTCACCGTGACCAGCCGCGCGTTCGACAAGGCGATGACGGTCCAGACCGGCGACCTGCAGCAGCTGGCCAACGGCGCGGGCGCTTACCACAAGGTGAGCATGGACGTGGTCGAGGTCAACCCGGGCGCGAAGGTCACCGTCAACGTGGTGATCACGCCGTCGGGGACGGCCGGCACGGTCGTCAGCGGCACCCTCTACCTCGATGACGTCGCTACCAGCCTGGCGCCGGACGCCGACACCACCGCCAGCGAGGTGTCGGCCCTGCCCTACGCCTACACGATCGGGAGCGCCGGCTAACGACCCGCGAGCCCCCTGTCCGCGCCGCCCGGAGGCCGATACGCTAAGGCGGACGCGGACGGGGGTTGGTCCTATGGCCGGGAATTCCGGCGGCGACGGCAACGACCTGCATTACGGCAAGGTCAACGCGGCGGTCGAGCAGACCGACCCGGCCGCCCTCGCGCCGTACTTGTTCTGGCTGATGTTCAGGAACGTCGCCTCCGACGGCCTGGTGTTCAACGACCCGGTCCACCCGGGCGTCGTCTCCGCCGCCGGCTGCGTGCTCGCCTCCCCGTCCTGGGAGAACACCGCAACCCAGGTCACCCAGGATTACGTCTACCACTGGACCCGCGACGCCGCGATCGTCGCCCTCGAGCTGTCGGCCGCCTACGCCGCGGGCACCCTGCCGACCAACCAGCCGCTGATCGACTATGTGACGTTCTCCGCCACCTGCCAGGCGGCGCCGGGCGACTTCGACCGGGCGAGCTTCTACATCAACGGCACGCAGCGCCCGTGGACCAACCAGACCGACGGCCCCGCCCTGCAGACGGTCGCCCTGCTGGCGCTGTACCGGCAGCTCGACCCGCCGACCCAGGCGCTCGCGGCCGGGCTGATCAACGCCAACCTCGCGTTCCTGTCGACCGCCTACCAGGGCCAGACCTACAACCTGTGGGAAGAGGAGCTCGGCTACTCCTTCTTCGCCCGCTCGGCCCAGCTCCGCTGCTTCCAGGCGGTCGCCGCCAACAACGTCGGCATCGCGGTCCCGTCCTGGCTGCCCGCCGCGCTGACCTGGCTCGCGACCGCGCTCGACGGTCACTGGAACGGCCAGTACTACCAGTCGATGCTCCCGGTCCCGACCGACTACCGCGCCCCCTACGACCCCAACATCGACATCGTCCAGGCGGCGGTCTACGGCGCCGAGTCGGTCACCGACCCCCGGCTGCTGGCGACCGCGGCGCTGCTGCGGGCCCAGTGGGCCGACCCGTCGTCGCCCTACTTCTACCCGATCAACGGCGCCGACGCCGCCCAGAGCCTCGGCCCGCTGCTCGGCCGCTACCCAGGGGACGTCTACGACGGCGACACCGACGCCCTCGCCGGCGACCACCCGTGGGCGCTCACCACCGCCAACTTCGCCGAGCTCTACTACCGTCTGGCAGTCAAAATCATTTCATCCCGAACGGTCCCGGGCGACTCCCTCTCCGCCCCCTTCCTCGCCCAGGTCGGCATAACCGCGGCGACAGCCCCCCTCACCGCCGCCACCGCCCTCCGGGCCGCAGGCGACGCCATGCTCGGCGCGATCATCGACCACAGCGACCACTTCGAGCTCAGCGAGCAATTCGACGCCTTCACCGGCTACGAAAAGAGCGTCAGCAACCTCTCCTGGTCCTACGCCGCCTACCTCTCCGCCATCCGATCCCGCCCCGCCACCCCCTAATCGCCACCGCTCCAACCCCCACACCCAACCCCCACACCCTGCCCCGGCACCCGGCCGTCATCCCCGCCGCCCGCCCCGGCCCCGCACTGCGACCACTAACCCCACCCGGCCCGCACCGCCACCGCCCGCCCCGGCACCGCCTGCCCCACCTGCACCCGAGGCCCCACTCGCGGCCGCCTAGCCAGCCATGATCACGAAGGCTTTTTTCCTGGCAAAGGAAAATAATCGTATAAGTGCACGAATCCTTCGTGATCATGGAACTACCCGCCGTCGGGCGCCTAGTCGAGGTTGTTGCCGGCCAGCGCGGTGCCGACCGGGGCCCTGGCGGTGTTCGGGCTCAGCGTCGACGGCGGCACGAACGTGCTGCCCTGCGGGCCCGCCACCACGGCCTCGTGCAGTGCCGACCCGCCAAGCAGCTGGTTCCAGGACAGGAACCATTCGGTCCAACCGTCATCCCACCTGCCTGGGCGCGGGCTGCCGGTCACGGTGATCGGGTCACCGGGCACCGCGAGCTTGTAGTAGATCACGGCGTCGGGCGGCGCCAGGTTCACGCAGCCGTGGCTGACGTTGGTGGTGCCCTGGTCGACGACCGACCACGGGGCCGAGTGGTAGTAGTCGCCGCTGAAGGTGAACCGCACGGCCCAGCTGACGAGCTCGTTGTAGTAGCCGGGGGAGCCTTTCTTGCCGCCGCCGATCATCCGCACCGGGTTGTTCTTCTGGACGGTCAGGTAGCTGCCATCCGGGGTCGGCTCGTTGTCCCGGCCGGTGGAGATCGGCCAGTTGTACTTCAGCTTGCCGCCGATGTAGATCTGGGTCCGGTGGGTCCGGGTGGAGGCGACCGCGATCACCGACTGGCCGATGACGAACGACTGGGTCAGCGTGTGGTGCCCGTACACCCCGGGCGCGCCCAGCACCCCGTTGAAGCGACCGGTGAACGAGACCGTGGTGTTGGCGGGCCAGAAGTCGCGCGGCCGGAAATCGAGGGTGGAGCTCCCGTCCCAGTACCAGGCGCCGACCACGCGCTTGGAGGTGGTCAGCTCGATCGACCGCTCGACGGCGGCCTTGTCCGTGATCGGATGGCTGAACGTGAGGGTGATCGGCATCCCGACCCCGTAGGTCTGCCCCTGCCCCTCGAAGATCTCGGTCGTGAACGTGTTGGCCGGGGTGAGCGTCCGGAACGCGGACGTCTTCGTGGTGGTGGTGCCGTTGGCGGCGGTGGCGATCGCGGTCACCGTGTACGACTGCGACACGTCCAGCGTCATGGCGCTGTGCCAGGAGGACCGCCCGGCCGCGTAAGTCCCCGTCACCGTGTCGCCCGAGGTTGCCACGGTGACGTTCTTGAGTGTGCCGCCGGCCGCCGTCACCGTGATCCCGCTCGACGGGTCGGCCGTCCTGTCGCCGCCGCCCGGCGTGATCGTCACCGCCGGGCCGGTCGGCGACGGGCTGGCCTTCGCCGCCGCGCCAGCGGAAGAGGTCGGGCTGCCCCCGTACTTCACGACGGTCGTGGTGCTCGTGCAGGCCGCCAGCGCCAAGGCCAGCGCGGCTGCGGCGAACGCGGAACCCATCCGGATCTGCCTCATGTCAGAACCCTTCCCAACAAGACAGGCACAGAACGCGACACGGACAATTCGCCTCCAGCATATGCACCGAAGGTCGGCTCGGGCCTGGCGTCGGACGCCTAGTTTGCGGAGTAGGCCTTGGCGCCGGCGTAGTCGGCCGCCAGGGTGGCGCTGATGACCGAGATCACGGCCTTGTTGGCGGTGCGGAGGCCGAGCTCCCGGTTGTAGCGCAGGGAAGCGGCCGAGAAGTTCTCCGACCCGACGAAGATCTGCTGGTCGGACCGCCCGGCGTCGGCGATGACGGCCTTGGCGTGGATGTAGAGCGCCTTCTCGCTGTCCGGGTAGAGCCGGACGTGCACGCCCGCTCGGGTGAGCTGGCCGAACGCCGAGTCCCACTCACTCTCGGCCGTCATCACCACCTCCACGTTGACGCCGCGATGGGCCGCCGCGACCAGCGCGTCGGTGATGGTGGGGTCGCCCATCTCCTCGTTCTCGACCGACAGCGTGTGCTTGGCGGCGTTGATCACCGCCAGGATCGACGACTGCGAGTTGGTCGGAGACCAGACCAGGTCGGCGCCGTCCGGCGGGGTGACCGCCCGGTGCGCGAAGTCGGCGTTGAACGTGGCGACGATCGCGGCGATGTCCGCGTGGCTGGTGTCGATGACCGCGAAGTCGCGGGTGCCGGAGTAGTCCTCGGACACCATGTTCAGCGTCATGACCACCGAGGTCTTGCCGTCGACCGTGAGCGTCTTCTGGTGGTACGTCGTGCCCGAGTCCGCCCAGGTCACGTGGACTCGGTGGGAGGAGAGGAAGTCGTAGGTGGCGGTGTTGCGCGACTTCTCCAGGTGAGAGTCGAGGATCACCCGGACGTCGACGCCGCGCTTGGCGTCAGCCGCCAGGTCGTCCTCGGCCGTCGTGTCCCGCAGCTCGTACATGGTCAGCTCGACCGACGACTTGGCGCCGGTGATGAGCTTGTAGATCGCCCCGACCCCGGCCGACGGCTCGACCATAACCCGCAACGTCCCCGACCCGCCCGAGGAGGCCGCGGGAGGCGTCGCCGCCGCGTGCGACGCCTTCGGCTTTGGCTTCGACTCTGACTTGGACTTCGAGTCCGTTTTCGCCTTCGCAGTCGGTCCGGCGTTGACCGACAAGGCCTTGCATCCCGCCAGGGCCATCACCAATAGCAAACCGCAAGCTACGATAGCGAACAAACGCCGCATGTCACCCATCCGCCCATCGCTGTAGAAATGCCGCATACGCGACAATCATTATGCCGGTGCTCTATCTACCGCGAATGGCGATCGGTAACCGTCGGACGTGGTCCGACGGTGCGAACGGCAAGGCCGATTAGTCCTTGAAGATCTCGTCCTTGAACCACTGCCACAGCTGCGGGATGCCGTCCTCGCGCCGCACCGTGGGGGAGTAGCCGAGCAGCTCATGGGCCAGGTCGTAGGCGGCGAAGTTCCGCCCGACCTCGCCCGCCCGGGCCGGCCGGTACTCGATCGGGTGATCGGGCCGCCCGGCCGCCTGGCGGCACAGTTCCGCCAGCTCGGTCAGCGGCGTCTCCACGCCCGAGGCGGCGTGCACCACGGTGCCGCCGGGGACGTCCTTCTCCAGCGCGAGCTGCAGCGCCTGGGCGATGTCGGAGACGTGCACGTAGTCGCGGGAGGCGGTGCCGTCGCCGTAGATGACCAGCGGCACCCCGTCGTGCAGCGACTCGAAGTACACGTTGAGCACGCCGCGCTTGAGGTCGCACCAGGGTCCGTAGACGTTGCCGAAGCGGACCGCGACCGTGCGCAGCCCGTAGGTCTTGGCGAACGCATGCGCGTACCCCTCGCCCGCCAGCTTGGACGCGCCGTAGGGCGAGAGCGGCTTGGGCAGCGACTGCTCGTTGACCGGGGGAGTGGCGTCCCCGATGAGCGCGCCGCCGGTCGAGGCCTGCACGGTGCGGGCCACCCCGGCCCGGCGGGCGGCGTCGAGCACCCGGAACGTGCCGAGGACGTTCGACTCGAAGTTGCCGAAGGGGTCGTCGATCGAGCCGACCACCGATCCCGCCGCGGCCAGGTGGATGACCGCGTCGGGGCCTTTGAGCGCGTTGTCGAGCGCGTCCTCGTCGCGGATGTCGCCCACCACGAGCTCGGCGTCCACGCCGGTCAGGTGCGCCTCGGCCCCGGTGGACAGGTTGTCGTAAACGCGGACTCGGTAGCCGCTCTCGACCAGGCGCCGCACCAGCGTCGCGCCCACGAATCCGGCGCCGCCGGTGACCAGGATGCTCTCAGTACCACTCACAAGAGGGGGATTGTAGCCGCTGGCGCCCGGCGCCGTGCCCCGTACGCCCCGGCGCGTCCAGCGCGCCGAGGGCAGCGGGCTCGTCACACTGGCAACAACAGTCACTCATAGATATCTGTCAACGCCAATCACGGGACGGTAACAGCGTGAAATGAGGCATTCGCGCGCCCTGGCTGAGCGTGATCGTGGGCTAAGCAGCTGTGACATATAACACACGGTAATGAACGATCAAAGATACACAGATGATCATTCCATGACAACGTTGGTAGCCGCTCTGACCTCGCACTTTGCTCAGATCAAAATCGATAACGGAGCGTAGCGAACCAGCCTTTACCTGACCGTGATCAGCGCGACATACCGGACCTAAACATGGCCGCTTTCAAGACATCCCCCCTGCCCCAATGATAGGGAAGTATGCGCAGCGGGCACCGACACTCCCGCGTGCAAACAACTGAATACCCACTGTAAAAAAGCAAACAAAGGACAAAAAGACATGAACGGCGTCATGCTTAAACGGGGGTCAGATACCTATACCCGGGTCGTTGCCATCCGTGGAGGCGCCTAGGGTGCGGCGCAACTGGCTGGCGAAGGCAGCCGTCGCCACGGTGGCGCTCAGCGTCCCGATGGCAGGAATCGCGGGAACCGCCCAGGCGGCGACCCGCCACATGTCCTTCAATGAGGACGCAGCCACACTGGTCAAGAAGTACGAGGGCGTTCGCTATCGCTACGGGGGGACCAGCCCGGCCGGGTTCGACTGCTCCGGCCTCACCCAGTACGTCTACCGCCACCTCGGAAAGAGAATCCAGCGCACCGCGGAGGACCAGTTCCTCGAGTTCCGGCGCATCAGCAAGAAGCGGGCCTGGGGCGGCGACCTGGTGTTCTTCCACGTCGACAGCAACCCGAACAGCTACGTCTACCACGTGGGAGTCTACGAGGGCGGGAACGACATGGTTGCCGAGACGACCACCGGCAGCGACGCCAAATGGCAGAACTTCTCCTGGGCAGGCGACACGGTGACCTTCGGCACGCTGACGCATTAACACTCCCGGGGGCCGACCCCCCGGTGACCCCCCGATTTGGGGGACTGCCCGCCCCCCAAGCCCCCCGGGGGTCCCACCGCAGAAAACGCGAAGGGACCCGGAGGTCTGTGCGTGGGCATGGGGGGCGCTCGCCCCCAAACCCCCTAGCGGATCCCGCCGCATAAACCGCGGAGGGACCCGAACGGTAGGTGCGTGGGCATGGGGGCTGTCGCCTCCATGAACGGTGGTCCCGCCTCAACGGC
>DATCGA010000580.1:0-12418 GCA_036509215.1 Trebonia sp.
ACCCAGCTGCTTGAGTCCGGCGGCGGGTACGCCTCGGTCGCCTGGAACGACACCGACAACCAGGCCTCGGACGGGTACTGGGGCGGCTCGACCGACCCCGACCCGCTGGCCAGCGGCGGCGGCACGTCCGAGTACTTCGCCCGGCCGTCCTATCAGGACGGCGTCGAGGCCGTCACCGGCGCCAGCCGCGGCGTGCCCGACATCGCGATGAGCGCGGCCTGCAACGGCGCCGTGAACGTCTACAGCAGCTTCGCCAACGGCCCGCCGGGCTGGTCGCTGACCTGCGGGACGAGCGAGGCGACGCCGGAGTTCGCGGCCATCGTGGCGCTCGCCGACCAGGTCGCCGGCCACCCGCTCGGCCTGCTCAACCCCACCCTCTACGCGCTGCTCGCGCAGCACGCGCCCGGCCTGGTCGACGTCACCAAGGGCGACAACACCGTCTCCTTCCGCCAGGGCGCCGCGACCAGGCCGCACACCGTCACCGGCTACCAGGCGGCCAAGGGCTACAACCTGGTCACCGGCGTCGGCACGGTCAACGCCAGCGAGTTCGTCTACGAACTAGCCGGGGTTCCGACGCCCTAACGCGGACATGGTGTTAGCGCTGATGTCGCGGTAGTCTCCGCTCGGCCAGCGCGGACTTGACCAGGTCGGCGAGTTCCTTCGGGTAGATGGTGTCGCCGGTGGCCTCCAGCTCGGCCACCGTCCACCAGCGGGACGCGCGGATGCCGTCGCTGGCGTGCATGGCCGCCACCTCGCCAAGCGGCCGCCGGTCCTCTGGCACCCAGCCGACGAAGAAATGGTCGTACTGCCTCACCAGCCCCTGGTAGTGAATGAGCCAGTGCACGTAGGTCTCCTCGAAGACCTCGGCCGGCCCGACCGGGACGTCGGTCCAGCCGGTCTCCTCGGCCAGCTCGCGGCGGGCGGCCGCGTAGAAGTCCTCGTCCCCCTCGACCCCGCCGCCGGGCGTGGCCCAGTGCCGTTCCTTGGGCGGCGGGTCGTCGTAGAAGAAGAGCAGCACTCGCCCGGCCGGATCGATCGCGATTACCCGTCCCGCCAGTCGCACGGGGTACTCAGATTCACTCACGCGATCAATTATCCGGGGGCGGTACGCTGTCGCGCGTGCTCGAACGCGTCAACGTGACCAGCTACCTCGCCCCGCTCCGCGAGGGCGGCAGCCTGCCCGCGATCGTCGAGGCCGACAACCTGGGCACCTACGTGCTCAAGTTCCGCGGCGCCGGCCAGGGGCCGCTCGCGCTGGTGGCGGAGATCATCGGCGGCGAGCTGGCCCGGCGGCTGGGCCTGCGCACCCCCGAGCTCGCGCTGGCGGACCTCGACCCGAGGATCCCGCCGAGCGAGCCCGACCCGGAGATCCAGGAGCTGCTGCGGGCGAGCGTCGGGCTCAACCTGGCGGTCGACTTCCTGCCCGGCTCGGCCGGGTTCGACCCGCTCGGCTGGACCGTCGACGACGACTTCGCCAGCGAGCTGCTCTGGTTCGACGCGCTCATCCAGAACGTCGACCGGACGTGGCGGAACCCGAACCTGCTGGTCTGGCACGGCGACGTCTGGCTCATCGACCACGGCGCGGCGCTCTACTTTCACCACGACTGGTCCCGGGCCGACCCCGCCAAGCCGTACGACGCCCGCAACCACGTGCTCCGCGAGCGGGCGACCAGGATCGAGCAGGCGCACGAGCGGCTGGCCCCGCTGATCACGGTGAGCGCGGTCGAAGCGGTGATCGCGGACGTCCCGCCCGACTGGTTCGGCCAGCGCGGCGGCGACGCCTACGTCGACCAGCTGGTCAAGCGCGCCTCGCTGGTGCCGGGGGTGATCCGGGCATGAGCGAGGTCTTCGAGTGGGCGCTGATCCGGATCGTGCCCCGGGTCGATCGCGGCGAGGCGATCAACGCGGGCGTGATCGTCTACTCCAAGTCGTTCCGCTACCTGAAGACCAGGATCGAGCTCGACCAGCGGCGGCTGCTCGCCCTCGCCCCCGACACCGACCTGACCGCCGTCGGCAACGCCCTCACCGCCTTCGAGCTGGCCTGCACCACCGGCCCGCTGGCCGAGTTCACCCTCGGCGAGCGCTTCCGCTGGCTCACCGCCACCCGGTCGGCCATCGTCCAGGCCGGCCCCATCCACGCCGGCGTCACCGACGCCCCCCAAGCTGACCTCACCCGCCTCTTCGAATCCCTCGTCGCCACTTAGCCTCACGCGTCTGGATAAACAGACAAATTTCCCACGCTCAACACCGCGATCGGCCCCTGACAGCGTTTCCCGCCCTGGTCAGGTGGCAAGCTCGACACCGTGCCCCTGCCGTCGCTGCCCTCGCAGCCGTCCCGCCTCCGAGCGATCGCCGCCGGCTATCCGGAGCTCATCGCCGTGCTCGCCGCCGCGATCGTCGGCCTGACCGTGCAGCCCCCGCTGGCCTGGCTGGCCGCCCACCAGGGCATCAACGTGCTGCTAGCGGTCCTGGTATTCGCCACCGCGGTCACGATCGACCCGGCCGCGCTCCGCCGCCTAGTGACAGCCTGGCGCTCGCTCGTCATCGCGCTCATCGTCGGGATCACCGTGCTGCCCGCGCTCTCCTGGGCGGTGTCCAGAATCGTGGCGGCCGGATCGCTACGAGACGGGGTGCTGGTCATCGGGCTCGCCCCGTGCGAGATCGCCTCGGTCGCGACCACTGCGATGGCCGGCGGCGAGGCGGCCGTCTCGGCCGGGGTGCTGATCGGCTCCACCGTCGCCGCGGTCGCCCTGGCCGGCCCCATCTTGACCCTGGAGGCCGGGCACGCGGGCGTGTCACCGGGCAGCATCATCGCCAACCTCGCCCTCGTGGTCGCCCTCCCGCTCGCGGTCGGCCTCGCCGCCCGCGCCTGCGCCGAACTCCCCGCCCGAGCGCCCACCCACGACGCCCGCGATCCCGCCCCCTCCCGTCTGCTCGCCGCCGCCCGCGTCCTGGCAACCCCCCGCGCGGAACGCGTCGCGTCCCGGACGTCTCTCGCCGCCGTCGCCGCCCTGGTCGCGCTGATCGCGGCCGAGGTCCGGCTGTCGACCGCCTACCTGGCCGTCGCCGCCGCGCTCCTGCTCTTCCTGCTCGGCTCGGCCCTGGTCGGCCGCGCCCTCGGCGCCCGCGCCGCCCGCCCGACCGCCTCCGCCCTGCTCCTGACCACGTCAATGCGCGACTTCGCGATCGCGGCCGGCCTCGCCGCCGCCGCCTTCGGCCCGGCCGCCGCCGCCCCCCTCGGCCTCTACGGCATCGCCGTCCTGGTCTGGGGCACCGCGGTAGCGGGCGTCCTCCGCCAGCGGACCCCGAGAACACGGCCAGAAAACAGCAATTCAGAACCAGTTTGAGCTAACGGACCCTGGCCTCCGACATCAGTAAAACTCGCTCCTCAAAGCGGGTTAGCGCAAGCAGTTGCCAGACCGTTTATGTTCTTCGAACACAAGAACCCTGGATTGTCAGTGCCCCCGATTATCTTGGGAAATGGAGTCGGCCGTGTCGACCGGCATCACCTAAAGAATTCGGGGATTGCGATGTACGAGCAACTGGCCTCAGAAGTGGCGCTGTCCTACCGACTGTACTACCATCAGAACATGGCACAGCGAGAGAAGCGCTCAATATCGCTGCCCCCCGAGCTGGCTCGGGCCGTTGACGATGCCGCCCGGGCCGAGGGAACCACCTTCAGCGCCTGGCTGGCGCAGACCGCAGCGCACCGTCTGAAACTCGAGGCGGGACGGCAGGCCATCGCGGAGTGGGAGCTGGAGAACGGTCCGCTGACGCCAGAAGAGCTGGCTTCGGGCCGGGCGCGTGCCCGCGCACTGCTTGGACGTGACGCTGAGGGCAGCGTCGAGCGGAATTCGGCCTGATCGCGATGGGCGGGGTTACGTACGACACCGGCGCGCTCGTCGCCGCCGAGCGCAACAATCGCACGATGTGGGAGCTGCACGCCGGCCTCATTGCCGAAGAAGTCGTCCCCGTGGTCCCGGCGCCCGTGCTTGCCCAGGCCTGGCGCGGCGGGGCGCGGCAAGCCAGTCTGGCTCGGGTGCTGCGGATGTGTGACATCGAGCCGATGAGCGAGGAACTGGCTAAGCGGGTCGGGATCCTGGTCAGCCAGTCCGGCCATGACGACATCGTCGACGTCGCCGTCGTCGAGGGCGCGATTCGTCGAGGCGACGGCGTGGTCACCTCCGATGCCGGGCACATCCGCACAATTGCCGAAGCCGCGGGAAGCACGCTCAGGATCGCGTCGGTTTAGCCGCGGGAAGTCAACCTTCTGATCTCATCAGCATGGGGCGTGGTAGGGCACGCCGGGGACGAGCGTCGACCACTCCGAGGCGCCCATCGGCTGCCCAAGGTTCCCGCAGACGGCGGCCGAAGATGCCGTCGCGCTGGTGTCCCACAGGTGAACGGTCCCCTCGTAGCTGGTGGCGGCCAGCTGCGCGCCGGAGGGGGAGAACGCGACCGAGTACACGTGGCTGGCCGGGCCGGTGAGGCTGGCTATCAGGGACGGGCGGGCGGCGTCGGCGACGTTCCACATCCAGACGCTGCCGTCGGTGACGCCGACGGCCAGAGTCCGCCCGGACGGACTGAACGCGGCCGCCCACACGTAGCCGGCCGGGCCGGTGAGCGGCGCGCCGACCGGGGTGGCGCGGGCCGGATCGCGAACATCCCACAGGTGCACGGTGCCGTCCTGGCTGCCGACCGCGAGCAGGTCGCCGTTCGGGGAGAAGTCCACGCCCATCGCGTAGCCGTGCAGGCCGCCGAGCGGCTTGCCCAAACGCACCGGGCGCGCGGCGTCGGTGACGTTCCACAGCCGGGTGAGGTCGTCGATGCTGGTCGCGGCCAGCGTCCGGCCGTTGGGCGCGAACACGATCGTGTAGACATCGTCGCCGGAGTCGTGCACGGCCGACAGCTGCCGGGGACGGGCCGGGTCGGCCACCGACCAGATCCGCACGGACCCGTCGTCGGCGCTGGTGGCGATCGTCGAGCCGCCGGGGGAGTACGCCACCGATTCGACGGTCCCCTTCCTGGTCGCCGAGAACGGCCTGCTCACCGGTGCCAGGGTCCGGGCGTCGAGCAGTTGCGCGGTGCCGTTGCCGTAGGCGACCGCGAGGTAGCCCCCGGAGGGGGCGAACGCGATGCCGTTGACGTACGTGCCGCCGCGGAGCGGGCGCGAGGCGATCAGCGTCCGGCTGGCGGCGGACCAGAGCTCGAGGCTGGTCCCGCCGACCGCCATGGTCGCGCCGGAGGGGCTGTAGGCGACCGAGGCGGACCCGTTCCCGGCCAGCAGCACCGGCGACGGAAGCGTCCAGATCGAGGCGGTTCCGTCGGCGTCGGCCACGGCGAGCTGCCCGGCGCCGTCCCAGGCCACCGTGGTGACCGGCTGCGGCATCGCCATGGTGAAGGTCAGCGCGCGGGTGGCGGTGTTCCAGACCAGCACGCGGGCTTCCGAAGTCCCGGCCGCCAGGTACCCGCCCGACGGGCTGAACGCAACCGTGTTCACCCAGTTCGTCGAGGCGTCCAGGGTGCCGTCGGGTACGACCCGGCCGGCCGAGATCTTCCACAGCCAGACCTTGTCGTCCTCGCTTGACGCGGCCAGCAGGCCGCCGGACGGGCTGAACGCCACCCCCGAGACCAGCGCCGCCGGCCCGCGAAGCGGCATGCCGGGCAGCAGCCGGGGGCGGGCCGGGTCGGCGACGTTCCACACCCAGACGGTGTCGTCGCGGGCGCCCGCCACGGAGTTCCCGCTGCCTGCGGCCAGCGTCCGGCCGTCGGCGGAGAACGCGACCGTCTGGACGTAGCCGGTCGGCCCGGTGAGCGGCCGGCCGAGCGGGCGCGCCCGGGCCGGGTCGGTCACGTTCCACAACCGCACCGTGTCGTCGGCGCTGGCGGCGGCGAGGGTGCGCCCGTCCGGGCTGAACACGACCGAGTAAATCGTGTTTGAAGGCCCAGTCAGCGCGCCGAACGGCACCGGGCGGGCGGGATCCGACACGTCCCAGAGCTTGACCACCTGCCCGGCGCCCGCCGCCGCCAGCACCTTCCCGGAAGGGCTGAACGCGACCGTGTAGAGCGGGAGGTCGCCGTTGGCCGGCTGCAGCGGCTGCCCCACCGGCGTGGCGTGACCGGGCGCGGCCACGTTCCACAGCCGCAGCGTGCCGTCCACGCCAGCCGCCGCCAGCAGCCGGCGGTCCGGCGACACGGCGGCCGCCTGAACGATGCCGGATGAGTCCACGATCCGGGCGGCGGCGGCCGCGTCGGTCGATTCGAGCAGGGCCGCCGTCGCCTGCGGGGTGCGCGCGATGCCGTAGGCCGCGACGCTGAGCTGGGCCGCCAGCGATGGGTCGAGGGGGCGGAGCTGGGCCGCCTCGATCGCGACATCGCGCGAGTTCGCGTCCTGCTGGGCGCCGATGGCGGCGTCCCGCGCGGAGGTGGCCTGCTGGCGCTGCTTGAACGCGTACCCCGCGAGCAGGCAGACCGCGACGACAAGCACGGTCAGCACCGCGACGATGGACCGCAGCCGGGTGGTGCGGCGCCGCTCGAGCCGCTCGCGGGCGGTGCCCGCCGTCACCGACGCGTCGACGAACTCGCCTGCCAGCGGCAGCAGCGCCGAGCGCTTGTCCGGGTCCTCGGCCCAGTCCCGGGCGACCGCGAGCTGGCTGCCGCGCCACAGCGCCGCCTCCTCGCGGCCGGCCTCCGACCAGGCCCGCGCGCCCGAGGAGATCCGCCGCTGGGTGCGCAGCTCCTCGGCGCTTTCTTCGATCCAGGTCCGCAGCCGGGGCCAGGCCGTGAGCAGCGCGTCATGGGTGAGCCGGGCGGCGCCGGTGTCCACGGTGATCATGCGCTCGTCGATGAACACCGCGAGCACCCGTTCCGCGTCCGCGTCGGCGCCGATCCCGCTGAGCAGCTCGCCGAGCGAGACGGCCGCCCGGCTCGGCGGCAGCTCGTCGGCCAGGTGCACCAGCCGCAGGAACAGCCGTCGGGCCAGCAGCCGCTGCGCGGGCGCGAGGCTCTCGTAGGCCCGTTCGGCCGACCGGGTCAGCGCTTCGGAGATCCCGCCGCCGGCCAGGTAGTCGGCCACCGTCAGCGTTCCGCCGTGGCCGTGCTCCCAGGCGGCCAGCAACGCATGCGACAGCATCGGCAGGGCGCCAGGCTCGTGCGCCCCGTCGACGACCGCGCCGGGCGCGAGGTCGGCCAGGAGCACCTCGACCAGGCCCGCCTCGACCTCTGTCCGCGCCAGCCGGGCCGGCTCGACCACCGCCCGGCGCACCTGCTCGGCGGTCATCGGCCCGAGCACCACGTGCCGTTCCTGCGCCGCCCGGATCAGCCCGGGGTAGCGGATCGCCTGCTGGTAGAAGTCGGCCCGCAGCGCCAGCACGACGAGCCCGGTCTGAGCCAGGTCGCACAGCCCGTCGATCAGCGCGCGCCGCTCGCCCTCGTCGTCGCAGAGGGTGAAGACCGCCTCGAACTGGTCCACGATCACCGCGGCCCGGCCCGCCCACGGTGCGTCGGCGGTCGCCTCGGCCGCCAGCTTCGCGACCCGCGCGGTCAGCCACGAAACACCGGTCACGGTCAGGTCGCAGACCACGATCGGCCCGTCGTTCCCAGAGTCGCGGTCGCCGCCTTCAACCGGGGCCCGGTCAGCCGCCGCGGAGGCGCGCAGGCGGGGCAGCAGCCCCGCTCGCAACAGCGACGACTTCCCCGCGCCGGAAGGGCCGATGAGCAGCAACGGCAGCCTCGACGGCGCTCCGGCGAGGTACGCGAGCAGTTCGGTGATGTCCTCCCGGCCGAAGAACCATCGCGCATCCTCGGCCTCGAATCGCGCCAGGCCCCGGTACGGGGTGCCGGCCCGGCGGCCCGGCGGCCGCCTGACGCGGGCGAGCGCCGCCTGCCACTGATCGATCCGCGCCGGGTCGGTTTCGCCGCAGGCGGCCAGGATGCGAGCGAACTGGTCGCGGCCGAGTGGCAGGTGGCGGCCGGAGAAGTAGTCTCCCACGGTGGCCACCGGCGTCTTCGCGGCCCGCGCGATCGCGCGGATCGTCAGCCCCGACCGCTCGCGCAGTGCCTGCAACTCGCGCGTGAACTCCGCCGCCGACGTGATCCGGTCCGGTGCCGGCAATGTGAAATTGTCTCCCACGGTTCCCCACCCCTGAATACCCGCGGCCTGCCTGACAGGAACCCATCAATTGAGGGTTTTCATCAGTAAAACAGCATGTTCGTCAACTCTTCGTTCTTATCACACTAAGGCCGGGCAGTCTCCCAATGCGATCGTCGGAAGCGATGCGAATTCGCGACCTGCATCGCCGCCGCCCGTTCCGTTTCCCGCCTGTCCGGCCTTGTCCGGACATAGAGATAGGCGTTCCGACGGTGCCGCCCCGGCGGCGACAATGGCAGTCGGGGGCGGTCTGGGGGGCGCCGTCCCGCAGGCCGGCATTCCGCCGTCGGCCTGCGGGACGGTCCAGCACTTGTTTACCTGCGGCGTCGGGGGCCATCCTTAACCAAGCGGCCTCAGCGGCGAGGGGAACAGGAAGGCATGAACAGCGTGGCGGAGAAGAGCTACACGTCGGCGACCAGCGAAACACCGCTGCTCGGCGACACCATCGGCGAGAACCTGAACCGGACCGTCGCCCGCCACGGCGACCGGCTCGCCCTGGTGGACCTGCCGGCCGGCACGCGGCTCACCTACCAAGAGCTGAACGCGGAAGTAGACGCGCTCGCCCTCGGCCTCCTGGCGGCGGGCATCGCCAAGGGCGATCGCGTCGGGATCTGGGCGCCGAACTGCGCCGAGTGGACCCTCACCCAGTACGCCACCGCCAAGCTCGGCGCGATCCTGGTCAACATCAACCCCGCCTACCGGACCAGCGAGCTCCAGTTCGTGCTGAACCAGTCCGGCTGCCGGCTCCTGGTCGCCGCCCAGAAACTCAAGACCTCCGACTACGCCGCGATGATCACCGAGGTCCGCCCGAACTGCCCCGACCTGGAGCAGGTAGTGCTGCTCGGCACACCCGAATGGCAGGCGCTGCTCGACAGCGGCCGGGGCGCCGACAGAGCCCCGCTCAACGCGATCGAGCTCTCCGCCGACGAGGCGATCAACATCCAGTACACCTCGGGAACCACCGGCTTCCCGAAGGGCGCGACCCTGTCCCACCACAACATCCTCAACAACGGCTTCTTCGTCGGGGAGCTGTGCCGGTACACGGCCGAGGACAGGATCTGCATCCCGGTCCCCTTCTACCACTGCTTCGGCATGGTGATGGGGAACCTGGCGGCGACCACCCACGGGGCCGCGATGATCATCCCGGCGCCCAGCTTCGACCCGGTCAAGACCCTGGAAGCGGTCGAGCAGGAGCGCTGCACCTCCCTCTACGGCGTCCCCACGATGTTCATCGCCGAGCTCGCGGTCGACGACTTCGAGCGGTTCGACCTGACCAGCCTGCGGACTGGCATCATGGCGGGCTCGCCGTGCCCGGTCGAGGTGATGAAGCAGGTCATCGACCGGATGGGCATGTCCGAGGTGTCGATCTGCTACGGCATGACCGAGACCTCGCCGGTCTCCACCCAGACCCGGCACGACGACTCAGTCGAGCGCCGGGTAGCCACCGTCGGGAAGGTCGGCCCGCACCTCGAGGTCAAGGTCATCGACCCCGCGACCGGCCTGACGGCGCCGCACAACACCCCCGGCGAGCTCTGCACCCGGGGGTACAGCGTGATGCTGGGCTACTGGCGGCAGACCGACAAGACCGCCGAGGTGATCGACCCGGCCCGCTGGATGCACACCGGCGACCTGGCGGTGATGGACGACGACGGCTACCTGTCGATCACCGGCCGGATCAAGGACATGGTCATCCGGGGCGGGGAGAACATCTACCCGCGCGAGGTGGAGGAGTTCCTCTACACCCACCCCGACATCCTCGACGCCCAGGTGATCGGCGTCCCCGACGCGAAGTACGGCGAGGAGCTGATGGCCTGGGTCCGGCTCCGCCCCGGCGCCCAGCCGCTGACGGCCGAGCAGCTGCGCGAGTTCTGCCACGGGAAACTCGCCCACTACAAGATCCCCCGCTACCTGCACCTGGCCGACGAGTTTCCGATGACCGTCACCGGCAAAATCCGCAAGATCGAAATGCGCGAGAAATCGACGGAATTCCTCGGCCTTTAGCACATTGCCAAAACTGGTCGCCCGGGGGCCGCGTTTGCGCCGGTTACTCTCCGAAGAGGAAGAGATTCTCTAGGGGAGGACCCATGTTCGCAACGAAGCGAGTCCGCATCGCCGCGGTCGCCGCGACGGTCGCGCTGCTCTCGGGCGGCATCGCCGCCGCGGTGACCTCGACCGCCTCGGCCAGCCCGCGGCCGAAGCCCGCCGCCGCATCGACCAGGCACCATCCCGGGAAGCCGACCCTGACCAGGTTCGACCTCAAGGGCTACGTGATCAACGCCAAGTACACGCTCGGGCGGAACACCGGCAACACCTTCCAGCAGACCTACCAGGGCTCCACCGTCCTCGGCGTTCCCATCGCCGGGCCGAACGTCGGCGTGACGTTCCCGACCGAGGACTACGTGGCCGTCCCTGTCGGCAACCACGAGCTGTACGTGACCTGGCTCGACCCGTCGACCGACGCGATCGTCGACGTGTTCGTGATGAACTTCAAGACCGACACCGTGTACGACTTCGCCCCCGGCAGCTCCACCCCGGAGAGCGCCGGCACCATCAGGGTCGTCACCCGGGGCGCGAACCGGATCCCGTAGCGCACGCGCCTCGAGTTCAAAAGAGCCGCCGGGATCCAGGGGCGGGGCAGGGCGTGCGGCCGCCCCTCCCCGCCCCTGCCGCCCCCGCTTATCTCGAACGGACCCGGGCGTCTGTCAACCGCAGATTGTCTCCGGCGCGGCGGACGGGCCTGAGCACGCGGCGCGCGCCTCGGTCAGCATTTCGATCTCCGGCGCCTGCCGGAACCCTCGCTGCCCACCTCCCCGACGGGGCGCCAGCGAGTGCCACAGCCGCCCGAAGTCGGCCGCCAACTCCCCGGTGTGGATGTCTTCCTCCCGCTGCTCCCGCGCGGTCTTGACGTGCTCGGCCTGGTAAAGCGTGTATGAGATGTACATTTCCCCTACCTCCTGACCACACGCTAGGCCGGCGCTGTTCCCGCGGTGTTCCCGCCGATAGCGCGCTGTTCCCGGCGAAGCCACATTCCCGCTGTTCGATAACCGCAAAGCTTTGCCATTTCGATTTATTGAATGAGCAGGCGGTTTCGCCGCCGAATGTCAGTAGCCGCGAATATCGTTGTTGTATGACTGCTAAGACCCGCCTATCCGTCACGGTCGACAGAGACGTGTCGCACGATCGCAGGCTGCGCGGCATTGATGACTTCATCGAGGCCTACGAAGCAGAGCACGGAGAGATCACCGATGAGGAGATGGAGGCCGCTTACCGGCGGGCGAAGGCACGTGCGATCGTCGTCCGCAGCGACCGCGTGGTCAATGGCAAGGGCTCTTAGCCCGGACCTGCGCCTCAAAGGTGCAGGGGGCCCGTCGCCAACTACACGACGGGCCCCCTGCAGTAGGTAGCTAGCGGAACGGACCGGCCTGCCTCAACTGCGGTGGCGGACGGCCGGGCGGGCCTGGCAGGACTGGACGGAAGACGCGGCGCGCGCCGCCTGCCGGACCCTCCGCTGCCCGCTGGCCCGGCGGGGCGCGAGTGAGCGCCACAGCCGCCCGAAGTCGGCCGCCAGCTCCCCGGTGCGGATGTCTTCCTCCCGCTGCTCCCGCCCTTGCGGCGGAAAATCGTGCCGGAATGTTGGACCGTGCCGGGATAATGGGTGAGTGGTCGCGGGAACCGCGCGGGATGCGCCAGTGGGTCAGGCTGTGCAGGTCACGCTGCTCGGCCAGTTCAGCATCGCCGCACGCGGCCGGGTGGTCAGCGAGTGGCCGAGGCCGAGCGCCCGGCGACTGTGCGAGCTCGTCCTCGTCAGCCCCGGCCGGCGGGTCAGCCGGGATCTCGCCTGCGACGTGCTGTTCCCGCAACTTGAGCCTCGCGCGGCCGCCCGGGCGCTGTCGAAGGCGCTGTCGATGGCCCGCAGCGCGCTGGCCGAGCTCGGCGCAGACGGCGCCGCGCTCCTCTCGGCCGACCTGCTGCACATCTGGGCATCGCCGGACGTGGCGGTCGACGCCGAGATCCGGTCGGCGGCGCTGCGGGCGGGGCTGGCGATGCCACCCGGCCAGCTCCGCGACGACGCGCTCTCCGCCGCCCTCGCCGAGGACGAGGATCTGCTGGCCGACGAGCCGTACGCCGAGTGGGCGATCCGCGTTCGCGAGCGGTACGAGACGCTGTGCCAGGAGGCGCGCCTGGCCCTGGCCAGGGACCGGGCGATGGGAGCGGGCCGGGTCGGCCGCGACGACGTGCTGGCGGCCTGGCAGTCCTGTCTGGATCACG
>DATCGA010000581.1:0-2974 GCA_036509215.1 Trebonia sp.
GTCATCAGCGGAACGCAAAGCTGCAGCTGACGGTCACGCTCTCACCGGCTGCGCCGGTGCCGGGGCTGTATGTCCATCCTGACCACCGTCGCCGCCCGCGGCGGCAGCCTGTCCGGAGTGATCTAAGTGTCTAGTAATGAATACCGCATGTCTAGACTCTGGTACCGCATGGTCTCACTAGTATGGCTCCCACGACCTATGATCTGGATGGCGAAGAGAACTAGGCTACGACACGCGGCGGTAAATGCTAGACAGCAGAATCGGCTGGCTCTAGCCTGCTGGGCAGGAGGTGGGCATGGTGAGCGAGGCGAGCCGACTGCAGGCGCTGACCGAGGCGGGTCTGCTGCACGCCAGCCCGGCGGCGGTCCGCTCGCCGCTGTTCACGATGGGCGGGGAGTTCTTCCTGGCCGCGGACAAGGTCCAGGTGAAGTACGAGATGCTGCGCTCCCACCTGGTCGACCGGCAGCCGGTCACCGAGTCCGCGGCGGCGCACGGCTATTCGCGCGCGGCGTTCTATCTTGTGCTGGCGTCCTTTTCGCAGACGGGCATGCCGGGGCTGCTGGACGAGCGGCGCGGCCGCCGCGGGCCGGTGAAGCTGCGCCCGGAGATCGTGGAGTTCATCCGCGGCGCCGAGGCGGGCCCGGGCGTGCTGGCCGGGCAGGTCGAGGACCGGTTCGGGGTGCGGCTGCACCGGCGGACCATCGAGCGGGCCCGGGCCCGGTGAGCGCCCGGTCGTTCTGGCCGCCGGCCGAGGCGGCGCAGGCCGACTACGAGGCGCTGCGCGCGCATCTGCTCGGCCACGGCACGCTGCCCGATGACCTGGCTGCGGCACGGTTCGCCCGCCGCGGGCTGGCCGGGCTGATTACCTGGCCGGTCAGCGAGCCGGTGTTCGCCGGAGAACTGCTCGGCGCGGCCCGGGCACCGTGGAGTCCGCATGTCGATGACAGGATCAGCGCGCTGGCCGCCGGCTACCAGTTCCTGCTCCGGGCGGCCGTCACGCTACAGTGCCGGCCCGCCGCGACGGAGGCTCAGAGATGAAGGTCGCCCTCTACGCGCGGGTATCGACCGAGCGGCAGGCCGAACGCGGCACGATCGGCTCCCAGCTGCAGGTGCTGCGTGAGCGCGTCACGGCCGGCGGGGACGAGCTGGCCGGCGAGTACGTCGACGACGGGCAGTCCGGCGCACGGCTGGACCGGCCTGGCCTGGACGCGCTGCGCGACGCCGCCGAGGCCGGCTTGTTCGAGCTGGTGTGGTGCCTGTCCCCGGACCGGCTCGCCCGCGCCTACGCCTACCAGGTCCTCGTCCTGGACGAGCTGGCCCGCTTCGGGGTCACGGTGCGGTTCACCGACGCCCCCGACCTTGCCGCCGGTGATCCGCAAGCCACGCTGCTCACCCAGGTGCAGGGCGTGATCGCCGAATACGAGAAGGCCAAGATCGCCGAGCGGTACCGGCGCGGCAAGCTGTTCCGCGCCCGCGCCGGGGAGATCATCACCTGGAAGACCGCTTACGGCTACCGGCGTGCCGCCCGCGCCGCTGGCGTCGCGGCACACCTGGAGATCTACGAACCCGAAGCCGCCGTGGTGCAGCGCATCTTCGCCGACCGGGCCGCGGGCATCACGGTCCGCGAGATCTGCCGGCGGCTCAACGCCGACCGCGTCCCCTCACCGACGGGGAAGGCAACATGGGGGACATCGACCCTGTGCCGGCTGCTGGGCAACGAGGCTTACGTCGGCCGGGTCTACTTCAACCGCACCGAGACCATCGCCGATCCGCGGCCCGCCCGGCGCACCCGGCAGGTCCCGCGGCCTCGCGAGGACTGGATCCCGATCAGCTGCCCCCGCATCATCACCGACGAGCAATTCGAGGCAGCCAGCCGCGTCGCCTACGACAACGCCAAATGGAGCCCGCGCCGCGCCGAACCCGGCGAATGGCTGCTCAAGGGCCTGGTCAAGTGCGGAGCCTGCGACGTCGGCACCAACTGCCACAAAATGCGCGGACGAAACGGCACCTGGCACCGCTATTACTACTGCCGCAACCACGATCCGCTGCGCGCCGGCGGGGAAGACCGCCGCTGCCCCGAACGCAACATCCGCGCCGACGCGCTCGACGAGTTCGTCTTCGGCCAGATCCGGGCCGCGCTCACCAAGCCCGAGATGCTGCTGGCCGGTGAGCAAGCCATCGCGGTCACCACCCCGATCCCCGACGACGAGCTGCTCGCCGCCGAGCTCGCCCGCCTCGACCGCAAGATCGACGCCACCGCGGCCGAACGCCGCCGAGTCGCCGACCTCTACCAGGCCGGGCTCATCGAGCTGCCCGAGCTGCAACGCCGCTCCAGCGAAGTCGCCGCGCGGCTGCGCGACCAGCAGGCCAAACGCGACACCCTTGGCGCCGAGCGAACCGCGCTCGCTCACGGGAACCTGCTACGCCGCCGGGTCACCGATTTCGCCCGGCAGATCAGCGAAGTGATCGACCAGCTCGACCGTCCCCAGAAGCAGCAGCTGCTGCGGCTGCTCATCGAAGACGTCCACGTCACAGGCTGGCAGGTCAAGATCCGGCTGCGCGTCCCCCTCGACCCGCCAGACCCCGGGCCCACCCGCCCCGGACCAAAACGTAAGCCGCCACTGCCGACCACGCGGCCCACCGTGTCAAGCCAAGACCGTTTGCGTTCCGCTGGTGGTCACCGACGGCGACTCCTACCGCACGCGCCAGGCCAGAGAACGAGGAGGAACCACCCTGAACAAGAAATGAGAGGAACCACCCTGAACAAGAAATGACCAGCCCGAGGGCCGGGGACTTCTAACCGGCCACCAGCGGGGACCGCAACCTGGCCGTTGACACGGTTTCATGATCGCCGACAGTGACAGCAAGAAAGGTTCGGGATCATTCAGAGTCCGAGGTAGAGCCGGATCGCATCCTCTAGGGTCGCCATCTCACCGGGGCTCAGTAGGCCGCGGCGTCTGTGGAGTCTCGGCTT
>DATCGA010000582.1:0-4146 GCA_036509215.1 Trebonia sp.
TGACGATCAGCGGCGACGTCCAGCCCTGCTGCGGCCCCTCGATGGTTCCGGCCGTGAGCCCGGCCAGCAGCACCACGATGAGGATCTGCGCGATCGGGTCGAGCCGCCGCGGCCGCGGCGCCCGCGACTCGGGCACGAACCGCTGGGTCAGCGCGATGGCGGCCAGCCCGACCGGCACGTTGACCCAGAAGATGGCGCGCCAGCCGACGGTGCCGACCAGCACCCCGCCAAGCACCGGGCCGACCGCCAGGCTGATGCCGAACACGCTCCCCCACACGCCCATCGCCCGGGCCCGCTTGGCGGGGTCGGTGAAGGTGTTGGCGATGATCGCCAGCGCGACCGGGTTGAGCATCGAGCCGCCGACGGCCTGGATCATCCGGAACGCGACCAGCCAGCCGAGCCCGGGGGCGAGGCTGCACAGCAGCGAGCCGAGGGTGAACAGGGCCAGCCCGGCCTGGAACACCCGCCGCCGTCCGAGCCGGTCGGCGAGCGAGCCCGACAGCATCAGCAGGCTCGCCAGCACCACCGTGTAGCCGTCGATCGTCCACTGGAGCCCGGCCGTCGAGGCGCCGAAGCTCCGCTGGATGGACGGCAGGGCGATGTTGACGATCGTCACGTCCACCCCGACCACGAACAGGCTGAGACAGCAGGTGGCGAGGATGATGCCGAGCCGCCGGTCCTGCGCCTTCTGTTCTGTCAAAGTGCTTGTGTTCATACAATTATTATCGTTACACAACTACCTATCGTAAACTCACGCCGCAGAGCCGCAGATTGTCGGCCCTGGAGCTGTCGATTTCGGCTGACCCGTCCGACGTACAGATGTGATCGCGCCGCGCAGACACAGCAAGAGAGAAGATGACTCATGGCCCAGTACGCGATCCTGATCTACGCCCACGACTCCGCGCACGCCCCCGAGGCGACGCCCGAGGACCTCGAGACCTGCGACAGCCACTCCGACGAGCTGGCCGCGGGCGGCGCGATGCTCGCGGCCTACGCGCTGACGCCAAGGGACATGGCGACGTCGGTCCGGGCCGACGCCATCACGGACGGCCCGTTCCTCGACTCCAAGGAGGTCGTGGCCGGCTTCTACGTGATCGAGGCGCCCGATCTCGACGCGGCGCTGGCGATCGCCCGCCTCAACCCGGTCGTGCGGGACGGCGGCGGCGTCGAGGTCCGGCCGGTGCACAGCAGCTTCACCAGCCCGGCAGCGCCGTGGCCGGCCGCGGGCGCCCCCGACCACCCGGCCGCCTGGCTCACCACCGCCGCGCGGCGGCGCGCGATCGACGCGATGCGGCACGACGCCGCCCTCCGCGCCCGGTTGCCGCTGCTGGTGGAGCCCGAGCCTGAATCCGGCGGGCCGGACCCGGACGCCGACACGGCCACCGTCAGGCTGAGCGAGATCGTGCCCGACGAGCGGCTGCTGCTGATCTTCATCTGCTGCCACCCCGCGCTCGGCCAGGAGGCACAGGTGGCGCTCACCCTGCGGCTGGTGTCCGGGATGAGCGTTCCCGACATCGCCCGGGCGTTCCTGGTCTCCGAGCCGACCATGGCGGCCCGGATCACCCGGGCGAAGAAGAAGATCTCGGTCGCCCGCATCCCCTACCGCATCCCGGCCGCGGCCGAGCTCGGCGACCGGCTCGCGGCCGTGCTCGCCGTCATCCACCTGCTCTTCACCGCCGGGCACACCGCGCCGTCCGGCCCGTCGCTGGTCCGGGCCGACCTCGTGGAGCAGGCGATGCGCCTGGCCCGGATGCTGCGCGAGCTGATGCCGGGCAGCGCCGACGCCCGCGGGCTGCACGCGCTGCTGCTGGTCACCGACGCGCGCCGGGCCACCCGGCCGTTACGCGCTGCAGGCCGCGATCGCGGCGCTGTACGCGCAGGCGCCGTCGTACGACCAGACCGACTGGCCGCAGCTCGTCGGGCTGTACGACCGGCTGCTAGCGGTGTGGCCGTCGCCGGTCGTCGCGCTGAACCGCGCTGTGCCGCTGGCGATGGTCGACGGCCCGCAGGCGGCGCTGGCGGAGGTCGAGCGGCTCAACGCGGACGGCCGGCTGTCGGGCTACCAGTACCTGCACGCGATCAGGGCCGACCTGCTGACCCGGCTCGGCCGGGCCGGCGAGGCCGCCGACGCCTACCGGCAGGCGCTCGCACTGACCTCGAACGAGGCCGAGCGCGCCTTCCTCTTGAGGCAGATCAAAGTCTGAATTCATCATCTCGAACGGACCGTGCGCGACTGCTTGCGAGCCGATTGGCCGTCGCCGGGGGGCGCACGGGGCGGCAGGGAACCCGTGCTTAGGGTGGAAACTGTCCCGCCGGAACTTGTCCGACGGGCACAGGGGGGTGTTATTTAGCATGGCAAAAGTACTTTTCGTGGTCTCGGGGGCCACGTATCTCGTGCTGAAGGACGGCACCAGATACGCCACCGGCTACTGGGCCGAGGAGTTCGCGCAGCCGTACAAGGAGCTCACCGACGCGGGCCACGAGGTCGTGGTGGCGACGCCGGGGGGTGTGACGCCGACCGTCGACATGATGAGCCTGCGGCCGTCGATGGCGGGCGGCGAGCAGGGCGCTCTCGAGCTTGAGGCGATTATCCGCTCGGCCGAGGTGCTGCGGCGGCCGCTCAAGGTGTCGGACGTCCGCCCGCAGGACTATGACGCGATCTACTTTCCCGGCGGACACGGCCCGATGCAGGACCTGGCCTTCGACGCCGACGTGGGCAGGCTGCTGACGGCGCAGCTCGCCTCGGGCAGGCCGCTCGCGATCGTGTGCCACGCCCCGGCCGCGATCCTGTCGACCAGGATCGGTGGCGTCTCGCCGTTCAAGGGCTACCGGGTCAGCTGCTTCACCAACGAGGAGGAAGAGGCCGTCGGGCTCGCCGCCAAGACGCAGTGGCTGCTGGAGACCGAGCTGAAGGAGAAGGTCGGCGTCCAGTTCACCCGCGGCGCGATCTGGGAGCCGTTCATGGTGGAGGACCGCAACCTGATCACCGGGCAGAATCCGCACTCGGCGGCCATCCTTGGTGAGCGGCTGCTGAAGATCCTCAGCTGAGAGGCGAAGGAGTAGCGTTGCAGTGGCCGACAGTCACCAGGGCTGTCGGCCACCCGAGGAGAGCGGAAGCCCATGGCTAGCGAACACTGGCAGGATGAGCCGGAGGCGCAGGACTTCCCGGCCGCCGAGTCCTATCTCTCGCTCCTGGTCGGCCACGCGGTCGCGGGCAAGCTGGTCGACGCTCTCCGCAGGCAGCAGACACTCGACCACTTCGCCGCTAAGGACCTGCTGCGCGCCTCCGGCCTGCCGCTGCTGGCGGCCGACGACTCCGAGGTCAGCAAAGACTTCAACAAGGTCAAGAAGGGCGACAAGCTCTCCCCGGTGCTGCTGATCGCGGGGCAGCCGCTGTGGGTCGCCGACGGTTATCACCGGATCTGCGCGAGCTACCACCTGGACGAGAAGACCCGTGTGCCGTGCCTGATGACGGAGCGCGCGATCGCGGGCTAACCGTCGTCCGGATGACTCAGCGGACCCGACGAAGCCTCCTCCGGGGCGCCGATGCGCCCCGGCCGCCAGCTGACGCCGAGCGTGCCCTCGGCCGCCGCCGAACCGCTACGCCCGCCGCCCGGCCCGCGCAGCACGTAGGCGATGCCGACCGCGATGACGGCGCCGATGGCGGGCCCGGCCAGGTACGCCCACCACGCGGTCCAGTCGCCAAGCACCAGGGCGGGACCGAGCGACCGGACCGGGTTCATCGAGGCGCCGCTGACCGGCGCCCCCCACAGTCCGGCGAGCACGATGTAGCTGGCGACGGCGATGGCCGCCAGCGAGCCGACCGCCTGCGCCCCCGACGCGGTGCCGAGGATCACGCTGACCAGCCCGGCCGTCAGCACCGCCTCCCACAGCATCGCGGTGACCGTGGTGACGCCGCTGCCGGGCAGGGTCAGGCCGGCGCTGCCGTGCTTGCCGATCAGCGCCCACAGCAGCAGCGTGGCCAGGACCGCCCCGGCGAACTGGGCGACGACGTAGGACGGGACCCGTTTCCAGGGGAAGTCGCGGCGCAGCGCGAAGGCGACGCTGACGGCCGGATTCAGGTGCGCGCCGGACACGGTGCCCATGAACAAGATGATGGCGGCGACCATCAGCCCCGGCGCGGTC
>DATCGA010000583.1:0-12297 GCA_036509215.1 Trebonia sp.
CGCCTCGGTCGGGTGGTCGGCGCTCGGCCGGCCGGAGCCGGCGCCGCCTGCCTCACGGCAGCGCGGACGGGACGACACGCGCGCCGACGCCCAGACGATCATGGCCGCTGGGAGCTGATCCGAATGATCGGGGGTACTTTCCGTCGCTATTTGACGGTTGGTACACCCAATCTTCGCGGTGAAGGGCATCGAGTCGGACGTAGCCGATAAATGGGTGGCTGCGGCCGGGGCTGATCTGATGGGCTGGCGTTGTGACTGATCGCGATCTGCGCGGAGCCGAGCTCGCTCGCAGCTTCTTTTCCGACGTCGTCGAACCGCTGCTTGGCCGGGCGCTGCCCGGGCTGGAGTACGCGGCGGCACGGCTGGGGTCGGGATCCGACATGCTCGGCCTGGATGACGCGATGAGCCGCGATCACGACTGGGGGTGCCGGCTGACGCTGCTGGTCGACGACCACAGCGGCGACCAGGTGCCGCGGATCAGGCGGCTGCTGAATGAGGAGCTGCCCGAGCGGTACCAGGAGTTCCCGGTGCGGTTCCGGGTCACCTGGGATGCCTCGCTCTCGCACCAGGTCGAGGTCGCCACCGTCGCGGGCTTCGCCGCCAGCCGTCTGGGAGTGGATCCGACCGGAGGGATGTCGGTGCTGGACTGGCTGACCGTGACCGGGCAAGGCGTGCTCGAGGTGACCGCCGGCCCCGTGTTCACCGACCGGACCCGCACCCTGGCCGCAGTCAGGAGGCTGCTGGCCTGGTATCCGCCCGATGTCGAACGGTACCTGCTGGCGGCGGGATGGCAGCGGCTCTGCCAGCTGATGGCGATGGTGGGCCGGACCGCCGAGTCCGGCGATGAACTCGGCTCGCGGCTGCTGAGCGCGAGGCTGGCCGGGGATCTGATGTGGCTGGCGTTCGCCTGGTCCGGGCGGTGGGCGCCTTACGACAAATGGCGAGGCACCGTCTTCCGCTCGCTCCCCGTCGCCGCCGGCCTGGGGCCGTTGCTCGAGGACGCCGCCGCGGCAGCCGGGTGGCGGGAGCGCGAGAACGCCCTGGCCGCCGCCTGCGAGCTGCTCCTGGACGTCCAGCGTGAACGTCTGCAGCCGACGCCGGAATCGGCGGTGATCCCGTTCTTCGACCGGCCCTACCGCACGGTGGACGAGGCGGTGCCGCGGCGGCTGCTGGCCGGCGTCACCGACCCGGAGGTGGCACGGCTGCCGCCCATGGTGGGCTCGATCGAGCAGTGGGTCGACTGCGTGGACGTCCTGTCCAGCCCAGGCCGCCGGGCGGCCCTGCAGTCGGTCTACCGGGCCTGGGCCGACGCCGGATGAAGGCCGCTACCAGCCAGGACGCGTTGTCCTGAGGCGGATCCGGAAGTTCGACTGTGATCAATGACGGGCGTTCACGGTTTTTTAACAACTTTTGCAATTGACGTGGCGAAACCCTCCCGTTACATTCACGGTGCAAATAGGAAAGATTCCTATCTGTTAGACCCTGGGAGCGGGGTAAGGAGGCCGGGTATGCCCGGCATATCGCAACGCGTCATGCGTATCGGTGAACGCGCCACCAGGTGGCGCCCAAGAGGCAGGCTGGCGCTCGCCCTCATCGCGCCCGCGATCGTGGTGGGAGCCCTCGCGGTGCCCGCGACCATGGCGTCGGCCGCGGTCCCGGGCCCGCCGTCGGGCTGGTCGACCGTCTTCAGCGACGACTTCAACGGCACGGCCGGAACCGGCATCGACTCCCAGTGGATGTATGACACCGGGGCCGGCTCCAGCTTCGGGACCGGCGAGATCGAGACGATGACCAACTCGACCAGCAACGTGCACCTCGACGGCGGCGGCGATCTCGGCATCACCGCCCTCGGCAGCGGCAGTTCCTGGACGTCCGGCCGCGTGCAGACGACCAGCGCCAACGTGGGGGCGCCGGCCGGCGGCGAGCTCGAGGTCACCGCCTCGATCGAGCAGCCCTCCGGCGGGCTCGGCTACTGGCCGGCGTTCTGGATGCTCGGGCCCGGCCAGTGGCCCGAGAACGGCGAGATTGACATCATGGAGGACGTCAACTCGCTGTCAGAGCTGTCAGGGACCGTGCACTGCGGCGTCGATCCGGGCGGTCCGTGCAATGAGCCCGACGGCATCGGCAGCGGACTCGTGGGGTGCTCGGGCTGTCAGTCCGGCTATCACACCTACACGATGATCCTCAACCGGACCAACACCTCCGCCGAGTCGATCACGTTCTACCTGGACGGCAACTCGTACTTCACCGTGACCGAGGCGCAGGTGGGCACGGCGACGTGGCAGGCGGCGTTCGACCACAACTTGTCGATCATCCTGGACCTGGCGATGGGCGGCGCTTACCCGAACGGCGTCTGCAACTGCACCTCGCCGACCAGCGCGACGACGTCCGGCGGCACGATGAGCGTGGCCTATGTCGCCGCGTACTCGACGAGCGGCAGCGGGGGCACCACTCCCCCTCCCACCGGCAACACGGGGCCGATCACCGGCTACGAGGGACTGTGCGTCGACGTGCGGGGAGCGAACAGCGCCAACCTCACGCCCGTTCAGGTCTACACCTGCAACGGAACCAACGCCCAGCAGTGGACCGTGGTCCAGGCCGGCAGCACCCTGCAGGCGCTCGGCAAGTGCATGGACATCAACGGAGGCGGCACCGCCGACGGCACGACCGTTGATCTCTACACCTGCAATAACACCGGCGCGCAGGTCTTCATCCCGCAATCGAACGGGTCCCTGTACAACCCGCAGTCGGGCAAGTGCCTCGACGATACGGGCTACGGCGGCTCCGGGACCCAGCTGCAGATCTGGGACTGCAGCGGCAACGCCAACCAGAAGTGGAACCTGCCGTAACCCGGGGCCCGGACTCGGGCGCTTTGCGCCCGTTCCCGCGCTCCGCGCGGGAACGGGCGCTCACGGCCGCCTGCGGGGTACGCCCGCCGCGAAGCGGCATGGACACTCGCGGGGCCGGACTGAACGATGAGGGCGTGACTGCGTTCAGGCTCAGCGGTCAACGCCGTCCACCCGTTCCGCGAGGGCAACGGCGGCGGCCGTGCCCTATTGGCCACAGTCCCGGCGCAATCCGGCAAACAGCCCTCGGCAGCTCGCAGCGGCAACTTCACTTTTGCGTCGTGAATTAGCCTCAGCTCAGGGCAGTTTCAGGACCTCGGCGCGGACGCCGGTGAGCTGGTCGAAGCTTGCGCTGGCATCCGTGGTGAGCAGGATCCGGCTCGTACTGGCAGCGGTGGCGGCGATCATCATGTCATTGGCGGACCTTGCCCGCCCCTTTGCCATGGCCTCTACCGCCAGGCGTGCATGCACCCGGGCGACGCCGACGTTGTAGGGCTCTACCGGAAGGCTGGACAAGATCGCCTCCACGCGGATGGCCCGCGCCTGGCGGTGCTTTTCGTCGGCGCGTTCCACGCCGACCAGAAGTTCCATCGCCGTGATAGCCGCGATGGCGGCATCGTCAACGCCGAGGACGGCATCCACGTCGAGCCTGCCGCGCTCGATCGCGATGAGAACGCCGGTGTCGAGGATAACTCGCCGGGCCACCCGCGCACCTCGTCTCCGAAAGCGGATCGCAGGTCGTCGTGAGCGCGCTCAAGGTCGTCCGCGAAGCCGACGTCCGCCGGGTTGTCGCGCAGAGCGGTCTTGAGCCGGTCAGCCGAGGTCCGTCGCTCTGGGACGAGCCGGCCAACAGGTACCCCGTCACGGGTGATGACGACGGTCTCGCCATGCTCGACTGCATCGAGGATGTTAGCGAAGCTCCGTGCCGCTTGGGTGGCAGTCACTGCGATCATGAATACATACTATCAGATCTAGTATGTATATGCGTATTTGAATGGAGAGGACCGCTCCACGCGGCGGCCGGATCGCGGCTGAATGGCAACGCCGCCATGGCCCGGCAAGCGGCCAGCAGCAGGTCGCATCCTTCTTCGAGGGCGTCGTGGCAGCGCCGCCCGGCCGACCGCAGGTCCTGCGGCCCGCGGCGCTTGCCGAGCGCCTCCGGGACGGCGGTGACGGCGGCGGCGCACTCGGGGGTCAGGCCGCCGCGGATCCGCCCGGCCCCGTCGAGGGTCGTCTGCAGGGACAGGTCGCGGTCGCCGAACCCGCGGCCGCGGGGGTCCTCGCCGGGGTCGGGCTCCCGCTCCCGCCACGCCTCGCAGGCGGCCTGCGCGATCAGCTTCAGGTCGTCCAGGCCGGCCCCGGCGGTCGCGGCGTCGACCAGGATCCGGTCGGCCTCGGCCTGGAGGTCCGCGTCGTCGATGCGGCCGGCCCGGCCGGCGATCTCCCTCGCCCACGAGACGGTGATCCCGCCGGTCGTGGTGGCTTCCTCGAGGAGGGGGCGGCGGCTCATCAGCCGCATCTGGCGGGCGGCGGCCTTGGCGTCCTTGCGGCCGAGGCGTGTTTTCCCGGCGAGCCAGGCGGCGGCGTTGGCGGGGCCGTCGGCGTCGTGGCCGTAGTCGGCGTCGAACCGCCGCAGCAGCCCGTTGGTCGCGGCGCCGAGCAGGGAGCCGATCGCCCCGAGCTGCTCCAGCGCCTCCCCTCGGGCCGCGCCGTCGAGGTCGCCGGCGGCCGGGGAGTTTAGGTACGCGGCGACGGCCCGCCCGGCCCGCAGCGCCTGGGCCACGCTTCCGAAGCCCGCGCCCGACCCGGTGCAGCACCCCGCGCCAGCGCCCGGGAACCCGGGGCCGGAAGCCCCGCTGCCGGGCTCCGACCCGTCTGCCGTGCACATCATGAACCGCCCCCTCTCCGCTGGGCGTCGGGCCTTCGGCTGGCTGCCGCGCCCGGCAGCGGCCGCGGCGTCCTGCGCCCGCGACCGGAAGTCATGCCGGCGGCTGGAGTCACCCGTGGCGGCCGCTTGCGCGTCTGCGGCCACGGGGTCCCCGCCGGCCAAGCCAGGCAGCAGCCGCGACGGTCCGCCGGTCGGGATTCCGCGGGGGCGGCGCGCCTATGTTGGGCGCTGTCGCGGGCTGCTTTATGCCTCTGCTTACAGACCACCGTTCGATCGACGATAATCAAAGGACATTGTCATGATCATTTGTTCGATTCCTGTCGGCTACGCCATCGACAGGATCCTGAGCTGGATAGAGGCGCTCACGGTCCGTTCGATAAAACGGGTTTGATCTGCCTGCGCATCCTCGGTCCGACTCGCTCACGCTCAAGGGCACGGCGGCGGCAAGCCCTTCCGAGCGTGATCCCCGTGTCCGAGCGCCCGGTGGTGAGCATCCCCTGGGCGGGCAGGCGCCTGTTCCTGGCCCGCGAGGGACGCATGAACGTCATTATGGCCGGTCAGCCGGATCCCCGCGCGGTGGGCGACCCGGCCGACGGCCTGGTGCGGGACTGGGGCAGCGAGAGGCATTAATCGAACCTCGGGCACGTGCGCGGTGCCAATTCGTTATAGTGCGGGTCGATACGCTCGGGCAGGGATTGAGAGGAGCATGGGTGCACGGGTCTGGGATAGTGCCTGCCGTTCTCGCCAAGTCCGCTTACGTGGCGGCCTGCCTTGCCGCGGTGAGCGTGATCGTGGTGGCCGGGTACGCGCACAACGTGGTCAGCCTGACGAAGCAAATCGAAGGCGGCGCGTCGATCGGCGACAGCCCGTCCGTCGGCGCGATGAACATCCTGCTGATGGGCCTGGAGAGCCGCACCGACTTCGAGGGCAACACGCTCAGCTCGGCGCAGCTCACGCAGACGCACTCGGGCAAAACGACCGGCAACCTGGGCGCGCAGGACACGGACACGCTGATCCTCATCCATATTTTCGCCGGCGGCCAGAAGGCGGTCGGCTACTCCATCCCCCGCGACGATGTCGTCAACTACCCGCATACCACCCTCGACGGGACCACCGAGGGGAAGATCGACGGGGCCTACAACTACGCTTACAACCAGTACGTGAGCGACCACAACGGGAAGATGAGCCACAACGCCCTGTACCAAGGGGCGAACCAGGCTGGTCAGGTGTTCCAGACCCAGACGGTGGAGTCTGTCACCGGCGTGCACATCGACCACTTCGTCGTGTCCAACATCTACGGCTTCGAGCTGATCGCCCAGGAGCTCGGCGGCCTGGAGGCGTGCCTCAAGCCGGCCCCGGCCTCCATCGAGCCGGACGGGTTCGGGTACGGGGGAAACCTGGTCGACCTGCCCTCCCCGGGCGCGAACTTCACGCTGGGTAGCAACTCGGGCTTCAACGCCATCAAGTACGACGGCTACAACACGAAGAAGGGCGGCGCGCAGTACCTGCGCCTGTCGCCCCCGCAGGCGCTGGCGTTCGTCCGCGCCAGGGACTCGCTGCCCGGGGTCGACATCGGCCGGACCCATCGGCAGCAGGCGGCCATCGACTACATCATCTACGACCTCAAGCACGGCAACATCCTGACCGACCCGACCCTGATCTCCAGTCTGCTGTCCGGCGCGGGCTCGTACCTCAAGACCGACAGCAGCCTCAGCCTGTTCGACATCGCGCCAGAAATGAAGGCGTTGACCGGCTCGAACCTGTCCCTCACGACGCTGCCCGACGCGGCGGTGCAGAACATCTCCATTCCCGCGTTCGGGAGCTCGCTGCAGGACGCGAACTACATCTACGTGCCGGACATCCAGCGGCTGGTCAACACCGGGTTCTACGGGGCCGCGCGGGTCAAGCCGACCAAATCGGTGACCGTGGACGTCTACAACGGCAGCGGCACCGGCGGGCTGGCCGGGGGCGCCCAGCAAGCCTTCGCCAGCCAGGGCTACACGGTCGGCAAGGCCGCCAACTCCTCCGCCCAGTCGCAGACCCTGCAGGACGACACCCAGGTCTTCTACGGCGCGGGCGCCGACGCGAGCGCGGAGAGCATCGCCGACGAGGTTGGGGCCATGACCCCGGCCGGGGCCCTGGGCGCCACCGCGCTGACGTCGCTGCCGGCCGGGCACGTCGAGGTGCTGCTCGGCTCGACCGTCACCGTCCTGCCGGTCGGCCTGGAGACCTACGGCGGTACCACGGTCACCGCCCAGGACTTCATCAACGCCGCCCAGCAGGACAAGCTGCCCGCCAGCGAGCTGCCCCCGGCCACGGCCGCGGCCGGTACCCAGTCCGTGAGCTCCGCGCTCGCCGGCTCGCGCCCCCAGGCGCCGGCCCACCCGACCGCCAAGCCGTCCGGGAGCAGCACCTCACCGGCCACCGATAGCCAGGCGGTCGCCGCCAACGCCCGCTACGGCATTCCCTGCGTGTACTAGGCGCCGCGCGCCCGACGGTGGACAGGAGAGGTTGATCGAATTGCCGTTCGATGGCGTGTTATGCTGCGATTATGGCTGCGTACATACCGCCGGACTGGCCGACCGGAGTGCATCCGCCGGGTTCCGAGGACTTCGAGACGACCGCTGTCGCCTGGCTTCTCGGCGTCGTTCCGCCCGACTACCGGCTGCACGGCGTGCTCCGCAGGCACCCGGCGGCGCTCGCGTCGATGGCCCGCCATCACACGCACGCGTGCGTCGAGGGCGCCCGGGCGGCCTACCGCACCGCGCGGACCGAGCTCGGCGAGGCGATCCCGCCGCACGCGGTCGACGCCGTGCTCGCCGCCTACCGCACCGAGGGCCGCCGGCTCGCCGCCAACGCGCGGGCCGTCGCCCTGGTCGAGCGCGCGCTGCACGGCGAGATGTTCGCGCCCAAGATCTAGACCGACCCTTCCGGCGGCTAGGGCTTGCGGAAAAAACTGATATCAGTATGATAGCCTCTGGTATCAGTGCGAATCTCTCCTGGAGGTGGGCAATGTCAGCCCAGACTCAAGCTACGGCCACTCCCCTCTACACCCCCGCCGTGCCCATGCACGAGCAGCCGGCCTGGTATATCCGCGGCGTCCTGCTGCTCATCATCGACTTCGTCCTGTGGGCCGTGGTCGCCGTCTTGTTCTGGCAGGCCGCAGTGGACGGGGGCGCGCTCAAGGCGGTGTTCGCCGTCGTGGCGATCGTGCTCGTCATCGTCGCCAGCTTCGTGCTGCGCGGCCTCATCGTCGTCGCGCCCGGCCGGGCGCACGTGGTGCAGCTGTTCGGCAACTACAAGGGCACCGTGCGCGAGCCCGGCCTGCAGTTCGTGAACCCGTTCGCCGTCAGGATCCCGGTCTCCACCCGGATCAGGAACCTGGAGACGGCCCAGACCAAGGTGAACGACGCCGACGGCAACCCGATCGAGATCGCGGCGGTGGTCGTCTGGCAGGTGAAGGACACCGCGCAGGCCACCTACTCGGTCGACGACTATGTGAAGTTCGTCGCCATCCAGGCCGAGACCGCGGTCAGGCACATCGCCTCCAGCTACCCCTACGACAGCCGCGGCACCGACGCGATGTCGCTGCGGGAGAACGCCGAGGAGATCACCGGGAAGCTGACCGCCGAGCTCAACCAGCGAGTGCTCGCGGCCGGGGTGGAGGTCATCGAGACCCGGCTCACCCGGCTCTCCTACGCCGCCGAGATCGCCCAGGCGATGCTCCGCCAGCAGCAGGCGAGCGCGGTCGTGGGCGCCCGGTCTAAGATCGTCGAGGGCGCGGTCGGCATGGTCAAGATGGCCCTGGAGCGCCTCGACGAAGAGAACGTCGTCGAACTAGACGAGGAGCGCAAGGCGGCCATGGTCTCCAACCTGCTGGTGGTCCTCTGCAGTGAACAGGCCACCCAGCAAGTGGTGAACACCGGCTCCCTCTACTCCTGACGGATCTCATGGCAGAACGCAAAAGCATCCTTCTCCGGCTCGACCCGGCCGTCCACGACGCCCTGGCCAAGTGGGCGGCCGACGAGATGCGCTCCACCAACGCCCAGATCGAGTTCATGCTCCGCCGCGCCCTCGGCGAAGCCGGACGACTGCCACGCGACGCCGGCGCGATGCGCCGGCCCGGCCGTCCGCGCTCCGACGAGGCGAACGGCCAGGAGGCGGACTAGCGGCTCAGGCCGGGGCCTTGGGGGAAAACCAGCCCGCGTCGGTGTGCTCGCGAATGATCCTGGCGGGGACGCCCGCCACCACGCACCGGTCGGGGATCTCGCCGCGGACCACCGACCCGGCCGCGATCACGACGTTCCGGCCGATCCGGGCGCCGGGCAGCACGATGGCGCCCGCGCCGAGCCATGAGCCGCTGCCGATGCTGACCGGCCGGTTGACCGGGAACTGGCGGCCGATCGGGACGTCCGGGTCCTCGTAGCCGTGGTTCTGGTCGGTGACGTAGACATAAGGGCCGGTCCAGACGTCATCGCCGATCTCGACGTTCTCGTGCGCGACGATGTGGCTGCCGCGGCCGATCACGCAACGATCGCCGATCCGCAGCACCGCGTTCGGTCCGAGGTCCTGACCGGGGACGATCCCGGCCGACATGGTGACGAGGGCGCCGATCAGCGTGTCATCGCCGATCTCGATCGAGCCCTCGCCGAACACGGACCCGGCCGGGAACGCCATCAGCGAGCCCCGGCCGAACCGGGCGTAGGCCTTGCCCGCGGGCGTGTCGGCGGTCACCATGCCGGCGTTCTGGAATTCGCGCCACCCCCAGTGCACCGCATGCCAGACGGCTTGGCGCCGCGCTGTTCCAACTCGCCGCTCGAGGCTCTTCCACCACATCACCCCGGCATTGTCCCGCAACTGCGGGGGGCGCGGGGGCGGGGCTAGGCGAGGGGGAGGAGGTGGGTGCCTTCGCGGCGGGCGGGGCCGACGGAGCGGCCGGTGACGGTGGCGGCGAGCTGGCCGCAGGCGCCGTCGATCTCGCGGCCCCTGGTGTCCCTGACCGTGACCGCGACGCCGTGATCGGCGATCCGGCGGACGAACTCTTCCTGGACGCCCGGCCGCGATGCCGTCCACTTGGAGCCGGGGGTCGGGTTGAGCGGGATCAGGTTGACGTGCACCAGGTGGCCCGCCAGCAGCTCACCGAGGAGGTCGGCGCGCCACCCCTGGTCGTTGATGTCCCTGATCAACGCGTACTCGATGGAGATGCGGCGGCCGGTCGCGGCCGCGTAGTCCCAGGCCGCGTCGAGGACCTCGGCGACCTTCCAGCGGCGGTTCACCGGGACGAGCTCGTCGCGCGCCTCGTCGTCGGGCGCGTGCAGCGAGACCGCGAGCCGGACCGTCAGCTTCTCCTCCGTCAACCGTCGGATGGCCGGGACCAGGCCGACGGTCGAAACGGTGAGCGAGCGCTGCGAGATGCCGAGCCCGGACGGCACCGGGTCGGAGAAGCGCCGGACGGCGCCGAGCACGCTCTTGTAGTTGGCGAGCGGCTCCCCCATGCCCATGAAGACGATGTTGGAGACCCGCGAGGTGCTGGTGGCGTTCCCGCCGGGGTTCTCGGCCTGCAGGACCCGCTCGCCCGCCACGACCTGGGCGACGATCTCGGCGGTGGACAGGTTCCTGGTCAGGCCGGCCTGGCCGGTCGCGCAGAACGGGCAGCCCATCCCGCAGCCGGCCTGCGAGGACACGCACATCGTGACCCGGTCGGAGTACTTCATCAGGACCGACTCGACCAGCGCACCGTCGTGCAGCCGCCACAGCATCTTGCGGGTCGCGCCGTCATCGCACGCCTGCTCCCGCTCGGAGGTCAGCAGCTGCGGCAGCAGCTCCCCCGCCAGGGCGGTGCGGACGCCGGCCGGCAGGTCGGTCATGTCCTCGGGCGAGTCGGTGTAGCGTGCGAAGTAATGCCGGGATAGCTGGTCCGCCCGGAACGCCCGCTCGCCGAGCGCCGCGACGGCCTCCCGCCGCTCGGCCAGCTCAAGATCGGCGAGGTGGCGAGGTGGTCGAGACACTGCGGCTCCGTTCGGGCGACGTTCTGGCGGTATTTACGGCTATAGCACTCTACGTGAGTACTTGATTGCGGAGGGCAAACAGGGCGATAGTGGGAATATGGCGATTATGCTGTCAGGTCCCGATCCGTTCCCGCCGGCCGTCACGCTGCTTGACAGCGTGAGCCCGTACGGGTCCAGGCGGCTGACGGTCGAGTTCGACGGCGCCACGACGGCTGCGTACCTGCGTGACGAAACGACGGTGATCGTCGCCACCTGGCTAGCAAATCATGTCCGCGCACCGCGCACTACCGATCCGGAC
Source organism: Trebonia sp. (assembly GCA_036509215.1). Lineage (GTDB taxonomy): Bacteria > Actinomycetota > Actinomycetes > Streptosporangiales > Streptosporangiaceae > Trebonia. Next base: position 11,041 of record DATCGA010000583.1, read on the forward strand.
AGGATCAACGCCGGTCAGGCCCCGGTTATGCCCGAGGGCCGGACCAGGCACCCGCGCGGCAGGCCCCCGCTCGACCCCGCCGCCCTGCAAGCGCTCTGGTTCGAGGAGGGCGACGGCGTCGCCCTCCTCGAACGCGGCACCCTGCTCGCGGTCATCCCCGGCTGGGCCGACTCGACCAGGGGGATGCCCGGCTACAGCCGCGACGTCATCGGCCAGACCCCGTTCGCGTGGGATCTCGACGAGGCCATCGAGGGGCTCGGCCCGCGGGTGGAACGGGCGGCCGAGTTCTGGCAGTGGCGCGATTCCGCCGGGGGCTGGGCGCAGTTCCAGTCGGCCGCGCTCGGGCACCTCACCTCCCGGCTCGGTCCCGGCTCGCATTACTGGGACGGAGCGCCGCGCAAGCGCCCCGCGATCGCCATCTCCGAGCGGCCGCCGGGGCCCGGCCGGCCGTACACGGTGCTGTCGACGATCGGGATGAGCGCGCAGCGGATGCCGGTCGTCGAGCAGGTCGTCGAGGACCCGACCGGGTACGGGCGGGTCGAGCTGGCCGTGGCGACCACGCTGCCGTCCGGGGTGGCGGCGCTGATCTTCCTGTGGCTGGCGGGGTACCCGTGGCGCGCGGTGACGTGGTTCGGCCCGGGGCACAGCATCCGCTGGTACGACAGGCCGGGGACGTTCCCGCTTGGCGGCGGGTATGAGGGGGTGCTGCTGCTCGAGGACCCGTCCGCGCTGGCGGGCCCGCCGACGCCCGACCTGTCCGGATTCTCGGTCGACGGCGACCCGGTCCGGTGGCTCTGGATCATCCCGATCACCGAGCGCTCCCGGCAGCTGGCCAAGGAGTACGGCTCGGCCAGCCTGGTCAGCCGCCTCGCCGCCCAGCGCCGCAGCTGGATCGTCGAGCCGCCAGCGACCTCGGGTCGCTAGTCTGGGTCTGCCGCGCTTCCTGCGGCAGACCCCCGGGGGGAATGGGGGACGGGCAGCCCCCATGGCGTTGGGGGGTTACCGGGGGGCTTGGCCCACCGGGGAAGATACTGCGCAGCGGGAGGTGCCGGTGACGACAGGACCACACGAACCCGCGGCGGGCCGCGACCAGCTCAGAGCGGGCCACGCCGACCGCGAGCAGGTGATCGAGGCGCTGAAGACCGCGTTCGTGGATGGCCTGCTGACGAAGACCGAGCTAACCGCGCGGACGGGCCGGGCGCTGGCGGCGCGGACCTACGCCGACCTGGCCGCGCTCACGGCCGACATCCCGGCCGA
>DATCGA010000584.1:0-13369 GCA_036509215.1 Trebonia sp.
CTGAGCGATTCAGATAGTAGATTGTTCAGCAAGATACTGGCCGCAGGCGTGCGGCAACAGAGGCCAGTGATTAACCAGGCTATCCAGAAGCGTGAATCATCCGGGCAATGGGGAATTCTCGTTTTCCAGCCCCCTCCTGAGCCTGGATCCACCGGTTAAATGCCGGGTCCGGCGGTTATCGGCCCTCGTCTCAACGAGCTTTTTTGGGTGGGCGGCGTGACCTACACCAATCACTACAGCAGCCCCAGCAACAGCCCCGCATGGACCGCCGGCACCGACGGCTCCTGGACTCGGAACGTCATCGACTTCAACGGCAACCTCGCCGCCGAAGTCACCGCGTCCGACGTGACCCTCGAGCTTCCCGACCTGCACGGCGACATCATGGCGACCGCCACCGCCACCGCCACCGGGCCGACAGCCACGTACGTCTACACCGAGTTCGGCGCCCCCGAAACCGGCACCCCCAGCACCTATGGCTGGCTGGGCGCCGATCAGATCTCCAGCAACGCCCTCGGCGGCCAACTCCTCATGGGCGCCCGCGCCTACAGTACGGCCGCCGGCCGATTTGCCCAGGCCGATCCAATCCCCGGAGGCTCCGCCAATGCCTACGACTACACCTTCCAGAACCCGCTGACTGAGTACGACACATCCGGGGCCTGGTCGTGCTACGGGGGAACGACCTCGTCATGGTTCGAAACCTGCCAACTGTGGCTTACCGGAGTCGAGATGGACCGACTGGCGCTCGCCGCGGGCACCGCCGGCCTTGTCCTTACCTTTTGCGCCAAAGCGCCGGTCTGCGCTCTCCTCCTTGGGATAGAGGCTGTCCTGGCAATGGATGCCGCCTACTACGATCTCGCACGCCTCCACGGCAATGGCGCCTTTATCGATGTCTACTTCTATAGGTACGTATGGCGATATCCATACTTCAACTGGACTGGGATGCACTGGGGATGGGGGCACAGCAGATGGATACCCTATTGGGCGTCATTCAGCTGACCCGTGCGGGAGAGCGGGCACGGTCTCCTAGCCTTGGCAGACAACCGGAGGTAAGATTATGGTCATGGCCCTGCACATACTGGCATGGATCGCGTTCATTGCGAGCGTACTGAGGCTGTTGTGGTGGGCCCGCAAGCCTCGAACGCCATTGCGAGACAGCGATTCGGCCGAAAAGCGAAAGCAAGTGGCCACGCTGATCGCCTACCTGGGGGCCTGCGTGTTCATGGCAGGCTGGATTCTCGCAAGCCTGGGACAGAAGTACGCTTTCATCATATTCGGAATTTCCGCAGCCGCTCTTTTCGCATCAGTTGCAATACGGCTCTATAGGGCCTAGCCACATATATCGGTGAACGCGGCCTGCAGGGGGCGACCGCGGTACTGGCCATTTACTGGCTCTGGTACGAGTTCGAATAGGATCACGTACGTGCCGGGTCCGGAAAGCTGATCCAGGCGTATCGGGAGAGCCCAAATCAGGCGGGCGCCGAAACAACGCAAGCAGGTCCCACCCGGCGTCGAGAAGCGGCGCCCCAGGTGGGAGCCAACGACACCGTCATAAGCCGTAGCGCGGGAACACCGCACACTCGAATTGAAAGGGGCAGCGAGCGTTCCGCGACGGCGCGTCACTAGATACCGATGAAGCCATCGACGAAGGCCGGACTTCGGATTTTGTTCGGATTCGTCGCCGTCCTCTGACTCTTCGGTTGGGCTCAAGGAGTGCAGCTTGCGGTCGACGGTGACATTTCCGACGCACTCTGGTGGTGGGCTGGTGCCTTGGCGCTGACCGTGAACATCGTCCGCCGCAGGAGAGCCCTCCTCGGAGGTCGCGCGGCCGCTACTCTGCCGGATCCAGAAGATCGATGACTCGTACACAGAGGTAGATCGTTGCATTGCCGACTGCGGCTGATGACCGTCCATATTGATCGTCGCGGATCCGGCTGAGATGAGGCGGTCGCCGACGCGTCGATAGATGGGATGTTGCGATCCGTGCTCGCCGCGAACGGCCGAGCACGCCGCTCGTCGCCGCTGCCCCAGCCCTGAGCCGCGGACCCGGCCGTACCGGAGTAGCGCTCAGCCCCTGGGCAGGCACGCCATGCGCCAGGCAGGCCCCACCGGATCGGCCAGGCGGCGTGCTCAGCGGCTCCTGCCAGTGCGGCGGAGGGCCAGCGGATTGACGTGCCGCCCGGGCGGATCGGCGCAGGGCTGCGGCAGGATGCCCCCCGGCTATGCTTGCTGCGTTGTCTCTTGCCGGTCCCCGGGGTGGGGCGTGGCCCGTCCGCCGGAGGCTAGCCTTGCCGCCTTCGGCTGCGCTGTACTCAGGCTAGACGGTGACAGGAGGCCAGCCTCTCGTGTCGGACTCGCATATCTCGGTGACGGTCTTGTCGGCCAAGGAAGGTGGATGCTCTGTAGTCCGCCTGGCCGGCGAGGCCGACGTGACCACTACCGTGTTGCGCGATGCCCTGGCGGCCGAGGTGTGCGTGCGATCGCCCGGAAGCGACAGCCGGCCCAGGCTGGCCGCCGGGGCGCTGCACGCGAAAATAGCCGGGCACCGTCGTGCCGGGAGCCGCGGTCGTCTTCGGCGCGCTGGCAGATGAGCAGCCTGAGACCCCGATGGCCATCGCCACCACGAGGGCAACGCCCGGCGGCCGCATGTCCCAGTTTCGGCCTCGCCCAAAGCCAATTCAGAATCCATTTGTCCGAACGGACCGCGGTTCCACCCGCCGCCCACATGGCACCCTCCGCCGCTCAACCCACTGCGTCCGGCTCCACCCCATCGGCCGCGCGTCTCCTGGCCGCCGCGTCCCGCAGCGCCCCGGCGAGCACGGCCGCGTGCACGGCCCGCGCGATCCGCGCGCCCCAGACCGACCGCGGCCCGGCGAAGTCCTCCGGCTCGCCCGCCGCCGGGGCGGCGACGCAGACGGCATCGGACGCGGTGCCGGTGGCGCGGACCCCCGCCTGGAGCAGCGCCTGGGTCTTGGCCTCGGTCGCGGTGATGACCGCGTTGACGAAGGCCGCGTCGCTCAGCGGCACCGGAACCGACACGATGATGTTGATCGTGCCGGGCCGGCGGATCGGCGCGACCTCATGATCGACGGTCCCCGCCGGCACCGCCGCCCAGGTCGGGACGCGCAGCCCGACCGTGGCCGCGACCCGCGCGCCCTCGTCCTCGCGCTCCACCACATCGGTCACAGAAGCGGCGGTCAGCAGCCCGACTCCCGCGCCCGCGAGGCCAACCCCAGCCGCCAGCTCGGCGATGTGCACGGCGGGGTCCATCCGGTCGTAGCCGCCCGGCACCTGCGCGTTGAGCACCCACTGGCGTTCCCCGAGGCCGCCGCCGACGACGCCGCTGGCGATCATCCGGTACCCCGGTCCCGCCCGCCAGACCGCGACCGGCAGCGGCACCGCGTCCTCATTACGCCAGTGCAGCTCCAGATGCATGGACGCGACCTTACCGCCGGCTCACTCCTCGGCCGCGCGCCCGATCCTCGCCAGCTGGGCCAGCGTCGGGCGGGCGAGGACCTCGCCGATGTCATGCAGCGCGACGATCAGCTCCTCGACCCCGTCTAGCGGCGCCTCCCGGTCCCGGTTGAGCAGGATCCCCCGGTACTCCTGGGCGGGGACGGCCCGGCGGGGGAGTTCGATCGGCTCGTCGTCCGCGCGGAACAGGGCCGGGACCGAGGTGTCCAGGGCCAGCGCGAGCGCGGTCAGCTCCGCCGCCGTGAACGAACGCTGACCGCGCTCGGCCTGGTGAACGGCCTGCCTGCTCCACGGTTTGTCCAGATACCGCCCGAGCGCCTCGCCCAGGTCGGTCAGCGACAGCCGCCGCTGCGCGCGCAGCCGCGAGACCTGTCTCCCGATCGCCTCTTCGACCCGCATCACAGCCCCCAAGAGCGTCATCGTCAGCGATGACAAAGGAAATCCCGCTTTGACACCCATCGCCGACGCGGCTAGTGTAGCGCCTTGGGCTTACACGTCAATCCCCGCAATGACAGATGGACGGTGTGTCACCATGCAGGAATTCCAGGCGAAGATCATCGGCCCGACCGGCGACTGCGCCGTCCTCCAGATCGCCGGGGACCTCGATGCCTACACGGCGCCGGCCCTGCGCCAGCGGATGCTGGACCTCAACGAGGACGGCGTCGTGCACGTCATCGCCGATATGCGCCAGGTGGACTTCCTCGACTCGACCGGTCTCGGCGTCCTCGTCGGCGGCCTGAAGCGATTCCGCGATCACGGCGGATCGCTCGCGCCGGTGATCACCAAATCAGGCATCCTCAAGGTCCTCCAGGTCACCGGGCTCACCACGGTGCTGCCGCCCCGGTCCTCGGTCGCGAACGCGATCGACGCCGACCCGCACTGGCAGCAGGCGGCCGAGACGGAATCGGGCAGCACGGCCGAATGGTGCAGGCAGCACGATCTGGTCTGAGCGCCCCCGTCCGTTAGGGCGGGTAGCAAGCGCTGTCACATTGCCGCGGCCGGTTCCGTCAGACCGGTGTAACCGTAACCACGGCAAGGAGATCGCCATGCAGGCCCGCCTCAACTACTACGGCAGCCCGGTCGGGGAGAAGTTCCAGAAGTACCTCAACTCGGCCGGGCACGGCATCGCCTCGAGCCTGCCGGCCGAGACTCAGTTCCTGTGCATGATCCGGGCCAGCCAGATCAACGGCTGCTCGGTCTGCACCGACATGCACTCCAAGGATGCCGTGCTCGCGGGGGAGACCTCGGCTCGCCTCAATATGGTCGCGGCCTGGCGGGACGCGACGGTGTTCAGCGACGCCGAGCGGGCCGCGCTCGAGCTCACCGAGCAGGGCACCCGCATCGCCGATGCCGCCGTCGGCGTCACCGACGAGGTCTGGGCGAACGCCGCCAAGCACTACGACGACGACCAGCTCGCTGGGCTGGTGTCCCTGATCGCCCTGATCAACGCGTACAACCGCCTCAACGTCCTCGTTAGGCAGCCCGCCGGCGACTACCAGCCCGGCCAGTGGTCCTAGCCGGGGTCTTTGAGATCGCCCGCAGCCTTGCATCAGGCCGTTGGCCTGATGCAAGGCTGCGGGCGCGCTAGCCGTTGTCGGGCCGGGCCCAGATACCCCGCTCGTGCATCAGCTCGACCTGCTTGTCGGTCACCTCGCGGCGGTACTCGCTGTGGGTATACGGGGCGCGGTCGAGATAGAGGTTCTTCGGGTAGACCGGCTGCTCGTAGATCACCTGGTACTGCTCGGTGGTGAGGTCCTTGAGCCAGTTGTCCCACTGCGCGGCCGCCCGGAACCGGCGCAGCGCCTCCACGTCGATGGTGCCCGCCACCCACGACGACCCGCCGCTGTAGTCATGCCTGCCGACGATCTGCCCGCGGTAGTCGATGACGGCCGATCCGCCGCCGAACGTGTCGATGGGTATATCGGAGTCCGCGTCCAGATAGTAGGTGCCGACGTTGCACGCGATCAGGTACAGGTTGTTGTCGAGGGCGCGGGCCCGGTTCTGGATCTCGAACAGTCCGTTGCCTGTGTGCGGATGCGGGCACGGCCCGCGGTAGACCACCTCGGCCCCGTTCATGGCCAGGCCCCGGGCATTCTCCGGGTACGAGCCCTCGTTGGCCATCAGGAAGCCGAGCCGCCCGATCGCGGTGTCGGCCACCGGGTAGAAGGCGTCCAGGTTGCGGCCGTACAGTTCGACCCACTTGTCCCACACGTTGTGCGGCGTCACGGAATGCTCGACCGGGAGCAGCGGCACGACCTTGTGGTGCTTGAGGATGAGCTCGCCGTCGGGGCTCAGAATGAACCCGACGTTGAAGAAGCGGCCGGGGAATTCCGGGTGCCTGGCCTTGGCCTGGGCCATGAGGAACGTGTTCCACTGCCGGGCTAGTTTGCCAAGGCGGTCGGTCTCGGGCCCCGGTATATCGATCGCGCATTCCCGCGCGAAGTCCTCGTGGTCGAGGTCGAGGACCTCGTCGTTGAAGCCCTGCAGGGCTCCTTCTGGAATGGTGATGAGGCGGACCGGCAGGTCCAGGCTGGATAGCCAGGACGCCGCCTTGACCAGGTGCGAGATGTGCTCGAGGTTGACGCCGATCTCATCGGAGTGCCGAATGCCCCGCATGGTAGGGACCAGGCCGATGGCTTGATAAGGCTCGATCATGGCTCGTCCTTCCTGGGCTATCTCCTCTCTACCTCAGGACCCGCTCGCTGTCTGCCCCTTACCGTCGCCCGGCGGTTTCGCTCCGGGCTAGCTCGGTAGGGTGCGCGGCAGGCCGAAGTGCGGCGCCAGTGCCCCGTCGATGAAGCGGGTGATCGCCGAAATCCGGTCGCCCTCCATGGTCAGCACCATGATTCCGTGCAGGTGCGAGATCTTCGCGTGCTCGTCGGGCACGTAGCAGCCGAACGCGGGCTGGCCGTTCGCTCGGGTCGGCACCAGCGCGGTGCGTCGGCCGCCGCGGTAGCGCGCGCTCTGGGTCAGGAAGCTCCCGATCGCGGCCGGACCCTGGTACTCCAGGTTGGCGGGCGGCATGCTGAACCAGGCGTCGTCTGTGAGCAGCGCCAGCACGCCGTCGACGTCGTCGTCGGCGTAGGCGGCCGCGAACCGCTGCGCTAGCTCTCGTTCCTTGGCCGACCGGGGCAGCACGGCGCGCTCGCGATCGCGAGCGGGCAGCACCGCGGTCATCGTCGCCCTGGCCCGCTGCAGGGCGCTGTTCACCGACGCCTCGCTGCTGTCGAGGATGCCCGCGACCTCCGGGGAGCGGAAGCCGAGCGCATCGCGCAGCAACAGGACCGCGCGCTGCCGGGGCGGCAGGTGCTGGACGGCGGCGACGAACGCCAGCGCGATCGTCTCCTTGGCCTCGTAGACCGCGTCCGGTCCGATCGCGGTGTCGGGCAGGCCGTCCAGCAGCGAGTCCGGGTAGGGCTGGAGCCAGACTGGCTCGCCGCGGCGGGTCGGCTCGGGTGCCTCGAACGGCGGCTCGGGCGGTTCAGCGCGAGGGCGGCGGCCGTTGTCGCGGAGCGCGTTGAAGCAGCGGTTGGTCGCGATCCGGTACAGCCAGGTCCGCAGCCCGGCCCGGCCCTCGTACTGGCCGAGGCCGCGCCAGGCCGCGAGCAGGGTCTCCTGCAGCGTGTCCTCGGCCTCCTGGACCGAGCCGAGGATCCGGTAGCAGTGCAGCCGGAGTTCGGCCAGGTAGGGGCCGGTGAGCTCGCCGAAGGCGCGGTCATCTCCGGCCCGAGCCCGCTCCAGGGCGGTGTCAGTCGTCACCTAGGTACCGACACCAGCGGCGGCGAAAAGTCATCGCTCACCCGCCGCCCGGGTCGGTGTCAGTACCACCGACGACGGACCACGGGAGGAAACATGGGAACCGAAGGCAGGCGCCTGCTGCCCGGTCAGGGCTGGGTGCTGGCGCTGACGTCGGTGGCGTCTTTCATGGTGTCGCTCGACACCCAGGTGGTGGCGACCGCGCTGCCGGTGATCAGGGTGCAGCTGCACGCGTCGCTGGCGGCGCTTGAGTGGACGGTGAACGCCTACACGCTGAGCTTCGCGGTGCTGCTGCTGACCGGCGCGGCGCTGGGCGAGCGGCTGGGGCGGCGCCGCATGCTGGTGGCCGGCCTCGGATTGTTCACGGCCGCGTCGGCCGCGTGCGCGCTGGCGCCGAACGCCGGGGTGCTGATCGCGGCAAGAGCGGCGCAGGGGGCGGGCGGGGCGCTGGTGCTTCCGCTGGCGTTCGCGCTGCTGTCGGCCGGATTCCCGCCGCAGCGCCGGGCCTGGGCGATCGGCATCTTCACGAGCGTGACCGGGCTGGCGGTGGCGGCCGGCCCGGTGGTGGGCGGAGCGGTCGCGCAGGGCATCGCCTGGCCGTGGATCTTCTGGCTGAACGTCCCGATCGGCCTGATCCTGATTCCGCTGATGCTGATGAAGCTCCAGCCGACCGCGCGGGCGGCCGCCCGGCTCGATCCGCTCGGCCTGGTGCTGGCCACCGGCGGCGCGCTCGGCCTCGTCTGGGGCCTGATCCGCGCCAACAGCGTCGGCTGGGCGAGCCCCGAGATCATCGCCGCGCTGATCGCCGGGGTCGTGCTGACGGCTGTGTTCATCGGCTGGGAACTGCGGGCGGCGCAGCCGATGGTCCCGCTGCGGCTGTTCCGCTCGCGTGCGTACGCGGCCGGCAACGCCGCCTGCCTGTGCGTCTTCGCGGTGCTGTTCGGCCTGGTGTTCTTCATGGCCCAGTTCCTGCAGACCGGCCTCGGCTACGGGCCGCTCGGGGCCGGGCTCCGGCTGGTGCCCGGCTGGGCGACGCTGACGGTGATCGCGCCGTTCGCGGGCACGCTGATCCGGCGCTTCGGCGAGCGGGCGCTGATCGCGGGCGGACTGACGCTGTTCGCGGTCGGGCTGATCTGGATCGCGCTGATCGCGCGGGTCGGCCTGCCCTACGCGGACCTGGTGCTGCCGCTGGTGCTGGCCGGCTCGGGCGTGTCGCTGGCCATCCCGCCGACGCAGAGCGTGGTGATGACCGCCGTGGCGCCCGCCGACATCGGCCGGGCGTCGGGCACGTTCAACATGCTGCGCCAGCTCGGCGGCGTCTTCGGCGTCGCGATCTGCGCGGCGGTGTTCGCGGCCCACGGCGGCTACGCCTCGCCGGCCGCGTTCATCAGCGGCTTCGGCCCGGCGATGGGCGCCTGCGCGGGGCTGGCGCTGCTCGGCGCCCTGGCCGGCCTGATCATCCCCAGGCGGCGGCTGCCCGCCGCCGTCCTGCCCGACTCCGGCGCGGTCCGCGTGCCCGAGACCGAACTCACCCGCTAGGAGCCCGCCATGCATCAGGACCTCATCCGCTACCGCACCCACCCCGAGCAGGCCGCCGCCAACGAAGAGCTCATCCGGGCGGTGTACGAGGAACTGCGGGCGACCCAGCCGGACGGGCTCAGCTACGCGACGTTCCGGCTGGCCGACCAGGTGACGTTCCTCCACCTCGTCCGGGCCGAGCAGACACCGAGTCCGCTGCTGGCGGTGCGAGCCTTCCGCGAGTTCCAGGCCGGTATCGCCGACCGCTGCGAGCAGCCGCCGGCGCGCGAGCAGCTGACGGCGATCGGCTCGTATCGGCTGTTCGGATAACAGCAAGAAGCACAGGTGCCAGAATTATTGCGCGACGTTTGTGCGCGTCTTCCGGGACGTTTGTCGCGCAATAATTCGAGCGCCGGTCCTCCAAGCGGCTAACAGCAAGAAGCTCGGCCGGGTGTGGTCGCAGGGCGGGCGCCCGACTAATAGGGACGACCGGTGTCGAGAATGGCGCGCAGCGCGTGGCGGACCTGGGCGCAGGGCGAGGAAGCCGGAAGGCCGGAGAGAGGGATCGACTGCGCTAACCGCCTGAGGCGCCGGGCCTTATCTGGGAGCGGGCGTCGATGAAGTCGGTGATGCGGTCGTTCAACTCGCTGATCCGGTTGAAGCCGCCGTGGCTGCCGGGGACGATGGCGACTTCCGCGTCTGGCAGGCAGGCGGCCCGCTCGCAGGCCTGAGCGGGGGTGATGAGGGCGCTGCGGGCGCCGGTGATCAGCTGGACGGGCACGGAGATGGCACGGAGTTGGTCGTCGGTGAAGATAGCGGGGAACTTCGCCTCCATCCGGTAGCCGCGGATGCCGGCCCACATGAGCGTCATCAGCTCCCGTTCCTGCATGGTCGGGTTGTCCAGCCACCGGCCGAGGCGGCGGCGCAGCGGCATCGGGGTCAGGGTGGCCAGGCCGCTGATGTTCAGCCACCACCAGAAGCGCGCGTCGAGCTCGGTGAGGCCGGCGGGGTCGAGCAGGGTGATCGAGGCGACCCGCGCGGGCGCGTGCAGCGCCTGGTTCATGGCGACCCAGCCGCCGTAGGAGGCGCCGACTAGGTGCGCCGGGCGGTCGCTGAGCTGGATGAGCAGATCCTCGAGCCAGGCCGCGCAGGAGTCGGGGGGAGTCATCAGGCCGCGCGGGACGCTGGGATTCGGGTCGCCGGGCATGTCGACGCCGTACACCGGGTGGTTCTTGGCCAGCGCCTCGACGTGGGGATACCACATCGACGCGTTGAAACCGGCCCCGGACAACAGCACGACCGGCGTGCCATCGCGGCCACGCTGGTAGGCGTGCACGCGCGTAGTGGCGCTCGCGGTCTCGACGTCGAACTCCTCGCTTGGCTGCGGCCACCGGGCGAACGCCCGCTCGTAGGCGACCATGAACTTCTCCCGCGCCGCGTCGCTCACCCACGAACCCGGCTCGCCCTTGGGTGCCTGCATGTCCGCCTCCTCGCATTCCTTGCGTTGTAGTTTTATGATACGAGCGTATCATAAAACGAGCCGGACAGGCAGAAGGAGTACGTTAGGCGGATGCCGAAGCGGGTCGACCATGAGGAACGACGGCGGCAGATCGCAGACGCGCTGGTGCGGGCGGCCGCCGCGCGGGGCCTGCACGCCACCGGGATGCGCGAGGTCGCAGCCGAGGCCGGGGTGTCGCTGCGGCTCGTGCAGTACTACTTCGGCACCAAAGAAGAACTCGTGCTCGCCGCCACGCAGCGCCTGGCCGCGCAGCTAAGCGAACGGGTCATGGAGCGGGTGAAGGACGCCCGTCCGCCGGACGGTCCGGCCAGCCCGCGCGACGTTATCGCCGCCATCTTGGCCGAGGGCCTGCCGGCGGACGACGAGAGGCGGGCCTTCCACGTCGTCTACCTGGCCTACCTGTCACTCTCCCTGACCGATCCGGCCCTCGCGATAACCCCGCTGGTGCGGAACTCCAGCGTGGTGATCGACGTGGTGGCCGCCCAGCTGCGCGTGGCGCAGTCCGCCGGCGACGCTCCAGCCGACCTTGACCCGGACATGGAGGCGCTTGGCCTGATGGGCATGTCGGCCGGCCTGGGCACGAGCGTTCTCGCGGGCCAGTCGACGCCCGATCAGGCCCAGGCGGTCATCGACTACCACCTGCGACGCCTGTTCCCCTCGTAATCCCTCACCCACTGGCACGGCCCAGCTCCTGAACAACGGCCGCCCGTGTTAAAGGGGCGCATAACCGAGGCGCATGAACGCGCCGCACCCGGGCAGACGTGGGTGTCATCGCAGCACCCGCTGCGTGTCCCAGAAGGAGTGGTGCGATCGTGGGCTGGTTCAGGCGGACCAAGCGGACCGGGCAGACAAGCCGGAAGCCGACCCTCGGAGAGCGCCGCGCTGCCGCGCGCACCGCGAAGGCCGAGGCGGCGCTCGACGAGACCGAGAACAAGATCCACGAGCTCGCCGACCAGGTCCGCGACGACCTCAAGGGCTCTGCCTAGCGGCCGATCGCCCGCTGGATTCAAATACCCCAGAACCGCTGATAACGTCCATCAGGTGATCATTCGCGAGGCACGGCCCAACGAGTACCCGGCGATCGGCGAGCTGCGGGTAGCCGCCTACCAGGCGCTCGGCCTGCTTCCCGAGGGCAGCGACTACGTCAACACGCTGCGGGGATTCGGGTTCGGGACCGACTGCACGGTGCTCGTCGCCACCGACGAGACCGGGAGCGGCATCCTCGGGACGATCACGCTCGAGCCGTTCGACCCGTCCAGCGAGCTCGCCCGCGACGAGACCGAGGCGGATATCCGCGCGTTCGCGGTCGCCCCGCAGGGGCAGGGCCAGGGCGTCGGGCGGAGCCTGCTGCAGGCCGTCATCGAACGCGCGGACAAGCGCGGACTGCGCCGCCTGCGGCTCTGCACGAACCCAGTCATGCGGTCCGCGCAGCGTCTCTACGAGACGACCGGCTTCTCCAGGACTCCCGAGCTCGACTGGTCGCCGGCCCCCGAGCTCACCCTGCGGGCCTACGAGCTCGGCCTGCCGATTCTCCGTTGACCCCGGGACTGCCCGAGAAGATCTCCGGGCGGTAGATTCGATTCCAGCGACTTTCATCGAATTCAATGGCGCGCAACTTCCGGAGCTCCAGTGACGCAGACCCCGCCCTACCAGGTAACCGACCCCGCGACCGGTGAGGTCGCGCAGACCTTCCCGTACGCGACCGACGCTGAGGTCGAGCAGGCGCTGGCCGCCGCGACGGCCGCCTTCGCGCAGTGGCGCAAGCGGCCGGTGGCCGAGCGCGCCGCGATCGTGACCCGGATCGGCGAGCTCTTCACCGAGCGCTCGGCCGAGCTGGCCGCGATCATCACCAAGGAAATGGGCAAGCGCCCGGCCCAGGCGGTCGGCGAGGCCGAGTTCTGCACCGACATCTTCGGCTACTACGCCGAGAACGGCCCCGGGCTGCTGGCGGACCGGCCGCTGCCCGGCCACGACGCCGCGCGGGTGGAGTACCTGCCGGTCGGCCCGGTGCTCGGCGTCATGCCGTGGAACTACCCGTACTACCAGATCGCCCGGTTCGCCGCCCCGAACCTGATCGTGGGTAACACGATCATCCTCAAGCACGCGGAGAACTGCCCGACCTCGGCCCTGGCCGTCGCCCAGATCATGAAGGACGCGGGCCTGCCCGAGGGCGTCTACAACAACATCTTCGCCACCCACGAGCAGGTCGCGACCATGATCGCCGACCCGAGGCTGCGCGGCGTGTCGCTGACCGGCTCCGAGCGAGCCGGCGCCGTCGTCGCCGAGACGGCCGGCCGGAACCTGAAGAAGGTCGTCCTCGAGCTCGGCGGCTCCGACCCGTACATCATCCTCGACGCGGTCGACGTCAACGCGGCCGCCAAGACCGCGTGGATCACCCGGATGGAGAACGTGGGCCAGGCCTGCAACTCCAACAAGCGGATGATCGTCATGGACAACGTGTACGACGACTTCGTCGCCGGGCTGGTCAAGCGGGCGACCGGGATGACGCCGCGGCCGGCCGGCGACGACTCCCCGACCGCCTACAGCCCGATGGTCTCCCGCAAGGCGGCCGAGAACCTCCTCGGGCAGGTGCAGGACGCGGTCTCCAAGGGTGCGACCCTGCACGTGGGCGGCACGCTCGCCGACGGCGACGGCGCCTACTTCGCCCCGGCCGTGCTGACCGGGGTCACCCCGGACATGCGGGCCTACAAGGAGGAACTGTTCGGCCCGGTCGCCGTGGTCTACAAGGTCACCAGCGACGACGAGGCGGTGCAGATCGCCAACGTGGTCGACTTCGGCCTCGGCGGCGCGGTCTTCTCGACCGACGAGGACCGCGCCAGCCGGGTCGCCGAGCAGCTCGAGGTGGGCATGGCCAACGTCAACACCCCGGCCGGCGAGGGCGCCGACCTCCCCTTCGGCGGCACCAAGCGCTCCGGCTTCGGCCGCGAGCTTGGCCCGCTCGGCATCGACGAGTTCGTCAACAAGCGCCTCTTCTACGTCCAGAAGTAGCCGACTCTCCGATGCCGCCGGGCCGACAGTCGGCCCGGCGGCATCGCCGTCTCCAGTCCAAGCAGCAACTGATGACCGTGTCCAGTCCCGGAGTCA
>DATCGA010000585.1:0-12099 GCA_036509215.1 Trebonia sp.
CGCCCCCGCCCGCGCCCCCGCCGCCCGCGCGCCGGCCGCCCGCGTTGGGACCCCCGCCCGCGTTGACCCGCGCAGTCGCGCTGGACACAGCGAGCACAGCCAGCCCGGCGTCATCCGGCCAGGCCACCCGGGCCGCCCTCAGCAGCGCCCGCCCCTGCCGCCGCGACGCCGCCCGCTGAGCCGGTGACGGCGTGCGCGCATCCGCCTCAGCGTCAAGCAAATCCCAGAGCTCCGCACCCCCGGCACCCCCGGAACGCTCCGCACCCCCGGCGCGACCCGCGCATGCGCACGCGGCGGCGGCGAGCCCGGCCGCCACCAGTCCCGCAGTCCGCAGCCGCCCGAGCAGGAACGTCTCAAGCGATGCCAGGTCGCTGACGGTACCCGCCGTCACCGCCGGCTCAACGCCCCCGGAGTGCGCATGCCCCCCAGCCGGAAACCGCGAGTCCGACAGCAGCAACGCCGACACGCTCATCGGGTTCCCGCCTTACGGCCCCGAGGCCCACCCGGCCAGCACGTTGCAGCCCCATGGGCCACGGGCGCACCTCCCATAGGCCGGCCGCGTAGCAAGATCAAACAAGTCCATGGCGTTACCGGGACTCTGGCACCGGAAACGCCATGGGCCTCGCTCAAACCGTTCGTATAGCGCCCCAGACAGCACACGATGGTGGTGGCTGGGCGGTGTGCGCAGCAGGACGGGGCCGTCATCAGAACAGGAAGTAGCGCTGGGCCATCGGGAGCTCCGCGGCCGGGGCGGCCTCGACCGGCTCGCCGTTGATGCGAACGGTGAAGGTGTCTGGGTCGACCGCGATGTCCGGCCTGGCGTCGTTGTTCACCAGGTCGGCCTTGCCGCGGCCGGACACGTCGGCGACCGGGACGAGGGCGCGGGCGAGGCCGAGCCGGTCGGCCAGGCCGGCCTCGAGGGCGGCGGGGGAGACGAACGACAGCGACGTTCGCGCGGGCACCGCGCCGTAGGCGCCCCACATCGGCCGGGGCAGCACCGGCTGCGGGGTGGGGATCGAGGCGTTGGCGTCGCCCATCGCCGCCCAGGCGACGAACCCGCCCTTGATCACCACGTGCGGCCGCACGCCGAAGAACGCGGGGTGCCACAGCACCAGGTCCGCCAGCTTGCCCGGCTCGATCGACCCGACGTGCGCGTCCAGCCCGTGCGCGATCGCCGGGCAGATCGTGTACTTGGCGACGTAGCGCCGCGCCCGCGCGTTGTCCGCGCCGCGCGCGCCGCCGACGTCCGAGGACACCGAGCCGTAGCCGCCCAGCGCGCCCCGCCGCTCCTTCATCGCGTGCGCGGTCTGCCAGGTTCGGATGACCACCTCGCCGATCCGCCCCATCGCCTGCGAGTCCGAGCCGATCATGGAGATCGCCCCCATGTCGTGCAGGATGTCCTCGGCGGCGATGGTCGAAGGACGGATCCGCGACTCCGCGAACGCCAGGTCCTCGGCCACGGCCGGGTTCAGGTGATGGCAGACCATGAGCATGTCGAGGTGCTCGTCGACGGTGTTGACGGTGTGCGGCCTGGTCGGGTTGGTCGATGACGGCAGGATGTTCGGCTGCGACGCGACCGTGATGATGTCGGGCGCGTGCCCGCCGCCCGCCCCCTCGGTGTGATAGGCGTGGATCGGCCGGCCGGCGATCGCGGCCAGGGTGTCCTCGACGAACCCGGCCTCGTTGAGCGTGTCGGTGTGAATGGCTGTCATCACCCCCGCCGCCAGTGACACGGAAAGGCAGGCGTCGATCGCGGCCGGCGTCGTGCCCCAGTCCTCGTGCAGCTTGAACCCGGCCGCACCGGCCCGCAGCTGCTCCCACAGCGCCTCTTCCGAGACCGTGTTGCCCTTGCCGAGGAGCACGATGTTCACCGGCCAGGCGTCGGTCGCCTCGAGCATCCGCGCGAGGTTCCAGGCACCGGGGGTGACCGTGGTCGCCTTGGTGCCCTCGGCCGGCCCCGTGCCGCCGCCGATCAGCGTGGTGATCCCGCTGCCGATGGCCTCGGGGAACTGCGTGGGCGAGATCATGTGCACGTGGCAGTCGATGCCGCCAGCGGTCAGGATCAGCCCGTTGCCCGCCATCACCTCGGTCGACGGGCCGATCACCAGGTCCGGGTGCACGCCGCTCATGATGTCGGGGTTGCCGGCCTTGCCGATCGCGGTGATCCGGCCGTCGCGGACGCCGACGTCGGCCTTGACGATTCCCCAGTGGTCGAGGATGACCGCGCCGGTGATGACAAGATCGGGCGTTCCCGAGGCCCGGCTGGCGACCGCCTGACCCATCGACTCGCGGATGACCTTCCCGCCGCCGAACACGGCCTCGTCGCCGCCGGCGCACAGGTCCCGCTCGACCTCGATGAGCAGCGAGGTGTCGGCCAGCCTGATCCGGTCGCCCGCCGTCGGCCCGTACAGCAGCGCGTACCGCTCCCGGCTCAGCTCACTCACTAGCCTCGTCCTCCGCGCCAGCAAGCCGCCGGCCGCCGATCTGCAGCCCGGGAACCACCCGCCGCCCGGCCAGCGGCACCAGCGCGACCTCGCGCTCGACGCCCGGCTCGAACCGGACCGCAGTGCCGGCCGGCACGTTCAGCCGACACCCCCAGGCAAGATCCCGGTCGAACCGCAGCGCCGCGTTGGCCTGCGCGAAGTGGAAGTGCGAGCCGACCTGGACCGGCCGGTCCCCGGTGTTCGCGACCACCAGCGTCACCACCGGGCGGCCAAGATTCAACACGACCGGCCCGTCGCCGCACAGGATCTCGCCCGGGATCATGGAATGGGCTCGTGCACGGTGACGAGCTTGGTCCCGTCGGGGAAGGTCGCCTCGACCTGGACCTCGGTCAGCATCTCGGGCACCCCGTCCATCACGTCCTCTCGGCTGAGCACCGCCCGCCCGGCGCTCATCAGCTCGACCACAGGACGCCCGTCCCGAGCCCCCTCGAGCAGGAACGACGTGATCAGCGCGACCGCCTCGGGGTAGTTCAGCCGCAGCCCGCGCGCCCGGCGGTCCCGGGCGAGTCCCGCCGCCACGTGGATCAGCAGGCGCTCCTGCTCATGGGGGGAGATCAGCATGCCAGCACGATAACCCCGCGAGTCAGGGCGGACGTTACAGCCGTGTGACGAATTATCACCCCGTGTTTCAGGGCTGGAAGCCGGCCCAGGGGTCGTAGTCGACCTCGAGCGGCTCTTGCGGCGGACGCTGGTCCAAAGGGACGTGCTCCAGGTTCAGCCGGATTCTGGTCCAGGTCGAGCTGCGGCCGCGCATCGAATCGGTCAGCACGTCACGCGCCTCAAGCAGCGGCCAGACGTCAGGATGGCGCGCCTTCCACCGTTCCAGGCCCTCCACCGCCTCCGCCTTCGTCGAAGCCCGGGCGATCTCGATCAGCGGCTTGGTCGACTTGCGCCGCCCAGTCGGGCTCGGCGCCACGTCAACGCCAGCGGCAGCATCCGTAGCCCCCGAAGCATCAGAAGCATCCGAAGAAGCATCCGAAGAAGCATCAGAAGAAGCGTCAGAAGAAGCCCCCGAGGACGCCCGCCGCTTAGACGGCTGCACCCGCGGCGCCTCCCCGGCCTGCTTCTCGTAGTTAGGCGGCCACGGCGCATCCGGCAGCCCGGCCGCCTCGTCGGCCGCCGCCAGCTCAAGCAGCCCCGAGAGCGACCCGACGGCAACGTCCATCCCCTCCCACGGGTCGCCCACGGAGGCGAACCGGGCGGGCACCGTGTCGATGGTGAACAGAGACGGATCGCATCCGGGAACCTCGTCCCAGGTCAGCGGCGTCGACACCCGCGCGTCCGGCAGCGGCCGGACCGAGTAGGCGGAGGCGACGGTCCGGTCCTTGGCGTTCTGGTTGTAGTCGACGAACACCCCGTGCCGCTCCTCCTTCCACCACTTCGACGTCGCCAGATCAGGGGAACGCCGCTCGATCTCCCGCGCCACCGCGACCGCCGACCGCCGCACGTCGGTGAACGACCACGAGGGCGAGATCCGCGCGTAAATGTGCATACCCCGCGACCCCGACGTCTTCGCCCACCCGGTCAGCCCGAAATCGGAAAGCACCGAGCGCGCCACCAGCGCGACCGCGACGATCTGCGGCCACTCCACGCCCGGCACCGGGTCCAGGTCGACCCGCAGCTCGTCCGGATGGTCGAGGTCGGAGGCCAGCACCGGATGCGGGTTCAGGTCGATGCACCCGAGGTTGACCACCCACGCCAGCCCGGCCGCGTCGGTCAGCACCACCTCGTCGGCCGTGCGACCGGACGGAAAGCGAAGCTCGGCGGTGGAGATCCAGTCCGGCCGCGAGCTCGGCGCCCGCTTCTGGAAGAACGGCTCCGCCTCCGCCCCGTTGACGAACCGCTTCAGCGCCATCGGCCGCCCGCCCGCCCCGCGCAGCGCCCCGTCCGCGACCGCCAGGTAGTAGCGCACCAGGTCGAGCTTGGTGTGCCCGGTCCGGGGGAAGAACACCTTCCCCGGATTGGACACGCTCACCGAGCGCCCCGCCGCCTCGACGACGATCTTCGCATCCGCCACCGCAGTCACCCCGGTCCGTTCGACATAACTGATCTTGACTGAGAATTTCCGACAAGCTGTAGCTGACCGGCTCTTCCAGCTGCGAGAACGTGCACGACGCGGGCGTGCGGTCGGGCCGCCAGCGGACGAACTGCGCCGTGTGCCGGAAGCGCGTCCCCTCCATGTGGTCGTACCGCACCTCGAGCACCCGCTCCGGCCGCAGCGGCACGAATGACAGGTCCTTGCCGACGTTCCACCGGCTGTACTGGGAGCTGCGCGGGGTGCGGGTGCCGGCCTCCTCCGACTTGGCCCAGTTCCAGGGGTGCCCGTCGAACGTCGTCACCAGCGGGTCGAGCTCGGCCCGCAGGGCCCGCCGGGTAGCCATCGGCAGCGCCCCCACCACCCCCACGCTGGCCAGCTCGCCGGAGTCCCGGTACAGACCGAGCAGCAGCGACCCGACCGCGTCGTCGCCGGTCTTATGCGGCCGGTAGCCCGCGACCACGCAGTCCGCCGTCCGGTCGTGCTTGATCTTGAACATGACCCGCTTATCGGGCGAGTAGATACCGGACCGGGGCTTCGCGATCAACCCGTCCAGCCCGGCCCCCTCGAACTGGCTGAACCATTCCGCCGCGGTCGGGTTGTCCATCGTCGCCGGGGTCAGGTGAACGGGCGGCGCCGCCGAGGCCAGCGCCGCCTCAAGCGCGGCCCGCCGCTCGCCGAACGGCAGCTCCATATAAGAGGTGTCGCCCAGCGCCAGCAGGTCGAACGCGACGAAGTGGGCCGGCGTCTGCGCCGCCAGCAGCCGCACTCGGCTCTCGGCCGGGTGCAGCCGCAGCTGCAGCGCCTCGAAGTCCAGCCGCCCGCTGTCCCAGTCCGGCAGCACGATCTCGCCGTCGATCACGCAGCGGGCGGGCAACTGGGAGAGAAAAGCCGAAACGAGCTCGGGGAAGTAGCGGGTCATCGGCCGCTCGTTCCTGCTGCCGATCTCCACCTCGTCGCCGTCGCGGAAGACGATCGACCGGAACCCGTCCCACTTCGGCTCGAAGATAAAGTCGCCCGTCGGGATCGCGTCCACCGGCTTGGCCAGCATCGGGGCCACGGGCGGCATCACCGGAAGGTCCATACCCCCCAGCCTGTCACGCCTGCGCGCTGGTCAAACGCATTCAGCCAAGCCCGGTCCAGGTGGCGCTGCGCTGCCACAGCAGTTCGGCCAGCCCCGGCGTGGCAACGGCGTTCGGCTCCTGCACCGCGCACTTGTCGTAGTAGCCACCGCCGGACGCCGCCACCGAGGGCGACGTGGCGCAGTACAGCGAGGTCACCGCGCCCTGCTCGGTCGTCAGCATGCGAGCCGTGATCAGCGGCCGCACCAGCCGGGGCACCCGCCGCCAGATGTCGGAGGCGACCACCCCAGGGTGCAGCGCCGACGACGACACGCAGGAGCCGGCCAGCCGCCGCGTCAGCTCCTGCGTGAACAGCACGTTGCAGAGCTTCGAGACCGCGTACTCGCGCTGGCCGGTGAAGGACGCCGTGCGACGCCGGAGTGCGTCGAAGTCGATTCCAGGCGCCCCGTAGTGCGCGGCGCTGGAGACGTTCACGATCCTGGCGTCGGGACCGCTGGCGGTCAGCCGGTCGAGCAGCAGCAAGGTCAGCGCGTAGTGCCCGAGGTGGTTCACGCCGAAGTGCAGCTCGAAGCCGTCGGCGGTCAGCCCGCGCTGCCCGCCAAGGCCGGCGTTGTTGACGAGCACGTGCAGCGGCTCGTCGAGGGCGAGGAACGCGGCCGCGCACGACCTGACCGACGCCAGCGACGCCAGGTCGAGGGGGAGCAGCCGCACGTCCTGCGAGCCCGAGGCCGCCTTGATCGCGTCGACCGCGGCCGAGCCCGCCGCCGCCGAGCGGCAGCCGATGTAGACCCGCCCGCCCCGGCGGGCGAGCTCGGTCGCGGTGGAAAGCCCGATCCCGGTGTTGCCCCCGGTCACCAGGAACGTCCGGCCCCGCACGCCGCCATCGCCGCTATGGCCGCCGCCTGCCCCGCCGGGAAGATCGCTCATGCCGGACATTATGCGCTACTCCGCCGCCGCCCCCGGGAAACCGCCGCGAGGCTCAACGGTCCCGAACAAGTGTCTGGCAGGATAACGTGGACAAAGCGCGATGCCCGTTTATCGCCACGCCAGTGGCCTAACCCCCCGGGAGCACGCAATGGCTGGACAGCCACCCGAGCCCTCCTGGCAGCCCGCCGGACAGGACCAGACCCAGGCCCGCGGTGCCTCCTGGCCGCCGCCACCGCCGCCTCAGCAGCAGCAGCAGCCGCAGCAGCCCTCCTTCAGCCCGCAGGGCGGCGCCGCGCAGGACGGCTACGGCTACCCGCAGCAGCCGGCGCCGGGCTACCCGCCGCCGGGCTACGCCGCCCCGGGCCAGGACCAGCAGGGCTACCCTGGCCAGGAGCAGACGTTCGCGGGCCAGGACCACAGCCAGTGGCAGCTGCCCGGCGGCATGCCGCCCACCCACCCGGCTCAGCCGAGGGCCAAGGGCGAGAAGGGGTTCGTCGGCTCGCTGTTCGACTTCTCCTTCAGCAGCTTCGTCACCCCGAAGATCGTCAAGGTCCTGTACGTGCTGTTCACGATCTGGACGGCGCTGGTCTCGCTGCTCATCGTGATCATCAGCTTCAGGACCGGCGGGGCGCTGGCCGGCTTCTTCGTGCTGATCGTCGTCGTGCCGATCTACGTGCTGCTGACGCTCGGCGTGTACCGGGTGGTGCTCGAGGCGTTCATGGTGGTTTTCCGCATCTATGAGGAGACCCAGAAGATCAGCGAGCGCACCAAGAGCCAGGTCTGACGCGAAGAATTTACAAAGGCCGATCGTCCACAGCCGCCGTCGAACTGTCCACAGCGCATACTCCGTGCATGCACGGCTAACCGGTCCGCGATGTCCACAGTCCGCGCCCCCAAAAAGGCCGGTGTTCCACAGGCCAGAGGCAGTTACCCACCGGTTACGCACATGGTGATCCACAGCCAGCGTGGAGTACGTTTCCTGTCCCGGGGAAGTGGCGCGCCGGCTGGCGCGCGACACCGCGGGGACCGGGGAAACACGATGGCAAGCTTGGCAGGACATCAAGTCATGACCAGAACTCTGATGCATCCGATGGCCGATACGGCCAGGAACAACCGCCACTTCCAGCTCATCGTCGATGTGCACCTGCTGTTGCTCAGCGACGGCGAACTGCTGCTTGGCAGGCGCGCGAACACCGGCTACGGCGACGGGGCTTACGAGCCGCCCTCCGACCGCCTGGCCGAGCGCGAGACCCTCGTCGAGGCCGCCGTCCGGGTGGCGGGGGCGCAGGTGGGGATCGAGCTCGACTCCGCCCGGGTGTCGCTCGCGCACGTCATGCACGACGTGTCCGGGCACGGCCGGATGGCGTTCTTCCTGACCGCGGACGGCTGGGAGCGCCCGGGCGACGTCGACGCGGCCGCGCGGCTGGCGGGCAGCGGAAGCTACAGCGACTTCGGCTGGTACCCGCTGACCGAGCTGCCTGCCAACATGATCGACCGCGCCCGCGTCGCCGTCCGCAACTACGCGGCCGGCGCCCGCTTCTCCACGTACCCGGCCTTCGGCATGTAGCCCAAAGTCAAAGTCAAAGTCAAAGGCCCCGTATATCGAACGGACCGTTGCGTCTCTTTCAGCGCGCCCGCGCGCCTGTAACCTACGCCGCCGACAGGCCCCCTCACC
Organism: Trebonia sp.; assembly: GCA_036509215.1. Lineage (GTDB taxonomy): Bacteria > Actinomycetota > Actinomycetes > Streptosporangiales > Streptosporangiaceae > Trebonia. The sequence goes on from DATCGA010000585.1 coordinate 8,224, forward strand.
TGTCAGCTACGCCGCCGACAGGCCCGCGCGCCTGTCGCCTACGCCAGCGACACCAATAGGCGATGTCGATGGCGTAGCCGACAGGGCTCGTTTCGGGTCGATGGCGTAGCCGACAGGTCCTCACCCACCGGGTAGGCTCGTCAGCTGATGAGGCTGATTAAGACCCATGGGTCGTTGAACGAGATCTTCGCGCTGGAGGCGACGCCCGGCGACTGGGGGTCGGACGCTGCGCTGCGGGCGTTCGTGCGCAGCGTGTGCGACCGGGACTCGTGGACCGGCGGAAGCGACGGGATCTACCTTTACGACGCGAGCGGGCCGAACGCGCAGGCGTGGTTCTTCAACCCGGACGGGTCATCGGCCGAGTTCTGCGGGAACGGGATGCGGGGGCTCGGGCGGCTGATCCTGGACCTGCGCGGCACCGACACCGAAATCGTCGCCAGTGGTGGGCGGGACTACACCGTGCACCGGGCGCCGTCGACGCCGGAAGGGGTGCGGCAGGTCGTGATCGAGCTGCCGCCGCTGGACTTCGACGACGCCGAGCTGCCCGTTCCCTTCGCCGGGTTCACCTCCGTCCGGGTGCCGAACCCGCACGTGATCTCCGTCGTCGGCGCGTACAGCGAGCCGGACCTGATCGAGCTGGGCAAGCGCGCCGACGAGGTCTTCGCCGACGGCGCCAACGTCTCGTTCCTGCAGTCCCTCGATGACGGCGAGGTCTTCGTCAGAACCTTCGAGCGCGGCGCCGGCCTCACCCCCTCCTGCGGCTCCGGCGTCGTAGCCTCCCGCGCCGCCTACTCCCGGCTGACCGGCCTCGACCCGGCCGAGCGCCTAGTGATGCGCAACGCGGGCGGCGTGGCGGCGGCGTCCATCGAGGTCCGCGACGGGGCCTGGTACCCGGTGCTCGAGGGCAATGCCACGGTGGTCTGGCGGGCGGAAGTCGACGCGCGTGGCGACCAGATCGGGACGATCGAATACGCGGAGGCGGAAAACACCTCCTACGCGACGCTAGATGCGCGAAACGGCGCCATTCTCAGGGCTCAGGGCGTCGAGACCGCGTCCAAATCGCAACCCGATGCGAGCTAGTTTTCCGGCTAGATCGTTCGTTATTGGACTTGAAACCTTTCGTAACCCACTATTTTTATTCCTAGGTTGTGCTAGCCGCCCTTCTGGGCATTAAAGTTCGCCCAGAAGGGTACTACCAACCATGCCTAGTGACTCTCGGTAGCGAGAGGAGCTAAAAAATCACTTAACGTGTTGGCGGTGTCGCCGACACCTGCCGAGGAGCCCGATTTGAGCATGACCGCGGACGTGGCGAATGACGTCATCACCTCTAAGCTGCCCGATCTCGGCGGCGCCCCGCTCACCGCGGAAGTACCGATAGACAATGATGGATATGCGAAAATTATGTGCGACAGCGCAGGCGGCAACTCGGCTACTTCGGCCTACAAGTTCAATTCGTCTATTTAGACTGGTTCCCCTCTATGCCCGGAGGCATCCTGCCTTTCCGGCAGTTCATCATCAAGGTGCACAGCCGGTGCGATTTGGCGTGCGACCATTGCTACGTCTATGAGCACGCCGATCAGAGCTGGCGGGCGCGCCCTAAGGTGATCTCGCCTGCAGTCGTGGCACAGGCGGGCGCGCGGATCGCCGAGCATGCTCGCGCGCATCGCCTGCCCGAGGTCCAGGTTGTCTTGCATGGCGGAGAGCCGCTGCTCGCGGGCGCGCGGCGGCTCTCCGCCATCGCGGCCGCGCTGCGGGCGGCCATCGAGCCGTCCTGCGCGCTCGACCTGCGGATCCACACCAACGGTGTGCAGCTGGACGAAGAGTTCTGCGAGCTCTTCCTGGCTCAGCGGATCAAGGTCGGCGTTTCCCTGGACGGCGACCGGGAAGCCAACGACCTGCACCGGAAATTCGCCAGCGGCAAAAGCAGCTTCTCCCAGGTGGTCCGGGCCATCAACCTGCTCCGCCAAGACCGCTACCGGGAGTGCTACGCCGGACTGCTGTGCACCATCGATATCCGGAGCGACCCGTACGCGGTCTACCGAACGCTGGCCGACCTTGAGCCGCCAGCGGTCGATTTTCTCCTCCCGCACGCGACCTGGGACACCCCGCCGCCGGGCCTGGAGGCCGGCCAGACCCCGTATGCCGACTGGCTCGCTGCGGTCTTCGGCGCCTGGAAGGCTGACGGAAGGCGTGTCCCGGTTCGCATCTTCGACTCGATCATCGCGACCTCCTGGGGCGGTGCCAGCCGGGCCGAGTCACTCGGGCTGGAAGCCAGCGAACTGCTGGTCATCGAGACCGACGGCTCGCTTGAACAAGCGGACTCGATCAAGGTCGCCTTCGATGGGGCCCCCGCGACCGGGCTCGACCTGTCCGATCATCCGCTGGACGAGGCCGCCGCCCATCCCGCCATCCGGGCTAGGCAGCTGGGCCTGGCGGGCGTCAGCCAAACCTGCCGTCAGTGCCCCGTGGTCAGCAGCTGCGGTGGCGGTTTGTATGCGCACCGGTACCGATCGGACACCGGGTTCGACAACCCGTCTGTGTACTGCGCTGACCTGGAGAAGATCATCACGCACATTCGGGCGGACCTGCGCCCCGCCATTACCACTACGACGCCGCCGAGCTCCGGCCACATGCTGACGGGAGGCCAGTTCGACTCGCTGGCGACCGGTTTCGGCGACGCGGACGCCGTCGGCCAGCTGGTCCGCGCGCAGCGGTCGCTCCGACGGGGCCAGCTCGCGCTGCTCCGGGAGCGGGCCGATCGCACCGCCGACCGGGAGTTCCTGGCCGGCTTTGATCTCCTCGCCCAAGTGGAGCGAGATGACGTGGGCGCATTCGACCTCGTGCTAGCGCACCCGTACGTGCGGACCTGGGCCGATCATTGCCTTGGCATCATCGCCGTCGGCGCTGCCTCGCTGCCGAAGGAAGCGGCGCACTTGGCCGCCATCGCCGCGAGCGCCGCGATCAGGTCGGGCCTTCCGGCCGAGATCGACGTCCCGGTCATCGAGGGCTACGCCTGCCTACCCACGTTGGGCAGGCTGCGCGTCCGCGAGCAGGCCGTTACCGTAGCCGTCACCGATGGCTGCTTCGACGCACGCACGGCCGACCGCAAGTGGCGCGTGCGGCTGGCCGACCCTGAATCGGACGCCGATTGGCAGCCGGTACGGCAGCTGCGCTCGGGGACGTTCGCCGTCGCGCTCGAGGACACCGATCCCTACCGTGACATTCACGAGTTGTCGGCCGCGGACCGGCTGGGCGCCGACGATGTGGATCGCTGGCAGCGGCAGTTCGCGGTCGCCTGGCCGCTGATCGAGCGCGCTTTCCCGGACTACCTGCCCGGCCTGACCGGCGGGCTGTCCACCTTCATGCCCGTCAGTGACGAGCGGGACGAGGAGACCAGCGCCTCCTCAAGGCACGCCTTCGGCGCGGTCGCGGCAGCGCTGCCGGCCGACGGGGATGTCCTCGCGCTGCTCATCCTGCATGAAGTGCAGCACATCAAGCTGAGCGCGATCCTTGACCTGTTCGACTTGTGCGACCCCCTCGACACGCAGCTATTCAACGCGCCGTGGCGAGACGATCCGCGGCCGGCCGAACCGCTGCTGCAAGGTGCGTACGCCCATCTCGCGGTGACCGATTACTGGCGCGTGCGGCGCCGCCACGAGCTGGCCGGCGAGCAGGCACTGGCGGCCGAAGAGCGGTTCGCCCGGTGGCGGATGCTGACCGCCGAGGCGATCGAGACCCTGGCCGACTCCCGTGCGCTCACCCCGCTCGGGGCCCGCTTCGTCAAGGGAATGCGAGCCACCGTCCAGCCCTGGCTCGACGAGCCGGTCCCGCCGTCCGCCCTGGCCGCCGCGCGTGCGTGGGCCGACGAGCGGCAGG